>NZ_CP042345.1:2820000-3118872 GCF_007954425.1 Novosphingobium ginsenosidimutans | reverse complement strand
CCGTAGCCGTCAGCAACGTGCCGTGCGATGCTAGGCGGGATGACGGGGCAGGGCAAGTTACTCCCCGAAGACCCGGCTGAAGATCGTGTCGATCGCCTTGAAGTGGTAATCGAGGTTGAACTTTTCCTCGAGCTCGCCCGCGCTCATCACGGCCGCCACTTCCGGATCGGCCTTCAGCAGTTCGAGCAGGCTAAGCTGCCCATCGCTTTCCCACACCTTCATCGCATTGCGCTGGACCAGGCGGTAAGCGGCATCGCGCTCAAGCCCGGCCTGGGTAAGCGCCAGCAGGACGCGCTGCGAGTGGACCAGCCCGCCCATCTTATCGAGGTTCTTCTGCATCCGCTCCGGATAGACGAGCAGCTTGTCGACCACCGAGGTCAGACGGGCGAGGGCAAAGTCAAGCGTGATGGTTGCATCGGGTCCGATGAAGCGTTCGACCGAGGAGTGCGAAATGTCGCGCTCATGCCACAGTGCCACGTTCTCTAGCGCCGGGGTGACGGCCGAGCGGACCATGCGGGCCAGGCCCGTCAGGTTTTCGGTCAGCACCGGGTTGCGCTTGTGCGGCATGGCCGACGAGCCCTTTTGCCCTGGGGAGAAGTACTCCTCGGCCTCAAGCACTTCGGTGCGCTGAAGATGGCGGATCTCGACCGCGAGGCGTTCGATCGAGCTGGCAATCACGCCCAGCGTCGCAAAAGAACATGGCGTGGCGATCGCGCGGGATGACCTGGGTTGAAACTGGTTCGACCGCAAGGCCGAGCTGCTCGGCAACATATTCCTCAACCGAGGGGTCAATGTTGGCGAAGGTACCGACCGCGCCGGAAATCGCACAGGTTGCCACTTCGGCGCGGGCAGCCAGCAGGCGGGTCTTGCAGCGGCTGAACTCAGCATAAGCTTCGGCCAGCTTCTTGCCGAAAGTGGTTGGCTCGGCATGGATGCCGTGGCTGCGGCCGATAGTCGGGTGTATTTGTGCTCAAGGGCGCGGCGCTTGATTGGCGAGTAGCTCGTCGAGATCGGCCAGCAAGATGTCACTCGCTCGGGCCAGCTGGACCGCCAGGGTGGTGTCGAGCACATCAGAACTGGTCATGCCCTGGTGCATGAAGCGTGCTTCGGGGCCGACCTGCTGGGCCACCCAGTCAAGGAAGGCGATCACGTCGTGCTTGGTAACGGCCTCGATCGCATCGATCGCGGCAACGTCGATTGCCGGATTGGTCGCCCACCAGTCCCACAGCGCCTTGGCCCCGCTCGGCGGCACGACGCCCAGGTCACCCAGCTTCTGTGTGGCGTGGGCCTCAATCTCGAACCAGATGCGGAAGCGGGCTTCCGGCTCCCAGATCGCGACCATTGCGGGGCGGGCGTAGCGGGGACCATGGTTCGACTCCTAGCGGCTGCTCGGGGAGCCGCTAGGGGGCGTGGCCGTTAAAGGCAAGGGTGAGCATTGCCCACCCCCGCAGCGTCCTATTCGAGCCCGTCGACGCTTTGCTGACAAGGATATTAACCGCAACGCGGCGGTTCTGTGCCTTGCCCTCTTCAGTCGTGTTGTCCGCCAGCGGATCAGCCTCGGCCATGCCGGTCGGGTCAGCACGCGATAGGGCTTCCAGCGGCAGGCCTGCTGCAGGTAGTTGATCACGCTGCTCGCCCGCTTTTCGCTAAGGGTCTGGTTGTATTCCTCGCTGCCGACCGAGTCGGTGTACCCGACCACCAGCAGCAGAGCGTTGTTTGGTCGCTTCGGCCTGCTGGGCAGCGTTGCACAGCTCCATCTTGGCCTGCGGCGAAAGCTGCCACTTGCCGGTATCGAAGAACACGTTGGTCGTGCCCTTGATGTTGTAATTGTCAATATCGGCCATGCGTCCGCGCAGCGCCTGGTGGCGGCGGTCTGCTCGGCAAACTGCTGCTCGGTACCATTGCGGATCATCATCGCGGTCTTGAAATCGTTGTTCTTGAAGCTGACCTGGCTGGCCAGCAGACCTGGCCAGCCTGCATGGTCTTGACGGTCACCGGCAGGCCATTGAGCAGCGATGCCGTGGTGGGCTTGGCACCCTTGCTGCCAAACAGGCCGCTGCTGGCCTTGATCTTGGTCGTCTCGTTGACCGCCACCACCGTGCTGGTGCCATCGGCGGCGGTGATCTTCAGCCGGTCACCCTTGCGAGACGTGATTACGCCCTTCAGCTCAGGCCCGGGCGTCATTGCGCTCATATCGGGCAGCGGTTCGCCGTGACGACGATATTCGGATCGTTGTTGACCTGGGCCGAAAGGCCGGCCGACATCGGAATGGCGAGCATGCCGAGCAAGGCAAACGCCGCCGGCTTGTTTGAATTGAGCCGCATTAGATCAGTCCTTCCATGCGCAACTGCGCCCCCAACCGCGCTGCCAGAGGAATGGGCGTGGCAGGTCAATAGCGTACGCGGGGGTTTGGGGCGAGGGTGCGGTGAACCGTTTTCAGACGCTACGCGGGGACCGGCGGCTCGTCATAACTGCCTTGCTTCGTAATCGCCTCATCCGGTGTCGCCAGGATGTGCTTAAGCGCTTCGGGCGGATAGGCCAGGTTGGGGACCGACGGATTGAAGGCGGGCTGAGACACCGGGCTCTGCACAGTGCACGGCGGCGGGTTGAGCATGGCCTCGGCCTCCTCGCCGGGAGATGCCGCATTCGGCCAACATTCTGGGATCGACCCAATGTGCCGCATCAAGCTCGGCCACTTGGCAGGATACTTCCAGCGTCAGCCCTTCCGGCCCGGCGAAGTAGATCGAGCGGCAAAAGCCGTGGCCAATCGGGCCGATCGCGGGAATGCCGTGGCTGCGGATCCGGTCGCGCATGGCGATCAGGCCCTCGGGATCGGGGACGCGGAAGGCGATGTGCTGCATCGTCCCCTTGGCGCATTTACCCGCGCCGGTCCCGGCATGGGTAATGCCGATCGTGCTGGGATCTCGTCAATCCCGGCCAGTTCGACGACTGAGAAGTAGCTCTCCGGCCCCATTTCCAGGAAGGCATGCTTGCCGCCGGGCACGCCGTGCATCTCGAACAGGCCCTTCAGCGGAAAGCCCATCACCTGGGTGAAGAAAGTAAGCTGCGCCTTCATGTCCGCGCTCATGATCGCGATGTGGTGGATCCCGTTCGGCTGCTGGACGCGCATCGGCCTCTCCTCGTGCGTTACGGGACAAAGGCTAACACGCGCCGATCCGCTTCGGCAACGGCTTGCGGGCAGCGCGCGGGCAGTTTAATCAAGCGATTAAATCGCCGCTGCCCGGGTTCACCCCGGCGGCAGGCGATGGCACCGAAAGGGACAGGAAAGCAGATATGTCAATCCTTTATGATGAAGGGCAGCAAGCGATCGCGACCGAATCGCGGCGCGTGCTCGATGCCCGGGCGAGCAAGGATGCCTGCTCAAGCTGCTCGAACAGGTCGGCGAACATGACGCCCCGTTCTGGGATACGGCGGTCGAGCAAGGCTGGACCGCGCTGGCCGTGCCGGAAGAGCATGGCGGGCTGGGCCTCGGCTGGTCGAACTGGGCCTGGTTGCCCAGGCGAGCGGCGCGGCTACGGCCGGTGCGCCGTTCCTGACGCCGGGTTTCGGCGTGACCCACGCGCTGGTCGCCGCAGGCAATGCGGATGCTGCGGCCAAGTATCTGCCGCAAATCGCCGCTGGCGAAGCGCGCGGTGCGGTGGCTTTTGCCGAAGGGACCGACATCCTCCCCGCAGCGCCGGCCACCAGGTTTGCCGACGGCAAGCTGACCGGCAGCAAGCCGGCCGTGCCGGGCGGGCTCAAGGCCGAGCTGGCGCTGGTCTGGGCCAGCGGTGCCAACGGCCCGGTCCTAGCGCTGGCCGAACTCGCCGGGGCCGAGCGCAAGGCGGTTTCGAGCTTTGACAACAGCCGGCTCTATGCCGACCTCACCTTTGCCGGCACCCCGGCGACCGTCCTGGCCGAAGGCGCGGCGGCCACCGCGCTGGCCCGCGAAGTGCTCGCCCGGATGGCCGTGGTCACCGCGCACGAGCAGGTCGGTGGGGCCGAGGCATTGCTGCACATCGCGCGTGACTATGCCGTCACCCGCAAGGCCTTTGGCCAGCTGATCGGCGCGTTCCAGTCGGTCAAGCACCGCATTGCGGAGATGTACGGCCTGGTCGAGATCGCCCGCGCCAACTGCATCCACGCCGCAGCCAGCGCCGGCACCGATGGCTTCCTGCTGGCCGCGGCCGATGCCCGACTGACCGCAACCGAAGCCTATGACACCTGCGCGCGCGACTGCGTGCAGATCCACGGCGGGATCGGGGTGACCTGGGAACAGGGCCTCCACCTCCACATGCGCCGGGCCCGCAGCCTGGCAATCGAGCAGGGCAACCTGCTGTTCTGGGAAGACCTGCTGGTCGAAACGCTGACGGGAGAAGCCGCATGAGCGAGATCGAAACCTACCGCGCCCAGGCCCGCGCCTGGCTGGAAAGCGTAGCCCCGAAGTATTCCCGCGCGGCGCGGGGCAAGCTTAACCTCTCGGTTGAGGAAGACCTGGCGCTGGGCCGCCAGTACATGGCCGAAAAGTATGATGCCGGTTACGCCGGGATCAACTGGAAGACCGAGATCGGCGGGCAGGGCCTGTCGAACATGCACAAGATCGCTTTCGATGCCGAGGAAATGCAGTTCGGCATGCCGAACGTCTATTTCGGCATTTCGCTGGGCATGCCGATTCCGATCCTGATCCACTATGGCCAGGACCGCGCCTGGGTGAAGGAGCGCGTGATCAAGGCGCTGCGCGGTGAGGAAATCTGGTGCCAGCTGTTCTCCGAACCTTCGGGCGGGTCTGACCTGGCTGCGCTGCGCACCAAGGCCGAGCCCGATGGCAACGGCTGGCGGATGACCGGGCAGAAGGTCTGGACCTCCTGGGCGCAGTACTGCGACTACGGCGTGATCGTGGTCCGCACCGACCCGACCGTCGAAAAGCACAAGGGCCTGACCTATTTCTGGGTCGATATGAAGGCCGAGGGCGTCGAAGTCCGCCCGATCAAGCTGGCCGGCGGCGACAGCCACGTGAACGAGGTGTTCTTCGATGCCGTGCGTCTGGAAGACAGCCAGCGCATGGGCGAGGTTGGCGGCGGCTTCGGCGTTGCGCTGCACACGCTGATGATCGAACGCTACATAGCCACCGACAGCGCCGGGTTCGGCCCGCATCTCGATCTGTTTGTCGATACAACCAAGGAACTGACGATCAACGGCAAGCCGGCAATCAAGGATGGCCGCATTCGCTCGGCCATTGCCCGGAACCATGCGATGCGCGCCGGGCTGGACAGCATCACCAAGCGCGCCTTTGCAATGATGCAGGCCGGGATGCAGCCGGGGCCGGAAGGGTCCCTGCAGAAACTGGTCGCGGTGCGCAGCCGGCAAAAACTTTCGGAAATGGCGCTCGACCTGCAGGGCAACCAGGCCTTCGATTTCGATCCCCACGCCTATGTGAAGGAAGACTGGGGTACCAGCTGGCTCAATGCGCCCACGGGGCGCATTGCCGGGGGTTCGGACGAAGTCCTGCTCAACACCATCGCCGAAAAGGTGCTGGGCCTGCCGCAGGACCACCGCCCCGACAAGGGCGTGCCCTTCAACGCGATTCCGGCCTGATCGGCTGGCACTTTTCGTCATTGCGGGGAGCGGCGCGGCGGCGCCATCCGGCGCTCTGCTCCCCTGACGATTGACCTGGAATCTTGATGCCCGAATCCGAAGACCTGGCTGAAATCCGCCGCGCGGTGCAGGCCCTCTGCGCCGAGTTTCCGGGCGAATACTGGCGCGAGAAGGACCGCACCCGCGACTATCCGGGTGAGTTCGTCGATGCGCTGACCCAGGCCGGGTTCCTCGCCGCGCTGATCCCGGGTGACTACGGCGGATCGGGCCTCAAGCTCGATGCCGCCGCAGTGATCATGGAAGAAATCCAGGCCGCTGGCTGCAACGGGGCCAGCGCCCACGCGCAGATGTACATCATGAACACGCTGCTGAAATACGGCAGCGAGGACCAGAAGCGTGCCTATCTGCCCGGCATCGCCGATGGCTCGCTGCGGCTCCAGGCCTTCGGCGTGTCGGAGCCGACCAGCGGCACCGATACGCTGTCCTTGCGCACTGTCGCGGTGCGCGATGGCGATGAGTACGTCGTCAACGGCCAGAAGATCTGGACCAGCCGGGCCGAGCATTCCGATCTGATGTTGCTGCTCGCCCGCACCACCCCGCGTGAGCAGGTGGAGAAGAAGACCGAGGGCCTGTCGATCTTCCTGGTCGACATGCGCAAGGCTGTCGGCAGCGGGATGATGATCAAGCCGATCCGCACGATGATGAACCACTCGACCACCGAGGTGTTCTTCGATGACCTGCGCATTCCGGCGAGCAGCCTGATTGGCGAGGAAGGCAAGGGCTTCCGCTACATCCTCTCGGGCATGAACGCCGAGCGGATCCTGATCGCGGCCGAGTGCATTGGCGATGCCAAGTGGTTCATCAACAAGGCCAGCGACTATGCCAAGGAGCGCAAGGTCTTTGGCCGCCCGATCGGTCAGAACCAGGGCGTCCAGTTCCCGATCGCGCGCTGCTATGCGCAAATGCGCGCGGCGGAACTAATGGTCCACCATGCCGCCCAGGTCTACGACGCCGGCGGCAATCCGGGGGCTGAGGCCAACATGGCCAAGATGCTGGCGAGCGAGGCCAGCTGGGCCGCCGCCGACATGTGCGTCCAGACCTTCGGCGGCTTCGGCTTTGCCGAGGAATACGATGTCGAGCGCAAGTTCCGCGAGGCGCGGCTCTATACCGTCGCGCCGATCAGCACCAACTTGATCCTGTCCTATCTGGCCGAGCATGTCCTCGGCCTGCCGAGAAGTTATTGAGAGTGATCGCACTTGTAAACTTCGTCACCCCGGCCCTGAGCCGGGGTCCCGCTTGTTTCAAGAACAGCGGGACCCCGGGTCAAGCCCGGGGTGACGGAATCTGACAGACTGAGATGTAACGGAACTGAGGGAGGAATACCGATGGCCATCAAGACCCGCATCACCGAACTGCTCGAGATCGAGCATCCGATTGTCCAGGGCGGCATGCAGTGGGTGGGGGTGGCCGAAATGGCCAGCGCCGTGTCCAATGCCGGGGGCCTGGGCATTCTGACCGGCCTGACCCAGCCCAGCGCCGAAGCGCTCGCTGCCGAGATCGAGCGCTGCCGCGGCATGACCGACAAGCCGTTCGGCGTGAACATGACCGTGTTCCCCACGATCAACCCGCCAGACTATAAGGCCTATACCCAGGCGATCATTGATAGCGGGGTGAAGATCGTTGAGACCGCCGGTACGCCCGCCGTGCGCGAGCTGTGGGAAATGATGAAGCCCCACGGCATCAAGATCCTGCACAAGTGCACCGCTGTGCGCCACGCCCTTTCGGCCGAACGCGCCGGGGTTGATGTGATTTCGATCGACGGATTCGAATGCGCCGGTCACCCGGGCGAAGATGACATTCCCGGCCTGATCCTGATCCCCGCTGCTGCTGACAAGGTGAAGATCCCGATGCTGGCCTCAGGCGGCTTTGGCGATGGGCGCGGCCTCGCCGCCGCACTCGCGCTGGGTGCCGACGGGATCAATATGGGCACGCGCTTTACCGCGACGGTCGAAGCACCGATCCACCAGGCCTTCAAGGACGCGATGGTAGCGGGCGATGAACGCTCGACCGACCTGATCTTCCGCACCTTCCGCAACACCGCGCGCGTGGCGAAGAACGAGATCAGCCAGCAGGTCGTCGCCGCCGAGCGCGAGGGCAAGGACTTCAGCGCCGTGGCCGATCTGGTCAAAGGCGTGCGCGGCCGGGAAGGACTGCAGACCGGCGATACCAATCACGGCATCTGGTCAGCCGGCATGATCCAGGGCCTGATCCACGATATCCCGACCTGCGAAGTGCTGGTCAATCGAATCGTCAAGGATGCCGAGGCGATCATCAAGGGCCGCCTCGCCGGGATGGTGAGCTAAGCGAAACTCCAGGTCCGCAAGGGTTCGCCGGCAGTAATCGTGCCGCTGGCCCCCACGGGCTCTGCCCCTTCGCCCTGCAGGCGGGCGATGGTCGCGACATCATTGGTCGGCACATGGGCGAGGGTGCGTTTGCCTTCGCCCGTGCGCGCCACCACCACGCCAGAGCGCGGCTGCCCTTCACGGTCGTAGAACACGGTATAGCTCTCGACCGTCGCAGCGCCGGTATAGTCGTGATCCAGTTCCGGCACCGGGCCGCGCGCGGCATCGGCTTCGGCCTGGAAATCGAAGGAGCGGGGGAAGCTGGCCGCCGGGATCGGCGCGGTGCTGACCGCGATGGTGTGGTTGTGGGTGGCATAGCCGCCATTGGCGAAGAGCAGACCCGTACCGCCGGTGCCGCGCAGCTTCTCGACCATGGAGGCGACCGCGTGGCTCATGTAGTTGCCGATCGGCCCGCCGCCAAAGGTCAGCCCGCCGAACACGGTCGCGGCCTTGTCGACCGGCCAACCGAGCACCCGCCGCGCCATCTTCGGCACGCAGGGGAAGCAGGAATAGAGCTCGACCGCGTCGAGATCCGCAACCGATAGCTGGTTGAGCTCCATCGTCTTGCGGATCGAAACTTCCATCCCGGCACTGTGGACATAGCCGTCGCGCGCCAGGAACGAGTTCGATTCATGCGCCGCTGCGCCGTTGCCGACATAGATCCACTTGTCCTCGGCAATGCCGCGCCGCCGCGCTTCGCCGGCTGACATCACGATGAACCCGGCGCCCTGATTGACCGCCGCATTGGCGACCTGGAACTTGGTATAGGGAAAGGCGATCGGGCGGTTGTTGTCACCCGGCGTGATCACCTCCGCGGCGCTGACCGGCTTGCGGATCCAGGCCGCCGGATTGCTGGCGGCGACCTCCGAAAAGCGGCTCCAGATTTCGCCGCTCTCAGCCTGTCCTTCGGCCAGCGTCTGGCCCAGGTGAGCGCGCAGCGCGTTCTCGTAAAGCGGGTAGACGTCGGTCGGGACGACTAGCCCATGGCTCTGGGCATAGCCCACCTTCACCCGGTGCGTGGCGTCACGCAGCGCATCGACCTTCTTGCCGCCCTGGACCGCAGCCTTGCGCGCGCCAGCGGTGCGCAGGGCCTCGGCCCCGGTCACCAGGGCGATCTTGATCTCGCCTGCGCCGATCTTGTTGGCGGCCTCGTTCAGCAGCAGGATCGGACTGTCGCCATTGGGGCCCTTTGACTGGACCAGTTCGGCATGGCTGGCCCCCAGTGCTTCGGCGACCGGGCCGCTGGCATCGGTTATCTCCGGAAAGGCGATCTGTGCGACAACGCCGATCCAGTCCGCATCGGTCAGCAGGGTGGCGCCCGCATCCGCCTCGGCCGCGCGCAGGGCATCGGCCATCAGCGTCACCGGATCGCGGCCATCCAGCGGGTTTTCCGGCCGGTCGTTGATCTGTCCGACGCCAACGATGACGGGCAGCAGGTCGGGGTTCATCGTTCTATCCCTTGCGCAATTTAATTGATCGGTTAAACCAGTGTCAAAGCAGGTTTGAACCTGCCCCGCAACTGCATTTCATATCAAGGAGGAGCCACCATGGCCGAAGCCTATATCATTGACGCTGTTCGTACCCCGCGCGGGGTTGGCAAGCCGGGCAAGGGTGCGCTCTCGCACCTTCACCCGCAGCACCTTGCCGCCACTGTGCTCAAGGCGATCAAGGACCGCAACGGGATCGACACCAGCACGGTCGATGACATCATCTGGTCGACCTCCAGCCAGAACGGCAAGCAGGGCGGTGACCTGGGCCGCATGGCCGCGCTAGCGGCAGGCTATGACATCTCGGCCAGTGGCACCACGCTGGACCGGTTCTGCGGCGGCGGCATCACTTCGGTAAACCTTGCCGCAGCGACGATCATGTCGGGCATGGAAGACTGCGTCATTGCCGGCGGGACCGAGATGATGAGCTACACCGCTTCTTTCGCCGCCGAACAGGCCAATGCCGGCATTCCGCCGCGCCTGATGGGTTCGGGCAACGAAGCGCTCGACGTGCTGCACCCGCAGAGCCACCAGGGCGTGTGCGGCGATGCGATTGCCTCGATGGAAGGGATCAGCCGCGAGGCGCTCGATGCGCTGGCGCTCGTCAGCCAGGAACGCGCCGCCCGCGCAATCCGTGAAGGCCGGTTCGATCACTCGCTGATCACCGTCTATAACGAGGACGGCACAGTCGCGCTGGATCACGAAGAATTCCCGCGCCCCGAAACCACCGCCGAAGGCCTTGCCGCGCTGAAGCCCAGCTTCGCGCAGCTGGCCGATTTCGACATTGGCGGCACGACCTTCCGCAAGCAGATCAATCGCCGCTATCCGGACCTCAAGATCGAGCACTTCCACCATGCCGGCAATAGCTCGGGCGTGGTCGACGGCGCGGCTGCGATCCTGATCGCCTCGCCCAAATATGCCGAAAAGCATGGCCTGAAGCCGCGCGGCCGGATCGTCGCCTATGCGAACCAGGGCGATTGCCCCACGCTGATGCTTAATGCCCCGGTTCCGGCAGCCAAGAAGGTGCTGGAAAAGGCCGGTCTCAAGGTTGAGGACATCGACGTCTGGGAAATCAACGAGGCCTTCTCGGTCGTCGCCGAAAAGTTCATCCGCGACCTCGATCTTGATCGGACCAAGGTCAACATCAACGGCGGCGCGATGGCGCTGGGTCATCCGATCGGCGCTACCGGCTCAATCCTGATCGGCACCGCCCTGGATGAGCTGGAGCGTTCGGGCGGCCGGTATGGCCTGGTCACCATGTGCGCCGCTGGCGGCATGGCCCCGGCGATCATTATCGAACGGATCTGATCCACATGAGCGCCCTGATCTGCGAGATCTCCGATCACATCGCCACCATCACGCTCAACCGGCCCGAGCGGATGAACACCATCTCCTCGGCTATGTTGGATGAGCTGACGAAGACGCTGGTGGCCGTGAACGAAGATCCCGCAGTCAGGGTGGTTATCCTGACCGGGACGGGCCGGGCGTTTTGCGCCGGGCTTGACCTCAATGAGGCGTCCTCGGGCGAGGGGATCGGTTCGCCCAACCGCAAGTTCCCGGCCACAATCGACCTGCGCAATACCCCGCCGACAGTCCTCTTCGCGATGGATAAGCCGGTGATCTGTGCGCTCAACGGCTCGGCCGCGGGCTATGGAATGGACCTGGCGCTCGGCTGCGACATCCGCATCATGGCCGACAATGCCAAGCTTGCTGCCGCCTTCGTCAAGCGCGGGATCGTGCCGGAAAGCGGCGGCACCTGGTTCCTGCCGCGCATGCTCGGCTGGGCCAAGGCGGCGGAGATCATCTTCACCGGCCGGACCCTGAGCGCGGCCGATTGCCTGGCCGAAGGCCTCGCCAACCATGTCGTCCCGGCAGAGGAATTGGGCGCAAAGGCCCGCGCCATGGCCGAGGAAATCGCAGGCAATGCGCCGCTCGCCGTGCTGGCGTCCAAGCGGATGATGCGGATGGGGCTGGAAGAAGGATTCGAAACCCACGTCCAGCACGTTTACCTGCAACTGCTGCCGCTGTTTGCCAGCGATGACTTCAAGGAAGGTGTCCAGTCCTTCCTTGAGAAGCGTCCCGCCCAGTTCAAGGGGCGCTAAGGCGGCGGCGCCAGGCCCTGCGGGTTCGGCCCTTTATTGCTGGCAGTCCACGCAAGGGCTCAAGCAGCGCCGCAAACTCTTGGTTGAGCGAAGTCCATTCGCGAATCGCGAACAGCTCTTCGATCCGCCTTCGCCAGAAATGGTCATCCTCGATGATTAGGTGCGCGTTCCGACCATCTGCCAATATCTTGCGAGCGGGGCGGGTTGAAACAACCACGAAGCAAGCCAGTCGCGACAGACTGTAAAGATGGTCGAGGACATCATCGAGACAGTCCGGTTCAATATGCTCAAGCACGTCCGTGCATACTACCAAATCAACTGGTAGCGGCGGGCGGTCCTTGCCGACGATGGCGGGATCGAATTCGCAAATCGGGAAATCGACCGCCTTGGCTAGCGTGCCTTGGCCACAGCCATAGTCCAACACCGAAGTCGCCCTATAGCGCGCAACCAAATCAGTCACCGCTTCGGCCCATTTCTGGCCACTGTGGCCATAACTTCCCCCGGCGTGGAGGTCGGCGTTCATCGCCCTGTATTCCTTAGAAATCAGCATTGGGGGTAGGATTCCGGAAGCTTGCTCCAGCGCAATGGGACAAACATCTGTCGACTGGCCCAACGCGTCAAGCTGTCTCGATACAATTGTGGCACAAGCCGAGCCGGGGGAGGCCGGCTCCCCCGGCACAAACTTCTAATCCCTAGGCAACTGCCAGCGTACCGCGCCCGTGTAGCTGCCCGCCACCAGTGCGCCAGTGCTGTCGCTGGCAGGTTCGAATTTGCCGCGCAGCATCAGCTTGTCGCAGGCCGCCTGATCGAGCGCCTCGGTACCGCTGGAGCCGGTCACTTCGCAGCCGATGACCTTGCCGTTGGTGCCGACGCTCAGTCGGAACTTCACGACCCCTTCGGCCTCGCTCCGGATCGCGCTCTGCGGATAGTCATTGGTGGTGACCCACAGGCCCGGATTGCCCTTGGGCCGCGCCGGCTTGGTCGCGAAGGTGGGGCCGGGCGAGGGGGTGGGGCCGGGGAAGGTGACCTCATCGATTCCCAAGCCGCGGTCGCCGGTGCCGATCGGGGGAAGTTCGATCGGCCCGGGCTGGTCGAAGGGATTGCGCGTGTCGGGCGGCGGGGGCGTTACCAGCGTGGTCGTGTCCGGCCTGCCGTGCGGGGTGACGGTCGGAGTCGGTTTGGGCGTCGCTGGCTCGGGCAGGAAGATCGTTTTGATCTCCGGTTCGATCTTGGGAATGATCGTCGCGGCCAACCCCGTCACCAGGGCATAACCGGCGGCAACATGAATTGCCCCGACCATCGCCAGCGTGCCCAGGCGGCGGTTGGAATTGATGGTATCGACATAGGTCATAAGCACCTCTCCATCCTCTTGGCGCCCGGGGCGCCCTGCCATCTGGAGCGGGCCGAGTCGCACCGGGCGACTGCCTTTTGTGTAACATGATAACATCACATAACAATGCCAGAAATGCAGGTTTCCGTAACGTCAACCAGTTGCCAATCGCAATTGATCTTGGCCCTGCTAGTGTTTCCGAAAAGGAGGGACCGATGCCGATTCTCTATGACTATCCCCGCGCCCCCAGTCCGCGCCGGGCCCGGATCCTGCTCGCCGAAAAGGGCATCGCGCATGAGACGAAGATCGTCGACCTGGCCGCGGGTGAGCACCAGTCCCAAGCCTACCGTGCGGTCAATCCGGGGCTGACCGTTCCGGCGCTGGTGCTGGAAGATGGGACCGTGCTGACCGACAACGCCGGGATCGCCGCCTGGGCTGAGGCTTTCAAGCCCGACCCGCCGCTGCTTGGCACCACGCCAGTCGACAAGGCCGAGATCGCCAGCTGGAACTCCAAGGCCGAGGGTGAGTGCCTGATGGCCATTGCCGAAGCCATGCGCAACACCGCCCCGGCGATGAAGGACCGCGCGCTGCCTGGTCCGGTCAATTATGCCCAGATCCCCGAACTGGCCGAACGCGGCAAGGCGCGGCTGCTGCACTTCCTGGACAAGCTCGATGCCCACCTGGCAGATCGCGATTATCTGGCCGCCAGCGGGTTCTCGATTGCCGACATCACCTGCGGCGTCGCGGTCGACTTTTCGCGGGTGCTGCGGATCGATCCGGGTGAGGGGCGGCCCAACGTCGCCGCCTGGCGCGCCCGGCTCGCCGCGCGGCCTAGCTGGAGCCTGTAGCGCCAGATGACTCTCTCGCTCACCGTTCACGGCGCCGCCCAGACGGTCACGGGTTCGTGCCACGAGCTGCGAAGCGGCAAATCCCGCATCCTCCTCGATTGCGGGCTGTTCCAGGGATCGCGCTCGCTCGAGGCGCTCAACCACGAACCCCTGCCGTTCGATGTCCACGGCCTGGATGCAGTGGTGTTGAGCCACGCCCATATCGACCACAGCGGCCAGCTGCCGCGGCTCAGCGCCGCTGGCTATAAAGGGCCGATCTGGTGCACCGAAGAAACGGCCGAACTGCTTCAGTTCATGCTCGCCGATGCGGGCCGCATCCAGGAATACGAAGCCGAACGCCGCAATCGCCGCCGCGACCGGGCGGGCGATGATCCGTTCAAGCCGATCTATACCGAAGCCGATGCCATTGCCGCCGCCCGGTTGGCGCGGGTGGTGAAGCTGGGGGAATGGATCGAACCCGCCCCCGGGTTTCGCTGCCGGCTGTGGAACGCGGGCCATATCCTGGGGTCGGCCTCGATCGAGGTTGAGGCAGAGGGCACCCGGCTGCTCTATTCGGGCGATATCGGTCCAGACAACAAGGCCTTCCATCCAGACCCCGCTGCGCCCGCCGGGTTCGATCACGTGATCTGCGAAAGCACCTATGGCGATCGCACGCGCACCAAGGTCAGCATTGCCGAGCGGCGGCAACTGCTGGAGGCGGAGATCCTTGCCGCCCGGGCGCGCGGCGGCAACCTGGTGATCCCGTCCTTCGCGCTTGAGCGGACCCAGGAGCTGTTGCTCGATATCGCCACGCTATCCAGCGCCGGGCGGATCGGCAATGCGATGGTCTTCGTCGATAGTCCGCTGGCTAACAAGGCAACCACCGCCTTCCGCAAATATGTCGACCAGCTGGAGGATACCGGCGGGCGCGATGTCTTCGGCCACCCATCAATCCGCTATGTTAATGACGTGGCGGAATCCATGAAGCTCAACACCATGTCAGGCGCGATCATCATGGCCGCATCGGGCATGTGCGAGGCGGGCCGGATCCGCCACCACCTGTTCTACAACCTGCCGCGCCGCGATTCGACGATCCTGTTTGTCGGCTTCCAGGCTGAAGGATCGCTCGGCCGGGTAATCCTGGAAGGGGCCAAGCGGGTGCGGATATCGGGCCGCGACGTGCAGGTTCGGGCCCAGGTGCGCGAGATTGTCAGCTATTCCGCCCATGCCGACCAGACCGAATTGCTGGCCTGGATTGCCGAACGCGGGCCGATTGCGGGCAGCCTGCTGCTCGATCACGGTGAGAAAGGTGCAATTGAAGAGCTGCGGCGGCTGGCTGAAAGCCAGGCGCTGGCGCCATCACTGATCGTGCCAGAGATCGGCGAAACCTGGGAACTACCGCCCGGCCAACCGGCACGGCGGACGAAGACTGGCCGCACCGACCTCCGCCCCGCTCTGGGCCGCGACTGGCAGAACGACTATGCCGACCTTGCCACCAGCCTCAAGCGGCGGCTCGCGGCGATCCGCGATGCCGAGGCGCGGCAGAAGGCGATCGCTCAGATGCGGGCGGTGCTGGATAGCTATGGCGCCTATCGCGAGCACAAAAAGGGCAAGCACCACTAAGCCGCCGTCGCCTGTTCGCGCAGGGTCTGCCGCCAGGTCCAGGGCAAGCGCAAGCGGGAAGGGCACAAGCCGATCCGCGCCCGGCCGCGCGCCTTGGCATCGGTCACGGCGAGCTCGGCACAGCGCAGGCTGGCGTCGTTGTCGGGGCCGAGCAGGGCCAAGCCGATCGAAGCGGTGAAGGGCAGCTCGCCCCGCTGCGCGCCGCTGGCGACATTCGCGAGGGCGCTGGTAATTGCGCCCGCGGTCGTGCGCGCTTCAGACAGATCTGCCCCCGGCATTATCACAGCAAAGGTCTCGCCATCGGTGCGCGAAAGGATGTGATCGGGCCGCGTCACCTGCCGCAGCAGTCCGGCAAAGCTAACCAGAAGCCGATCGCCCGCCGCATGGCCGTAGCGCAGGTTGAAGACTCGGAAGCGGTCAAGATCCACCAGCGCCAGGGCACCCGGCACATCCTGCTCAGCCAGATGCGCCAGCATCGCCATAAATGCGGTGCGGTTGGTAAAGCCGGTCAGCGGGTCGGTCATCGCTGCGGCAAAGGCCTCGCGCTCCAGCCGCCGCCGTTCGGTGATCGAACGCAGTACGCAGATAGCGCCTAGGCTGTGGTCCGGGCCGAACGTGACCGGATCGATCCGCAGCTCATGCCACTCGCGCGCACCATTGGATCCGCGCAGGGCCAGTTCGATCCAGTCAGAGCGGCGGTCTTGGGCAAGTGCAGCGGCATAGGCCTGGCGCAATCGCTCGCGCTGGCGCGGCACCGCCAGATCCCACAACGGTCGCCCAATTGGATCGCCCGGCAAAGCCCCGCACAGTTCGGTGATTTGTCCTTGCCGATCGCAGGCCAGCGCGATCTCGCTGCTGACCCCGGCCCATAGCCGCAACAGCACGCCATCGCCGCGCGGCACGAAGTGTACCCCCATTTTCGTCGCCCCCGTTTCGAGCGCCGCCGTTGGCCAAGGTGCCCCCTCGCCAGACTTGCGCCGTTAGCCAATTCTCGCACCCTGCCGCCTTGACCTTGTTAGCCTTGTAAGCTAACAAATATATAAGCGAATCAGTGTGTTAGATATTGTTTACCATGTTTGAGGCTGTTGATAAGCGGTCTCTCGCGGGTGACCGTGATTGGGTATGCCTGCTACCTTCGGCCCGCGCGGGAACCGTCAAAGTTCGATCAGGATCCGCACCCGGGTTGGCAGGGTTCCGGCTGCCGCCGCGATCTTCACGCGCGCCTCTTCGACCAATTGAGTAACCTGGTTGTTAGGCTCGGTACCGGTCAGCGCGGTTTCCTCCACGCCCAGGCAGGCGGCCAGCAGGCCCAGACGATGCGGGGCAGGGCGCGCGCGGTCCTGCTCCCAGGCCCAGACGGTCGGGCGACTCACGCCCAAAGTGCTTGCCACCTGGCCCAGAGTCATGCCGCGGGCGTGGCGCGCTGCGGCCAGGCGCCGGCCCAGGGTCGGGCCGGCCGGGGCGGGGGCAACCGGCCTCTCTGGCTCGGGCGCAGCTGGCGCTACGACCCCGCGCAGCTGACTGGCGCTCAGCGTGGCGCGGTTGACCGGCGCGCTAAAGCGGCAACCGTGGAGTTGACCGCTGACCCAGATCACTTCGGCTTCAACGGTCCCCGCCTCGGGCAGGGTCAGGTTGAACCATTCGCCTACCGCCAGCGGCTGTGCGGTTTCCATCAGCAGGCCGCTTTCGGAGATATTGTGCACCGTTACATTGGCCTGGGAGCCGTTGAGTTCTCCCGTCACTTCCAGCCGCAGGTTACGGCGCTGGGCGCGCTCGCCAGGGGCGGTCTCGGGGGCGGGGTTAGGGTCGATCCGTCCTGCAATAGCCATGCCCCCGGGGTGACCGGGCAGGAGTTAAGAAGTCCTTACCCGCGCGGCGAACGGAGCCGAAAGATGCGATGATCCGTCGCTGCTCGCCCTAATCCGATCCATGCGGCTCGTCCTGCCAGCTCAGATTGCCAGCATAACGCTTTGCCAGCTGTCCGTTGTCGGCGATGACAAACAGGTGCAGCCAGCGGTTGTCGAACAGCGCCCGCACCTGCGGATGCTTTTCGAGGACCGCCGTGACCGCTTCGACGGGGGCTTCAAGGCAGACCGATAGCCGCAATGGCTCGTGCATCAGCTTCTCGCCATCGTGAACCGATTGCCATGCCAGGCCGGCGCGCATGTTGCCGCCATTTCCTTCAAGGACGCCGATCCCGCCAACAACGTTGTGCAGCAGCTTGTTTCCTGCCCCAAAGGCCGCCGGCGCAACAGTCGAGCCGTAGTATTGCAGGCTGATCCAGCTGGCGACGACGACTGGCGCGGTCAGGATCAGTTCGAGGACGGCGAAGCCATTTGTTGCATCCTTGCGCCAGTCATAATCGTGAAGGAAGGCTCTGCCATCCAGCGCGCAGCCGTGGGTGCGGGCGCGCGGCGCGGCGATGAAAGCCTTGCAACCGGCCAGGCCCCATTCGGGGCGCACTTCGGCCCAGTCCCGGGCGCGGCGAGCGATATCAGCCTGGCCATCGGCATGCGGCAGGCGCGCCGCGCGCTCGGCGCGGGCCAGGGCGCTGGCGTTGTCCAGCCAGGTGCGCACCTGGTTAAGGCCGGCCGGTGCTGCCTCGCTAAGGTCACCGTCGTAAAGCGTCACGCGGTCGGTAGTGGTATCATGCAAGGCAGCGATAAAGGCCGTGCCCTGCGGGATGTGGATCCCGCGCTCGGCCAGTCCGGCGCGCACGGCGCGATCGTTAAGCAAGCCGGCCAGAAGCCGGGCATTCACTTCGCCTGAGTAACCCCCGCAGGCGCCGCAGTTGAGACCGCTCGCATGCGGGTTGTTGGTTACATTGGCACCGTGTCCCGCGATCAGCACGATCGGTGCGAAGCGGGCGGTTAGCGACATCGCCTTGAGGATCGTCTCGGCCGCGCTGATCCGTGCGTCAGGCGTGAGGTCCGGGACAAGGCGCGGCATTGGCTCGTTCGGAGCCTTTGTTCCGTGCAACCCCAGCGCATCTCGCAGCAGCTTGACGGCATAGAGCGGCCCGGTCGCTTCCACGAACGCGAACGAGGATACGGCGGCAAGCTTGAAGCGGCCCCAGGCCCGCTTCGCGCGCAGGGCGAAGCGGGTGGTCTGGTCCTGCGCTGCGTGCCGCTCGTCGCCAGACACAGACTGAAGCGCGGGATTGAGCAGAACCGGCAAGCGGTGCTCGGCAGTATCGGAAGCAAAGCCGCGATGTTCGGTCGCCACTCCGAAGAACCCTGCGAAGCCGATGGTCTGGATGGCCGAATCGACACTTTCGAGTGCACGCCGGTACACTTCCGAACGCACGTCGATGCAAAATGCGGCCTGCAATGCCGGTTGGTCCTGGCGTTGTTGCGATCCGGTCATCGCCAGGCTTTCGGCCAGTTCGCGCTGCGATGCCCGCTCGGTTGCTTCCTGGAGGATCTCGTCAACCAGATCGTCGGCATCGGCCAGAGCTTCGCTTCCATGGTCGGCGCGGACGGCGGCCCATTGATGGGTGATCGCAGTCTGGTGCTGGAGATAGAGCGATTCTTCCCACAGCAAGCGGATGGCCAGCAGATCGGCCAGGGTCATATCGGTGTCGCCCCGCAGTTCCGCCTGCCAGAGCTTGTACCGCGCATATTGCGCCCAGCCGCCAAGCGTAAGGAGCAGCTGGTGAAAGTAGCTGGCCAGCGCCGCTTCATCGAGGTCCAGCGTGTTCACCGCGCGGCCTATCAAGGCCAGCGGATCCTGCGGCGCCTCGGCCACGATCCGGGCAAAGCCATGCAGCCCCATGATCTCGGGGGTCAGGTCATGGGTCGCATTGGACCGCCAGGCAGCCCATGCGGAGTGGCCGCGGATCACCGGCCACAACGCCTGACCTTCGTCGAAATAGCCAGCCAGCCATGATCCCATGCGGTCGGCCACAATGCCCGGCCAGTCGGTGCCGCTGGCCTTGGCTGCAAGCTCGGCAACGTTGGCCAATGCCGCCGGTGCGGGCCGATCAAGCGCAATCGCCGCCTGCAATTCAGCAAGGTTGGCGGGCTTGGCCGGGTGGCGTGATGCAGCCAGCGCGGCGGCAAGATCGGCCTCGGTGATGGACCCATTGGCGATCCGTTCGCGGTACCAGTCGCGCGGCATGGTCACCGGCACGCCGCCAACCTTGCGGAGCCGCGCAGCGGCGTCGGCAAGCGTCTCGCCCGTCTGGCCAAGGAACGGATTGACCGCGACCGAAGAGGCCAGCGGCCAGGCCGGCGGCACCTGCCGGACGGCATGGTCGATGGCTTCCCGAATTGCAGTGGTCACGGCGATGGGCTCGAATGCGGCGGCGGAAAACTGCGCTGTCATTGGATGGAGTCCTTGTTTCGATCGGTCAGCGCGGCAGCCGCGTTGACCAGTTGCCGATCAGCCGGTCGAACACGGCATTGGCGTAAAGCCCGTTGGAAAGGTGGACGCGCAGGCCCGAAGCGGCCGGGTGCGTCGCCCAGAGCGGGAACAGCGCCTGGGCAACCGCGGTCAGGCCGAAGCTGGCAACCGCAAGCGCCAGCAGCGTCCATTCGAGCGGGCCGGGGGCCGGGGTCGCCGGAAGCGTTCCGGCGGTCAGCCATTCGGATCCGCGCTGCAGGCCGAAGTAGCCCAGCGAGGCGAGGGTCGAATAGAGCGCAGTCTGCCGGGTCAGCTGGCGCGGCGCCTTGTCGGCAAGGCCTTGCGCCAGGAGGTAGGCCACCCCGAAGACCAGGATCGCGCCCAGGCCGATCGCTTGCGGCGGCTTGTCACCCAGGCCGAACAGCGCCCCGATCGCGGCGTAGATCGCCAGCGCCAGAGCAAAGGCCGCCGCAACGTTCCGTCCGCTTGGTACGGCGACTGGGCCCGGCCGGCGGATTGCCGCGACAACATCCACCGCCGTCCCCGATGAGAGGAACGCATGGGCCTTGTAGAAGGAGTGCGCGACGATGTGCAGCAGCGCGAGCGGGAACAGCGCAAGGCCGCACTGCATGATCATGAAACCCATCTGCGCGATGGTCGACCAGGCGAGCGAGTTCTTGACCGCCGGTTGGCCCAGCATCGCCAATCCGCCCAGCAGCGCAGTGAAGCCGCCAATCATGACCAGCACCGCCAGCACGCCGGGCGTAAGCAGCATGATGTCCGCAAACCGCACCAGCAGGAAACCGCCGCCGTTGACCACGCCGGCATGCAGCAGGGCCGAAACCGGCGTGGGCGTGTCCACCACTTCGGTCAGCCAGCCGTGGGTCGGGAACTGCACCGATTTGAGTACCGCGGCGATGGCAAGCAAGCCGGCCGCGACCTGTGCGCCAACCGGCGCCAGGCCGCCGCGCGCATCGGCCTGGATCGTCGCCAGATCGATCGTGCCATAGGCTTGCCACAGCAGGACCGCGGCCCCCGCCAAGGCTGCGTCGCTGATCCGGGCGACGATGAACTTCTTGCGCGCTCCGCGGATCGCCTGCAGCCGTTCGGGATAGAACAGCAGCAAGCGATGCAGACACAAGCTGGTGGCGATCCAGGCCACCACCAGCTGCACCAGGTTGCCGGCCAGGACGAACAGCAGGACATTGGCCAGCGTCGCCGCCATCCAGCCGATGAACGCGCCCTGGCGCGCTTCGCCGTCAAGATAGTTCGCCGAATAGCGCAGCACCGCCCAGCCAATGGTCGCGATCATGGCCAGCATCGTGGCGCTTACCGCATCGAGCCGGATCGAAAGGCCGATCCCGCCCGCGCCGATGAACGCCGATGTCGCCGATCCGGTGGAAACCAGTTGCACCACGCTGGCGATTGATATCGCGATCGCGACAAGGGCGGCCGCTTCGGCCTGAGCCAGCAGCAGACGCGGGCGCCGGCCGGGCGTGAGCCAGGCCAGCCCGGCGACGAGCGCAAACAGCAGCGGCGCGGCGAGCGGAAGGGAAGGGTGGATCATGAAGGCTCCGACAGAGGAAAGCAGCAGTCGGACGGCCGATAGGCGCTAGGCTTTATCAAGAAAAATACATTGTTTTGCACAATACGTTCTGTTTAAGTGAACATATGAGTGAGCTGAACTATCACCACCTGCGCTACTTCCATGCGGTGGCCGTCGATGGGAACCTGACGCGCGCTGCAACTGCCCTGAATGTCTCGCAGTCTGCGGTCTCCACGCAGATCCGGCTGCTGGAAGAGCGCCTGGGCCACCGACTGTTCGAGCGGCGCGGCCGCGCGCTGCTGCTTACCGAAGCGGGCCGCATCGCGCTCGACTATGCCAATTCCATCTTCACCAGCGGTGACGAGCTGATCGCGACACTGCAACAGGGCGAGCGCCAGCGGCGGGTGCTGCGGGTCGGTTCGCTGGCCACCTTGTCCCGCAACTTCCAGCTCAAGTTCCTGCGTCCGCTGCTGGGTCGAAGCGATGTTGAGGTCATCGTGCGGTCCGGCAGCGCGGGAGAGCTGTTCCACGCGCTCGAAGATCTGCAGATCGACATTGTGCTGACCAACCAGCCACCCCCGGCCGACACGCTTGGCAACCTGATCGTCCGCAAGCTTGATGAGCAGCCAATCAGCCTGATCGCCATTCCATCCCTGCTGGCTGGCGATCTTTCAATCGAGCAGCGCCTGGCCAGCACCCCGGTGATCCTGGCGACGTCCGGGTCCACGCTGCGGATGAGTTTCGATGCCATGGCAGCGCGGCTTGGGATCAAGCCACAGATCGCGGCCGAGGTTGACGACATGGCGATGATGCGCTTGCTGACGCGCGAAGGCATCGGTCTTGCCGCGCTGCCCCCGATTGTCGTGCGCGACGAACTTGCGAGCGGGGAACTGGTCGAATGTGCCAAGCTGCCCGGTGTCATGGAAACCTTTTACGGGGTCACGGCAGAGCGGCGGTTCCCCAACCCCCTGCTAGAGGTTCTGATCGCCGCAGCTTGACCGGGCCGGCCATCCCGCCTCAGGCTCCGCCTTCTCAGCCGCCTCTTTCTCCGCCACCGCTTTCTCGGCCGCGCGCCGCCGCTCGGCCATCAGGTTCAGCGGCGCCTTGTGGCGATAAGGCTTGAACCCCCGCAGCGGATCGCCCTTCTTCAGCGGCAGATCGGCAAAGGCCGTGCGGCTAGTCCGCCGCGAAGGGCGAGGGGAGCGGCAGGCCAAAGATCCTCCCTGAGCATGCTCGGGGAGGGGGACCATCGCAGATGGTGGAGGGATATTTCACACTCGCATAGCCGCAAATCCGCAAACACCCCAGCCAGTGCCGCGCCAACGGGCGGCACATCAGACGAATGGGAAGACATCAGGCAGGTTCCTCGTGCTGGAAAAATGTTGGATTCCCCTGCGGAGGGAAACACTTACACGAGGCGGGGGTGTGTAGGAAAATGGTTTGTGGCGGCTTTGCTGGACTGTCCGGAATGGCGGCTTTTGAAGCGGCGAGAAGCTGAAAATCCGAATGGTCCGCGATCTATTGGCGCCCACCAAATCCTGGCCGGTCCTTCAATACGGTACCCAGGTCACTGAACCCTGATAAGGCGAATTTCGCGACTTCAGACCCCTGCAAACCCCGTAGCGCTGTTTCCGCGTCGACCGGCCTGCCGAAATGGTAGCCTTGCATTTGTCGAACCCCAATGCTGCGGGCAACAGCCTGCTGGGATAGGCTCTCGATGCCTTCGATCGTGCACTGTAGCCCAAGATGGCGAGATAAGCTGAGAATGGTTCCAACGATCGCGCGTGAACGCTCGTTCTCGACCAGGTCCCGCGCAAAGCTTTGGTCAACCTTGAGGCAGTCAATCGGCAAGTTATGAACATGGCTAAGCGAGGATTGCCCCGTTCCAAAATCGTCAAGGGCGATTTGCAGCCCGATTGCGCGGAGCGCAGTTAGGTTTGCAGCAGCTTTTCTGTAGTCGGACAACAATGCGGTCTCAGTTATCTCTAAGGTGATACTGGAGTTTGGTGCCGACGATTGCTCGATGATTTTACCAATCCGGTCAGATGTGTCGTCGCGAAGAATATCGTGGGCAGACAGATTGATAGCCAAACGGCAGCCCCAATTCCACGCAGGGCACTCATCAAGAGCGGTTGCGAGAACATGATCGGTCAATTCACCAATGCGCCCTGTTGCTTCCGCCAAGCGAATGAATTCAGCAGGAGGAAGTAGCGTGTCACCGTCGCGAGACCATCGAACAAGCGCCTCCAGAGTGACGACCCGGCCCGTATCGACGTCCACTATCGGCTGATAAACCAGCTTTAGCTGGCTCTTGAAGTCTGCACTTGTGAATGCCTTCGCGATCTCGCGCCGCTCCAAAAGGCCCACCTCATCCACATCTGTAAAAACAGATATGCATCCGGTTTCGCCAGCTTTCGCGCGATAGAGCGCCGAGTCCGCACGCTCGAAACATGCGCTAATGCTTGCGCCCACGCATTTGTAAGCGCCAATTGACGTCTGCGCGGACAAGCACAGCTGATTCCAAGCAATTGGCTCGGCAATTGATTGGGCTAACGCCTCCAGCTCCGATTTTACTTCGCTGAGTGAAAGCGTGCCAGACAAGAGTACTGCAAACTCGTCCCCGCCCATGCGCCCGGACGTAACGATGCCGCGACTAGCCTCAATGCGGTCACTTACAGTCATCAGGATATGGTCGCCTACGGGGTGGCCATGCGTGTCGTTAATCAATTTAAACCCGTTGAGGTCCAGGATTGCCAGCCATGGACGTGTAGACGGCGGCCCGATCAGTGCTTCCCCCAGCAACTCTTGGAATCGCCGCCGATTAAGGGCGCCAGTTAGAGGGTCATGCATCGCCAAGGTGCGATGCTTGAGAGCAAGGCTGGCAAACTGCTTTTTGCGCCGACCGGCAAGTTGCCGCGACTGCTCAAGGAAAACGAAGTCCCGGTGGTAGGTGACCGTAATCAATACGAGCAAGATCGAGACTGCAGTTTGAACTCCGACAATGGCGACGCGATTGGGGTGATCATGTAACAAGAACACGACGCTTGCGGGCAGCATTCCAATTAGAGCCATTCGAATTGCAGTTTTTGGAGAATGGCTGAGGCCAAGAATTCCAGTAAAACAGGTCACAGCGGTCACATAATGGATCAAGCTTTGCTGGGGTTGGTCCCCATAAGGGTACAATGACAAGACCCAGCTGATCTGCCCGAGTGAAACCGCGGACCCAAGCAATGGTAGTCTGTCTATGTCTCTTTTGAGGAGCGGCAATGATCGGCGCTGGACATTAATCGGTAGCCAGTACGTGGCCCTGGCAAGCAGCGCGGCCAGCATCGGCAATGGCAGCCAGAATACCAAGGCAGCAGGGGCAGACTGTCTGAAGGTCACCATCATGGTGACAATGTTCACCATCGTCACAACGTAAACCAGCGGGAGGCGATGCGAGAGATTTTCCGCATATGCCTGCGTGAAACCATCGCCGGTTTGGGGCGCAGGGCTTGGGCCAAATAGCTTACGGAGCAACCCCCGGCTGGATCGGACCGGACCGCTTTCGACAGGTTGTGGATGAACCACCGGATTGCTCATGCTCAAGGCCGTAATGCGGAACCATGAATTTTTTCTACTTGGATCAGTGGTAGTTACCGGACCATGGCCCGTAGCCTTTTGCAGTTGGTACCGGAGACTTTTTAGGAAGTGATTTCAGACAGGCAGCACCAACATATCTGAAGAGCCATGTTGAGGCAGCTATGCCTCTTCCCCTCCAAGCAGCGACCCATGTATACCAGCAAACGCACCTATGCCGTTCGCTGCCAATAAGCGGGCAAGTAGACGGGTATGCCTTGTTCGCTTAGATCGCCCTTGCCTCGTTCGGGCACAATCTATTTGTTACCGACGTCTCGTCCCGGAGCCCTGCATGATGCCAGACGTCATTCTCCACCAGTACGATACCTCCCCCTTTTCGGAGAAGATCCGGGTCTGTTTGGGTATCAAGGATCTGGCGTGGTGCGCCGTCGACCAGCCAGTGATCATGCCAAAGCCCAATCTGGTGCCGCTGACTGGCGGATATCGCCGCATTCCGGTGATGCAGATCGGAGCCGACATCTACTGCGATAGCCAGCTGATTGTCCGAGAACTTGAGCGACGCTTTCCGCAACAGCAGCTCTATCCGGCAGGAAGCGAGGCCTTCGCCAATGCGGTTGAACAGATGTGCGACAAGGCTGTGTTCCAGTCCGCCGTTGTGGCGATCTTCGGCTCGATCGGAGAAAACGTCGACCCTGCCTTCATCAAGGATCGCGAGGCGCTGAGCGGCCAGCCATTCAATGTCGCGGCCATGAAGGCGCTTGCGCCGTTCGCGATCACTCAGATCAAGGCCCATGCTGCCCTTCTTGCGCAGCAGCTGGCGGATGGCCGGGCCTTTCTTGCCGGTACCGATCCCTGCCTGGCCGACGCCGCCGCGTACTATAACTTCTGGTTTGTGCGCGCCTTTGCACCCGGAATTGCCGACCAGTTCGAAGACTTGGCCGGCTTTGACGCCTGGTATGGCCGCGTAACCGCGATCGGCCACGGCAAGCGGACTGCGATGGCACCGGCACAGGCGCTCGAAATTGCCGCCATGTCACAACCAGACGAGGCCGAAACGCTAGATTGCGATGCCAGGCTTCAGGGCATGACAGTGGCGCTGTCCGCCACCGACTATGGCCGCGATCCCATCGTTGGAGCTTTTGCGGGCTCGACCCATTTCAGCCTGACAGTCGCGCGAGACATGCCCGAACTAGGCAGGGTAAACGTCCATGTCCCGCGGCTCGGATATTCGCTCAGCGTTGCGTAGATTTGGGCTGCCAAGCCGCGACGTCGATTAAGGCCGGCATGTGCGTCAAAATTGGAAACAATCTGGGGCGATTTACCAGCCGATAATGACGAAGACACATTGCCCGCTGCCAATGTCGCAAGAAACATGCGCGGCGCTAAGCGCGCCAAACCAAGCTGCCTACCAACCCGCTCCAACCCTTGACCAAATCCAACATCCCGCCTAAGGGCCGCGCTCTTCCAGGGCCAAGGCAACTTACGTCCCGGATTGAGCTGAACATTGCCGGGGCGCCTGCTTTCACAGGTAAACCGTCAAAGTAACCCGGTCTTTTCAGCCGGGTGGAGCGTTTTCGGCTCGCGATTGATCGCCGGGTGGGGCCAGTCCCCGCCGCTGCGCTGTTCGCGATTCGCTTGCTCTTCACCCTGCCGCGATGGCCACAACCTAGGTGAAGAGATTCAATGCCTACGATCAACCAGCTGATCCGCAAGGGTCGCGAACCGCAGAAGGCCAAGAGCAAGGTCCCTGCGATGGAACAGAACCCGCAGAAGCGCGGCGTCTGCACCCGTGTTTACACCACCACCCCGAAGAAGCCGAACTCGGCGCTGCGCAAGGTTGCCAAGATCCGCCTGACGAACGCGCGCGAAGTGATTTCGTACATCCCGGGTGAAGGCCACAACCTGCAGGAGCACTCGGTGGTGCTGATCCGCGGCGGCCGTGTGCGCGACCTTCCGGGCGTGCGCTATCACGTGCTGCGCGGCGTGCTCGACACCCAGGGCGTCAAGGACCGCAAGAAGAGCCGTTCGAAGTACGGCGCCAAGCGTCCCAAGTAAGCCTGCGGGCTGGTTTTCACGGCCGGCGCGCCTGTCGCGCGGCCGCAGATAAGGAATAGAAGCGATGTCACGTCGTCGTCGTCCCGAGAAGCGGGAGATCCTGCCGGATCCGAAGTTCAACGATCAGATCCTGTCGAAGTTCATGAACAACCTCATGCTCGACGGTAAGAAGTCGGTTGCCGAAAGCATCGTTTACGGTGCGCTCGAAACCATGGAGACCCGGGCCAAGGCCGATCCGGTCCAGCTGTTCCACGATGCGCTGAACAACGTGAAGCCGCAGATCGAAGTGCGCAGCCGCCGTGTTGGTGGTGCGACCTATCAGGTGCCGGTCGAAGTTCGTCCGGAACGCGCCCAGGCGCTGGCCATCCGCTGGCTGATCACCGCCGCGCGCAACCGCAGCGAAACCACGATGAGCGCGCGCCTTTCGGCCGAGCTGCTCGACGCTGCCAACAACCGCGGCAACGCGGTAAAGAAGCGCGAAGACACCCACCGCATGGCCGACGCGAACCGCGCGTTCAGCCACTACCGCTGGTAAGGCGTCACACCGCGGTCACAAAACTGCACCAGGGGCGGGAGCTGCAGCGCAGCTCCGCTCCGACTTAAGGAAACCCAGACCATGGCACGCAGCCATCCTCTTGAAAAATACCGCAATTTCGGTATCATGGCGCACATCGACGCCGGCAAGACCACCACGACCGAGCGGATCCTCTACTACACCGGCAAGTCCTACAAGATCGGCGAAGTCCACGACGGCGCCGCGACCATGGACTGGATGGAGCAGGAGCAGGAGCGCGGGATCACGATCACCTCGGCCGCCACGACCTGCATCTGGCAAGATCACCGCCTGAACATCATCGACACCCCGGGCCACGTTGACTTCACCATCGAAGTCGAACGCTCGCTGCGCGTGCTCGACGGTGCGGTTGCCGCGTTCGACGGCGTTGCCGGCGTTGAGCCGCAGTCGGAAACCGTGTGGCGCCAGGCGGACAAGTACAAGGTTCCGCGGATGTGCTTCATCAACAAGCTCGACCGCACCGGCGCCAACTTCTACTACTGCGTCCAGACGATCATCGATCGCCTGGGTGCCACCCCGGCGGTGCTGTACCTGCCGATCGGCGCCGAAAGCGATTTCAAGGGCTTGGTCGACCTCGTCGAAAACCGCGCAATCATCTGGAAGGATGAAAGCCTGGGCGCCGAGTTCTACTATGAAGAAATCCCGGCCGACCTTGCCGACAAGGCTGCTGAATATCGTGAAAAGCTGATCGAACTCGCCGTCGAACAGGACGACGTGGCGATGGAAGCTTACCTCGATGGAAACGAGCCGGATGTCGCGACGCTCAAGGCGCTGATCCGCAAGGGCACGCTTAACCAGTCGTTCGTGCCGGTGCTGTGCGGCTCGGCGTTCAAGAACAAGGGCGTTCAGCCGCTGCTCGACGCGGTGGTAGACTACCTGCCTTCGCCGCTCGACATCGAAGACGTGCAGGGCATCAATCCCGACACTGACGAGCCCGACAGCCGCGCCACGGCAGACGACGCGCCGTTCTCGGCCTTGGCGTTCAAGATCATGAACGACCCGTTCGTCGGCTCGCTCACCTTCACCCGCATCTATTCGGGCACGCTGACCAAGGGCAGCTACCTGAACTCGGTGAAGGGCAAGAAGGAAAAGGTTGGCCGCATGCTGCTGATGCATGCCAACAGCCGCGAAGACATCGAAGAAGCCCACGCTGGCGATATCGTTGCGCTGGCCGGCCTCAAGGAAACCACCACCGGGGATACGCTCTGCGCCGAAAGGCAGCCGATCATCCTTGAGCGGATGGAATTCCCCGAGCCGGTCATCGAGCTGTCGGTTGAACCCAAGACCAAGGCCGACCAGGAAAAGATGGGCATCGCGCTCAACCGCCTGGCTGCCGAAGATCCCTCGTTCCGCGTCTCGACCGATCATGAATCGGGCCAGACGATCATCAAGGGCATGGGCGAACTGCACCTCGAAATCCTCGTCGACCGCATGAAGCGCGAGTTCAAGGTCGAAGCCAACGTTGGCGCGCCGCAGGTGGCCTATCGCGAATACCTCGCGAAGCCGGTGGACATCGACTACACCCACAAGAAGCAGTCGGGTGGTACCGGTCAGTTTGGCCGCGTGAAGGTCAAGGTTACCCCGGGTGAGCGCGGTTCAGGCTTTATCTTCAAGGATGAAATCAAGGGCGGCAACATTCCGAAGGAATACATTCCCGCCATTGAAAAGGGCTTCCGTGAAACGGCCGAAACCGGCTCGCTCATCGGCTTCCCGATCATCGACTTTGAAGTGCTGCTCTATGATGGTGCGTACCACGACGTCGACTCATCGGCCCTGGCCTTCGAAATTGCCGCGCGCGGTGCGATGCGTGAAGTTGCCCAGAAGTCGGGCATCAAGCTGCTCGAGCCGATCATGAAGGTGGAAGTGATCACGCCGGAGGAATACCTTGGCGATGTGATTGGCGACATCAACTCGCGGCGTGGCCAGATCCAGGGCACGGATACGCGCGGCAACGCGCAGGCCGTGACCGCGATGGTGCCGCTCGCGAACATGTTTGGTTACGTCAACCAGCTGCGTTCGTTCACGCAGGGCCGGGCGAACTACTCCATGTTCTTCGACCACTACGACGAGGTCCCGGCAAATGTCGCGGCCGAGGTCAAGGAAAAGCTGGCCTGATCCAGAAATACCGCTGTCACCGCTCATGGTGACAGCGGGGGTTGCTATTTGGCGGCGCGGCCGACCTGCAAAGGGTCGACCGCGCCGTCGTCGTTTGGATGGTCCCGAAGGGCATCACGCAAATCATCCAGATAGCCATATGCGACATGAAGGCCACAGTCGCACGAGATTCTGCAGAGCGATCTTTTCTATTTAAAACAACGAACTAGACTCGAAACGCGGCCAGCCGGCTGGCTGCATCTTTTATGGCAAAAAGGGGTCTCAGTTATGGTGTCTTGGCACAGCCGCAAGGAACTCAGGGCTAACATGATCAGCGGCGTTGCCGCATTGGCGCTTCTTCCGGCTGCGCCAGCAGTCGCCCAGACAGCCGGCGATACGTCAGCCGAAACGGCGGAGGCCGAACTGGTCGTGATCGGGACACGGCGAACCGACCGCTCGGTTACTGACAGTCCTTCGCCAATTGACGTTATCGGCGCGACCGAGCTGGGCCAGCAGCCGACTGCGGACATGCTCGATACGGTACGCAACCTGGTGCCCTCGTTCTTTGTGCCGCAGAACACGATTTCGGATGCTTCAACCTTTGTGCGTCCGCCCTCGCTGCGCGGCCTTGGCGCCGACCAGATCCTCGTGATGATCAATGGCAAGCGCTATAACCGCGCCGCGCTGGTTCAAGTCTATTCTGGTGCCGATACGGCGCTGTCCTATGGATCGCAGGGCGCCGATATCGCGAACATTCCCGCAATTGCGGTTAAGAACCTGCAGATTCTGCGCGACGGCGCGACGGCGCAGTACGGTTCGGACGCGATCGGCGGCGTCATCAACTACCAGATTCGCGACGATGCAGGGTTCGAACTACAGGCCCTTTATGGTCAGAACTATGAAGGTGATGGCGATCGCAAGCAGGTTGCCGGCTATGCCGGGTTCAAGTTTGGCGATGGTGGTTATGCCTCCATCAGCGGTGAGTGGTACGATCAGGACGGCACCAGCCGCGGCGCAACTCGCCCAGTTGTTGCGGCGCTCGCCCTGACAAATCCCACCCTGGCAGCACAATTGCCGAACTACCCCGGTCCGGTCCAGATCTGGGGTACCTCGCCGGGCGATGGGTGGAAGGTGTTTGGCAATCTGGGCTTTGCGTTTTCCGAGGCTGCCAAAGTCTATCTCACCGTCAACGCTGCCCAGAGCGATGCCAATCAGAGCTTCAACTATCGCTCCTCTACGAGCCTGGCTGGCACGCTCCAGGCCGATACAGGCACGGGCACACCGCTCACGGTTACGTCGGCCTTTTCGGGTGCCCTGCGGGCCAACGGGTCGTTCAACACGATCTACACCACGCCGTGCCCGACCGGTAACGCAACCTGTCCGTCGGGCGGGTTCGTCCAGAACGGCTCGACATTCAGTTTCACCTCAATTTACCCGGCCGGCTTTACCCCGCGCTTCATCGGCGAAGTGGAACAGTTGTACGGCACAGGCGGTATCAAGGGCGAACTCGGCGGCGGGCTGACCTATGATCTGTCAGCGACGCTCGCACGCAATTCGCTGAACCTGTCGATGACCAACTCGCTCAGCCCATCGTTCGGTCCGCTGAGCCAGACCTCGTTCTTCTTTGGTGAACTGATCCAGCGCGAGCAGACTTTCAATCTTGATCTGACTTATCCGGTTGAAGTCGGCTTTGCGAGCCCGATCACGTTCTCGGCCGGGGCCGAGCATCGCCGCGAAGAATACGAAAAGACCGTTGGTGATCTGCAGTCCTACGCTGCCGGTCCCTATGCCCGTCAGCCGCTCTACGTGCAGACTGCGCCGGGCGTCTATGCCCCGGCACTCAACGGCTCGGGTGCGCAGATTATCGCGACCCAGTCGCCGGCTGCGAGCGGGTACGGCGGCGTCAGCCCGGTCTTTTCCGGCAAGAACGCCCAGAAGAGCTACGGCATCTATGCCGGCGCCGAAGCCGACATCACCGAGGCCTTCACGATGGGCGTGGCCGGCCGTTTTGAGCATTACGACACCTTTGGCGATGCCTTTGTGTGGAAAGCCAACGCCCTGCTCGAGCTTTCGCCCGAGCTCTCGGTCCGTGCAACCATCGGTACCGGCTTCCACGCACCGTCACCAGGGCAGAACAACACCCAGATCGTCACCACCAACTTCCTAGGGGGCCAGCAAACCCAGACCGGTACCTATCCGGTGACCAGCTCGATTGCGCAGTACTATGGCGCAACCTCGCTGCGGCCCGAACGGTCGAACAATTATGGTGCGGGCTTCATCCTTAAGCCGCTCGACGGCCTGACGATGACCGTCGACGGCTACATCATCGACGTACGTAACCGCATCGGCATTTCCCAGAACTTCAACGTGACCGCAGCTAACGTTGCAGCATTGCCTGCGCTGGCGGCTGTAGGTGTTGGGGGCGTGGTGAATTACTTCACCAACGGCTTCAACACCTCGACCAAGGGTATCGATGCGGTCACAACCTATCGCACTACCCTTGCCGATGGCCCGCTGAACCTGACGCTGGCCTATGCCTACAACAAGAGCACGGTGAAGGACTTCAACCCGGCCGTGATCAGCGCAGCGCAGCGGTTCAATATTTCCAATCTACCGCCTCGCCATCGCATCAATGCCTCGGCCAACTGGCAGCTTGGCGATTTCCAGGCCAACGCCCGTATCAATTACTTCAGTTCCTGGGCCAACCAGCTTGAGTATCCGGGCCAGCGCTTTGGCCGCAAGGCGACGGCTGATCTCGACGTCAGCTACACCTTCGCCGAGCATTTCACGCTTACCGTCGGAGCGAACAATCTGTTCGATACCTATCCTGACAGGATCAAGGCGAGCACCACAAATCCCGTCTACGCGATCACTGGCAGCCTCGCCGACGGGCAGGTCTATCCTCGTTCGGGCGGTCCGTTCGGGATGAACGGAGGCTTCTATTACGCAAGGCTCCGGATTAAGTACTGAGCCAAGATGATTGTATGACTAGAGCGGGCGGGGAGGGTTGTACCTTCCCGCCCGTGCTGTCTTGAGGTGCTGACGATCATGGCCGAGACATTTAGGCACCGGATCGCGAATGACGCCGACATCCCCGCCCTGCGCGAGGTGATGCGCCTGGCGATCGAACAATTGCAGCACCAATTCCTGTCTCCTGTGCAAGTGGCAGCGAGTCACAAGGTGATGGGCCTCGACAGCCAGCTGGTTCGCGACGGTACATATTTTGTGGTGGAGGCGGGTGGCCGGATCGCCGGCTGCGGCGGGTGGAGCTTTCGGGCAACACTGTTTGGCGGCGATGACAGCATCGTGGCGCGCGAGCCGGCCCGGCTCGATCCGCTGCGCGATGCTGCCAAGATTCGGGCGATGTACACGGATCCTGCCTTCGTGCGCCGCGGTGTGGGCGCCCTGATCCTTGATCTGTGCGAGGCGGCTGCACGCCAGGCAGGCTTTGCGCGGGTCGAATTGATGGGGACAGCGGCGGGCGTGCCGCTCTACCGAAGTTGCGGGTATTCCCCGCTCGGACCGCTTGATCAGGTCGCAGTTGGCGAGGTTTTGGTGCCTCTGCAACGCATGATAAAGTCGCTGGTCTGACCTGGCCGACGGCGTATCGCAGGCGCGCGCCGGGCGAGCCTCTGTCGCGGCGCATTTTTTCTCTGGCATACGCAGCGGACATTCGCTATCGGCGCGCCTTCGCGAGGTACCGGACGACTCAAGCCGGTTCTGGCGTTCAGGGACGGACCCGTTCCACAGACAGAAATTCATTATCGAAAACGCGGTCAGCCGACGGTTGGCGGCGCGCTGCAAAGGAAAGACAATGGCTAAGGCTAAGTTTGAGCGGACCAAGCCGCACTGCAACATCGGCACCATCGGTCACGTTGACCATGGTAAGACCACGCTGACCGCCGCGATCACCAAGGTGATGGCCGAAATCAACGGTGGTGAAGCCGTTGACTTCGCAAACATCGACAAGGCTCCCGAAGAGCGCGAGCGTGGCATCACCATCTCGACCGCTCACGTCGAGTATGAAACCGCTGCCCGTCACTACGCGCACGTCGACTGCCCGGGCCACGCTGACTATGTGAAGAACATGATCACCGGCGCGGCGCAGATGGACGGTGCCATCCTCGTGGTGAACGCTGCTGACGGTCCGATGCCGCAGACCCGCGAGCACATCCTGCTCGCCCGCCAGGTCGGCGTGCCGGCTCTGGTCGTTTACATGAATAAGGTTGACCAGGTCGACGACGCGGAAATCCTCGAGCTCGTCGAACTCGAAATCCGCGAGCTGCTCAGCTCGTACGGTTTCGACGGCGACAACATCCCCGTAATCCCGGGTTCGGCCCTGGCCGCTCTGGAAGGCCGCGACGAAAACATCGGCAAGGACTCGATCGTTGCCCTGATGAACGCCGTCGACACTGCCATTCCGCAGCCGCCGCGTCCTACCGACAAGCCGTTCCTGATGCCGGTGGAAGACGTGTTCTCGATCTCGGGTCGCGGCACCGTCGTGACCGGGCGCGTCGAGACCGGTATCGTCAAGGTTGGCGACGAAGTCGAAGTGATCGGCCTCAAGGACACCCAGAAGACCGTCGTGACCGGCGTCGAAATGTTCCGCAAGCTGCTCGATCAGGGTGAAGCCGGCGACAACATCGGTGCCCTGGTTCGTGGTCTGAAGCGTGAAGACGTTGAGCGCGGCCAGGTTCTGGCCAAGCCGGGTTCGGTTACGCCGCACACCGAATTCAGCGCCGAAGTCTACGTGCTGTCGAAGGACGAAGGTGGCCGTCACACGCCGTTCTTCGCCAACTACCGCCCGCAGTTCTACTTCCGCACCACCGACGTGACCGGTGAAGTCGTGCTGCCGGAAGGCACCGAAATGGTCATGCCGGGCGACAACGTTGCCTTGTCGGTCAAGCTGATCGCGCCGATCGCGATGGACGAAGGTCTGCGCTTCGCAATCCGCGAAGGCGGCCGCACCGTCGGTTCGGGCGTTGTCTCGAAGATCACGAAGTAATTCGTCGATCCTCGGGCAACCGAGACAGAAAGGCCCGGTCTCCGCAAGGAGGCCGGGCTTTTTCGTTGCAGGAGGGGGAAGGGATGGCCCGTAAATACTCAAAGCACGGCCCGCGCGAAGACCTTTGGCGCGACGACGACGACAATCGGGACGAGGCACCGCCGCCACCCGATTGCTGGCTGTGCGAGCGGCCTTGCGGTGAAACGGTGATCTGGCACCATCCCGTGCCGAAGAGCCGCGGCGGGCGTGATACGGTGCCAATGCACCCGATCTGCCAGAACATGCTGATCACGACCTTCACCAATTCCGAGCTGCAGCGCTATGGGCTGGACGCCAGCTTGTTGCGGATCGAACCGCGCGTGGAAAAGTTCATTGCCTGGGTGGCCGGCAAGGATCCTGAATTCAACGCGCCGCTGGGAAAGAAGAAGCAACGTTAACCGGATCCACGGATCTGGAAGGCAAAGGCTGTTCTGTTTCGCGCTGGCCGCGGTTTTGGTTATTTTCTTGCTTGCGTGGTAGGGGCGGTCTCAACCCGGCAGAAATGCCGCAACTGCACAAGAAAAGAGGCTTGCGCGAATCCCATACCCTGTGTAGGGGCGCGGCTCGAATTTGGTCGGGGTGAAAGTCCCCGTGGCTCTTTCTCATCGGCAGGACACAATGGAAGCTCAGAATATCCGCATTCGTCTGAAGGCATTCGATCACCGCGTGCTCGATCAGGCGACTGGCGAAATCGCCGAGACTGCTCGCCGCACTGGCGCGCTGATCCGGGGCCCCATTCCTCTGCCGACCCAGATTGAGAAGTTCTGCGTTAACCGCGGGCCGCACATCGACAAGAAGTCGCGTGAGCAGTTCGAAGTGCGCACCTATAAGCGGCTGCTGGACATCGTGCAGCCGAACGCCACCACCGTGGACGCGCTGATGAAGCTCGACCTGGCGGCCGGCGTGAACGTCGAGATCAAGCTGGCCTAACGGCCAGCGGCCTTCGGGCCAAACCTTCCGGCTTCGGCCGGTTCGCGGGAACACTCCCGCGCTGACATAGGGATACCTCCGGCTTCGCCCCTCGGGGCAACTTGGCCGGGCAAGCGTCCCCCGTCTAGCCGCCGCAAGGTGGCACTCAGCCCGGACGGGGCTCGCTTCACATTTCGGGCTGAACACGCCTTTGGGGATGGTCCCCACAGGCCTCTGTAGGAGAACGGATCATGCGTACCGGCGTGATCGCCAAGAAGGTGGGGATGACCCGCCTGTTCCAGGAGGACGGCCGGCATGTGCCCGTGACCGTCCTGGCGCTGGAAGATTGCCAGGTGGTGTCCGTGCGCACCGCTGAAACCGACGGCTATGTCGCTGTTCAGCTGGGTGCCGGCAGTGCCAAGCAGAAGAACGTTGCCAAGCCGCAGCGTGAACATTTCGCCAAGGCTCAGGTTCCCCTGAAGGCCCAGGTTGTCGAATTCCGCGTGGCCGATGATGCCGTGCTGGAAGTCGGTGCAACGATCGCTGCCTCGCACTTCGTGCCGGGCCAGATGGTCGACGTTGCCGGCACGACCCAGGGTAAGGGTTTCCAGGGCGCTATGAAGCGCTGGGGTTTCGGCGGTATGCGCGCCACCCACGGTGTTTCGATCAGCCACCGTGCGCACGGTTCGACCGGTAACCGCCAGGATCCGGGCCGCGTCTTCAAGAACAAGAAGATGGCCGGCCACATGGGTGACCGCAACCGCACCCAGCAGAACCTCGAAGTCGTCCGCGTCGATGATGAGCGCGGCCTGATCTTCGTCAAGGGTTCGGTTCCGGGTGCCAAGAACTCCTGGTTGACCGTCAAGGACTCGGTGAAGGTCTCGCGCCACGCCGAAGCGCCCTATCCGGCCGGCCTCAAGGGCGCCGCCAACAGCAATGACTCGGCAGCTGCCGACACCCCGGCGGAAGACGTCGCGGCTGTCGAAGCCACCGAAGGCCAGGAGGGCTAAGTCGTGAAGGTGAAGCTTTCCAATCTCGATGGTACCGCCGGCAAGGGCGACATCGAGCTCAACGATGCGGTCTTCGGCCTTGAGCCGCGCGCCGACATCCTGCACCGCGTTGTCACCTGGCAGCTCGAGAACCGCCGCGGCATCGCCCGCGCCGCTCGCGAGCGTTCGGACGTGGCCCGCACCGGCAAGAAGTTCGGTCGCCAGAAGGGCGGCGGTACGGCTCGTCACGGTGACCGCAAGGCGCCGATCTTCATCGGCGGTGGCAAGGCCATGGGTCCGCGTCGTCGTGAATTCGACGTCTCGCTGAACAAGAAGGTCCGCGCACTGGGTCTCAAGATGGCGCTCTCGGCCAAGGCCAAGGGTAGCCTTGTCGTGATCGACAGCCTGGACATCAAGGACGTCAAGACCAAGGCCGTTGCCGCACAGCTCGCCAAGGCGAACTGGGGCAAGAAGGTGCTGGTGATCGACGGTGAAGCCGTGAACGAGGGTTTTGCCCGCGCTTCGGCCAACCTGGTGGGCGTGAACGTCCTCCCGGCGATCGGCGCCAATGTCTATGACATCCTGAAGCATGATACGCTGGTGCTGACGCGCGCCGCGGTCGAAAAGCTGGAGGCGCGTTTCAATGGCTAAGGACGCAATCGACACGCGTCACTACGACGTGATCGTGGCTCCCCACATCACCGAGAAGTCGACGCTGCTCAGCGAGAACAACGCTGTGGTCTTCAAGGTTGCCGACAAGGCGACCAAGCCCGAAATCAAGGCTGCCGTCGAGGCGCTGTTCGGGGTGAAGGTCAAGAGCGTGAACACGCTGACCCAGAAGGGCAAGACCAAGCGCTGGAAGGGCAAGCCCTACAAGCGCTCGGACGTAAAGAAGGCCGTTGTGACGCTGGCTGCTGGCCAGTCGATCGACGTCACCAGCGGGATCTGAGGCTGAACCATGGCACTCAAGAACTATAACCCGACCAGCCCCGGCCGCCGCGGCCTGATCCTGGTCGACAAGTCGTCGCTGTGGAAGGGCAAGCCCGTCAAGGCGCTGACCGAAGGCAAGCGCAAGACCGGTGGCCGTAACAACAAGGGCCACGTGACCTCGCGCGGGATCGCCGGTGGCCACAAGCAGAAGTACCGCTTCATCGACTTCAAGCGTCGCAAGTGGGACATGCCGGCTACCGTTGAGCGTCTGGAGTATGACCCCAACCGCACGGCCTTCATCGCCCTCGTCAAGTACGAAGACGGTGAGCAGACCTACATCATCGCGCCGCAGCGTCTCGCTGTTGGTGACGTGGTGGTCGCTGGTGAAAAGACCGACGTGAAGCCGGGCAACGCCATGTTGCTCAGCCAGATGCCGGTCGGGACCATCTGCCACAACGTGGAGATGAAGCCGGGCAAGGGTGGTCAGATCGCCCGTTCGGCCGGGACCTATGTCCAGGTCGTCGGACGTGACCGTGGGATGGTGATCGTTCGCCTGAACTCGGGTGAGCAGCGCTACCTGCGCGGCGATTGCATGGGTACGGTTGGCGCGGTTTCGAACCCCGACAACCAGAACACCAACCTGGGCAAGGCCGGCCGTAATCGCTGGCTCGGTCGTCGTCCGCTGACCCGCGGCGTCGCCAAGAACCCGGTCGACCACCCGCACGGTGGTGGTGAAGGCCGCACCTCGGGTGGCCGTCATCCGGTTACCCCGTGGGGCAAGCCGACCAAGGGTGCCCGCACTCGCCACAACAAGCAGACGGACAAGATGATTATCCGTTCGCGTCACGCCAAGAAGAAGAGGTAAGCCACCATGGCACGCTCCGTCTGGAAAGGCCCCTTCGTCGACCTGCACCTGCTGAAGAAGGCGGAAGCCCAGCAGGAAGCCGGCACTCGCGCCGCTCCGATCAAGACCTGGTCGCGTCGTTCGACGATCCTGCCGCAGTTCGTCGGCCTGACGTTCAACGTCTACAATGGCCACAAGTTCATCCCCGTCTCGGTCAACGAAGACATGGTCGGCCACAAGCTTGGTGAATTTGCGCCGACGCGCAGCTTCCCCGGCCACGCTGCCGACAAGAAGGGTAAGCGCTAATGAGCAAGCAAGCTGCTCCGCGCCGCGTAGGCGAAAAGGAAGCGCTGTCGGTCGGCACCACCATTCGTGGTTCGGCCCAGAAGCTCAACCTGGTCGCCGCCCTGATCCGCGGCAAGAAGGCCGAAGAGGCCATGAACATCCTCGCCTTCTCGAAGAAGGCGATGGCTGTCGACGCCCGCAAGGTACTCGCCTCGGCGATCGCCAATGCGGAAAACAACCACAACCTCGACGTCGACGCGCTTGTCGTTGCCGAGGCTTCGGTTGGCAAGTCGGTCACCATGAAGCGGTTCCACACCCGTGGCCGCGGCAAGTCGACCCGCATCCTCAAGCCGTTCTCGCGGCTGCGGATCGTGGTCCGTGAAGTTGAGGAGGCCTGATCATGGGTCACAAGAGCAACCCGATCGGCCTGCGTCTGCAGATCAACCGTACCTGGGACAGCCGCTGGTACGCCGAAGGCAAGAACTATGCGCAGATGCTTGAGGAAGACCTCAAGATGCGCAAGTTCATCATGGAATCGCTGCCCCAGGCCGCGATCTCCAAGGTGGTCATTGAGCGTCCGGCCAAGCTGTGCCGCGTGTCGATCTATGCTGCCCGTCCGGGCGTCATCATCGGCAAGAAGGGCGCCGACATCGAAAAGCTGCGCTCGCAGCTCGCCGCGATGACCTCGAGCGACGTGAAGCTGAACATCGTTGAAATCCGCAAGCCGGAAATCGATGCGAAGCTCGTCGCCCAGGGCATCGCCGACCAGCTGGTTCGCCGCGTGGCCTTCCGCCGGGCGATGAAGCGCGCGGTGCAGTCGGCTCTCCGTCTTGGCGCCGAAGGCATCAAGATCACCTGCTCGGGCCGTCTTGGCGGTGCGGAAATCGCCCGCGTCGAGTGGTACCGTGAAGGCCGCGTGCCGCTGCACACCCTGCGCGCCAACATCGACTATGCGGAAGCCGAAGCGCTGACCGCCTACGGGATCATCGGCATCAAGTGCTGGATCTTCAAGGGCGAGATCCTCGGCCACGACCCGATGGCGCAGGACCGGTTGATGATGGAGGCTCAGACCTCCGGCGTGCGCCCCGCGCGCGATGACCGCAGGAACTAAGTCATGCTGCAACCTAAGAAAACCAAGTTCCGCAAGGCCTTCAAGGGCCGGATCAAGGGCGATGCCAAGGGCGGTACGGACCTGAACTTCGGGTCGTACGGTCTGAAGGCGCTTGAGCCCGAGCGGATCACCGCGCGCCAGATCGAAGCGGCGCGTCGTGCAATCACCCGCCACATCAAGCGCCAGGGTCGTCTCTGGATCCGCGTTTTCCCGGACGTGCCGGTCTCGAAGAAGCCTGCCGAAGTCCGTCAGGGTAAGGGCAAGGGTTCGATCGAATACTGGGCCGCGCGCGTGAAGCCCGGCCGTATCCTGTTCGAACTGGACGGCGTTGCCGGCCCGCTGGCCGCCGAAGCCTTCAGCCGCGCTGCGATGAAGCTGCCGATCAAGACCAAGGTCGTTGCCCGCCTGGGCGACACCTCGCACCTGGGAGGTGAATGATGGCCAAGGTTGAAGACCTGCGCGCCAAGACCGACGATCAGCTGACCGCTGATCTGGCCGATCTCAAGCGGGAAGCGTTCAACCTGCGCTTCCAGGCCGCGACTAACCAACTCGAGCGCCCCGCGCGCATCAAGGAAGTGCGCCGCGACATCGCCCGCATCAAGACGCTGCAGGGCGAACGCGCCCGCGTGGCCAAGTAAGGAGCCCACAGATGCCCAAGCGTATCCTGATCGGGACCGTGGTCTCCGACAAGACCGACAAGACCGTGGTCGTGAAGGTCGAGCGTAAGGTGAAGCACCCGCTCTACGGGAAGATCATCCGTCGTTCGAAGAAGTACCACGCCCACGACGAAGACAATGCCTTCAAGACCGGCGAAACCGTGCGCATCGAAGAGACCGCGCCGATTTCGAAGCTCAAGACCTGGAAGGTCATCGAGCGGGTCCAGGCTGGCAAGACCGCTGCGGTCGAAGCTGACGTCTAAGAAGTCACCCAATTTGGAACTGCCGGACTGGTTCCGGCAAGCCAGTGAGAAGGAACCGGATCTATGATCCAGATGCAATCAAACCTCGACGTCGCTGACAACAGCGGCGCGAAGCGCGTCCAGTGCATCAAGGTGCTGGGCGGCTCCAAGCGCCGCACTGCCGGCGTGGGCGACATCATCGTGGTGTCGGTCAAGGAAGCGCAGCCCCGCACTAAGGTGAAGAAGGGCGACGTGCACCGCGCGGTCATCGTGCGGACCCGCAAGGACGTGCGCCGTGCCGACGGCAGCGTGATCCGTTTCGACAGCAATGCTGCCGTTCTGATCAACAAGAACGCCGAACCCATCGGTACCCGCATCTTCGGCCCCGTGGTCCGCGAACTGCGCGGCAAGGGCTACATGAAGATCATCAGCCTTGCGCCGGAGGTCCTCTAAATGTCCGCTGCCAAGATCAAGAAGGGTGACAACGTCGTCGTCCGCTCGGGCAAGGACAAGGGCCGTTCCGGCACCGTCCTTCAGGTCATGCCGAAGGAAGGCAAGATCGTGGTCCAGGGTGTGAACGTTGCGACCCGTCACCGTAAGCCGAGTCAGGTCAACCCGCAGGGTGGCATCGAGCGCCGCGAAGCGCCGATGGCGATCTCGAAGGTCGGCCTCGCCGATCCGAAGACCGGCAAGGCAACTCGCGTCCGCTTTGAAGACAAGGACGGCAAGAAGGTCCGCGTGGCCGTGAAGTCCGGGGAGACCATCGATGGCTGAGAAGTACGTGCCCCGTCTTCGCAAGAAGTACGACGAGCAGATCGCCAAGGCGATGACCGACAAGTTCGGTTACAAGAACGTCATGGAAATTCCGAAGATCGAAAAGATCACGCTTAACATGGGCGTCGGTGAAGGCAGTCAGGACAAGAAGAAGGTCCAGACCGCCGCCGCCGAAATGGAACTGATCGCTGGCCAGAAGCCCGTGATCACCAAGGCGAAGAAGTCGATCGCGCAGTTCAAGCTGCGTGAAGGCATGCCGATCGGTTGCAAGGTCACCCTGCGCCGTGAACGCATGTATGAGTTCCTCGATCGCCTGATCACTGTCGCAATGCCCCGCATCCGCGACTTCCGTGGCCTCAATGCCAAGTCGTTCGACGGCCGTGGCAACTATGCCATGGGCCTGAAGGAGCAGATCATCTTCCCAGAGATCAGCTACGACCAGATTGAGAAGGTGCGTGGGATGGACATCATTGTCACCACCACTGCCAAGACCGACGAGGAAGCGCGCGAGCTGCTTCGCCTGTTCGGTTTCCCGTTCCCGGCGGAAGCCGAAGCTGCACAAGCGGCCTGAGTTAGAGAGAGCTTAAGTCCATGGCGAAACTGAGTTCCGTGAACAAGAACGAGCGTCGCAAGAAGCTCGTTCAGAAGTATGCGGCCAAGTATGCCGCGCTGAAGGCGCAGGCCGACGACAAGTCGCTTGACGAAACCGAGCGTCTGATCGCCCGCCTGAAGCTGGCGGAAATCCCGCGCAACGGCAACCCGACCCGGGTTCGCAACCGTTGCGCCACCACCGGCCGCCCGCGCGGCTACTATCGCAAGTTCGGCCTTTGCCGCATTGAGCTGCGTGATCTTGCCAACAAGGGCATGATCCCGGGCGTGACAAAGTCGAGCTGGTAAGGATCAAGCGATGGCACTGACCGATCCCCTGGGTGATATGCTCACCCGCATCCGTAACGGCCAGCGGGCGAAGAAGGACTCCGTCCTTTCGCCGGCTTCGAAGCTGCGCGCCCGCGTGCTCGAAGTCCTCCAGCGCGAAGGCTATATCCGTGGTTACTCGGAGGACGCCACCGGCGCCCACCCGCAGCTGCGGATCGAACTGAAGTACTTTGAAGGCGAACCGGCGATCAAGCACGTCGCTCGCGTCTCCAAGCCGGGCCGCCGGGTCTATTCGGGCAGCAAGGAGCTGCCGGTGATCCGCAACGGTCTTGGCATCACCATCGTCTCGACGCCGCGGGGCGTGCTTTCGGATGCCGAAGCGCGCGCCCAGAACGTCGGCGGCGAAGTGCTGGCGGAGGTGTTCTGATGAGCCGCATCGGTAAGCGTCCGGTGTCGATCCCGAGCGGCGTAACCGCCGAAATCGCGAACGGCATCCTCACTGTGAAGGGCCCCAAGGGTACCCTCACCCTGGGTCTGCGCGATGAAATCGCCTACAAGGTCGAAGGTGACAGCATCTCGGTGCTGCCGGCCAACGACAGCAAGCAGGCTCGCGCCTTCTGGGGCATGCAGCGTACCCTGGTCGACAACCTGGTGACTGGCGTCACCCAGGGTTACACCAAGGTGCTCGAAATCACCGGTGTCGGTTACCGCGCCACGGCTCAGGGCAAGATCCTGAAGCTGCAGCTCGGCTACAGTCACGATGTGAACTTCGACGTGCCCGAAGGCATCGAGATCAAGACCCCGGATAACACCACGGTCGAAATCTCGGGTATCGACAAGCAGAAGGTCGGCCAGGTTGCGGCCGAGATCCGCCGTTGGCGCAAGCCCGAGCCTTACAAGGGCAAGGGCATCAAGTACCGCGGCGAGTTCATCTTCCGCAAGGAAGGGAAGAAGAAGTAATGGCCAAGCTTTCCCTGTTCGAGCGCCGTCGTCGGCGCGTTCGCACCGCGCTCAAGGCGCGTGCCGGTGGCCGTCCGCGGCTTTCGGTGCACCGTTCGGGCCGCCACATCTATGCCCAGATCATCGACGATGCCGCTGGCCGTACGCTGGCTGCCGCTTCGACCCTGGGCAGCAAGGGTGGCTCCAACGTCGACGCTGCGGCCAAGGTCGGTTCGACCCTCGCCGAAGCAGCCAAGAAGGCTGGCGTGACTTCCGTCGTGTTCGATCGCGGCGGCTACCTGTTCCATGGCCGCGTCAAGGCGCTGGCTGATGCCGCCCGTGAAGGCGGGCTGGAGTTCTAACGATGGCTGACGAAAACAACACCAACGAAGCCGAAGCTCCGATCGCGGCTGGCGAAGTGCAAAGCGCTGACGCCGGTACCGAAGCCCGCGAAGGTCGCGGCCGTGGCCGCGGCCGCGGCGGTAACGATCGCGGCGGTGACCGTGGCGGCCGTGGCCGTGGACGTGACGATCGTCGCGGCCGTGGCGGCGACGATGACGGCGGCGAAGAGCTGATCGAAAAGCTGGTCCATATCAACCGCGTCTCGAAGACCGTTAAGGGCGGTAAGCGCTTCGGTTTCGCTGCGCTGGTTGTGGTTGGCGATGGCAAGGGCCGCGTTGGCTTCGGTCATGGCAAGGCTCGCGAAGTGCCGGAAGCCATCACCAAGGCGACTGCCTCGGCCAAGAAGAAGATGGTCCGCGTTCCGCTCAAGGAAGGCCGCACCCTGCATCACGACGGCAAGGGCCGGTTCGGTGCGGGTAAGGTGAACCTGCGCTCGGCTCCGGCCGGGACCGGGATCATCGCTGGTGGTCCGATGCGCGCCGTGTTCGAAAGCCTGGGCGTTGCCGACGTGGTGACCAAGTCGGTCGGCACCTCGAACCCCTACAACATGATCCGCGCCACCTTTGACGCGCTGGTGAGCCAGACTTCGCCGAAGTCGGTCGCTCAGCGTCGCGGCAAGAAGGTTGCCGACCTGCTGGGTCGCGGCGGTGCGAGCGCAGCTGAGGCGGAAGCCGAAGCTGCCGCGATCACGGAGTAAGCTGACATGGCCAAGATCAAGATCAAGCAGATCGGTTCGCCGATCCGTCGTCCGGAAAGCCAGAAGAAGATTCTGGTCGGCCTGGGCCTGGGCAAGATGCACCGCGTGGTGGAGTTGGAAGACACTCCCGAAGTGCGCGGCGCGATCGCCAAGCTGCCGCATATGGTGGCTGTGGTCGATTGACCGATCCAGCATCCCGGCTTCGGCCGGGATGTTTCTTTAAGCGCGACAAAAGCGAAAGCGAGTGCAACGACATGAAACTCAACGAAATCTCTGACAACAAGGGCGCCCGCAAGGGTCGCATGCGCGTCGGCCGTGGTATCGGTTCGGGCAAGGGCAAGACTGCTGGCCGGGGCCAGAAGGGTGCCAAGGCGCGCTCGGGCGTCTCGGTGAACGGCTTTGAAGGCGGCCAGATGCCGCTGCACATGCGGATCCCGAAGCGCGGTTTCAACAACATCTTTGCCAAGGACTATGCCGAAGTGAACCTGGGCCTGGTCCAGAAGTTCATCGATGCCGGCAAGCTCGACATCAAGGCCGTTATCGACCACGCCGCGCTGAAGGCCGCTGGCCTGGCCCGTGGTGGCAAGGATGGCGTGCGCCTGCTCGGCAAGGGTGAGTTCACGGCCAAGGCCAAGTTTGCCGTTGCCGGCGCCAGCAAGGGCGCTGTCGCTGCAGTCGAAAAGGCCGGTGGGTCGGTTGAACTGCCGGCTGAGCAGCCGAGCGAGCACGACAAGAAGACTGCTCGCCGCGAAGCCAACAAGGCTGCGAAGTAATTCGAATCCATCCCCGCCCATCAGGCGGGGATGGATTTGTTTGCAGGGTTTGGACTTCGCCGCACGCTCCCTATATGGGGCTGATAAGCGGTCCGGGGCGGACCCAAAGCAAGGTTCACTTACCCGATGGCTTCACGTGCCGATAACGTTGCGAGCAATCTCAATCTCGCGAATTTCTCCAAGGCGACCGAGCTGAAGAACCGTATCTGGTTCACGCTTGGTGCCCTGATTGTCTTCCGCTTCCTGAGCTTCGTGCCGCTCCCCGGGGTTAACCCGCTGGTGCTTGAGCAGCTCTATGCCCAGACGCGCGGCGGCATCCTGGATATCTTCAACACCTTCTCGGGCGGCAGCCTTGAGCGCATGAGCCTCATCGCGCTTGGCATCATGCCCTACATCACCGCCTCGATCGTGGTGCAGCTCGCCGCCTCGCTCCATCCCTCGCTGATGGCGCTGAAAAAGGAAGGCGAAAGTGGCCGCAAGAAGCTCAACCAATACACTCGCTATGGCACGGTGCTGCTGACAGCAGTGCAGGGCTGGTTCATTGCCTCAGGCCTTGAAGCCTATGGCGCTTCCAGCGGCCTGCAGGCGGTGGTCAATCCGGGCCTGATGTTTAAGGTTGTGGCGGTGATCAGCCTGGTTGGGGGCACGATGTTCCTGCTGTGGCTCGGTGAACAGATTACCAGCCGCGGGATTGGTAACGGCACCTCGCTGATCATTATGGCCGGTATCGTTGCGCAGATGCCCAAGTTCGTCTCGAACCTGTTCGAAGGCGGGCGTTCCGGCTCGATCTCGGGCTTCACCATCGCTCTTGCGGTTGGCGTTCTTGTCGTCCTTGTCCTGTTCATCTGCTTCATGGAGCGCGCAACCCGGCGACTGTTGATCCAGTATCCGAAGCGTGCCAGCCAACACGGCATGATGCAGGCCGATCGCAGTCACCTGCCGCTGAAGATCAACACGGCGGGTGTGATCCCACCGATCTTCGCCAGCTCGCTGCTGCTGCTACCGCTGACCATCAGCCAGTTTGCCGGGAACTCGATTTCGCCGGATACCAAGCTGGGTGGCGCGATCGTCACGCTGAACCAGTACCTGGCGCACGGCCAGCCGCTCTACATGACGCTCTACGCGCTCGGCATCATCTTCTTCTGCTTTTTCTACACCGCCGTGGTGTTCAATCCGGAAGAAACCGCTGACAACCTCAAGCGCAATGGCGGGTTCATCCCCGGCATTCGTCCGGGCAAGAGCACGGCCACCTATCTGGACTATGTCCTGACCCGCATCACCGTGATCGGCGCGATCTATATCACCGTGGTCTGCGTGATCCCTGAATGGTGGATCGCCTCGACCGGGCTCAACATGATGTTCCTGGGCGGCACGAGCCTGCTGATCGTGGTCAACGTGACGGTCGATACGATCACCCAGATCCAGTCGCACCTGCTGGCACACCAGTATGGCGACCTTATCAAGAAGGCGAAGCTGAAGGGCCGCATTCGCTGATCTGCACTTGGGGGTACTGACGTGAACATCATCCTTCTGGGCCCCCCGGGTGCGGGCAAGGGTACGCAGGCGCAGCGCCTGGTCGAGCGGCACGGCATGCGCCAGCTCTCGACCGGCGACATGCTGCGCGCCGCGGTCAAGGCGGCGACCCCGGTCGGCCTCCAGGCCAAGGCGGTGATGGAGCGCGGCGAACTGGTGTCGGACGAAATCGTCTCGGCACTGATCGGAGAAGAGCTGGATGCGATGGGTCCGGAAACCGGGGCGATCTTCGATGGCTATCCCCGAACCGAAGCCCAGGCCCATTCGCTTGATGCGATCCTGGGCCAGCGCGGCCGCACGCTGAACCACGTGATCGAACTGTCGGTCGATGAGGACGCGCTGGTCGAACGCATCACCGGCCGGTTTACCTGCGCCAACTGCGGCAAGGGTTATCACGACAAGTTCGAACGCCCCAAGGTCGACGGCGTCTGTGACAAGTGCGGCTCGACCGAGTTCAAGCGCCGACCCGACGATAACGAGGAAACGGTTCGCACCCGCATGGCCGAGTATCGCGCCAAGACCGCGCCGATCCTGCCGATCTATGAAGCGCGGGGGATTGTCAGCCGCGTCGACGGCATGGCTGACATGGACCAGGTGACGGCGGCCATCGAACAGGTTATCGCTTCCTGATCCTGTAAGGGGAGGGAAGGGCGATGTACCGTTCACTTATCCTGACCGCGCTGGTGCTGGCATCGCCGGCCCGGGCGGAACTTTCGGCCAGCACCGATGCCGGCTTCGTCAGCGACCACGCTGCGACCGTTGCGGCTGAGCCGGCTGCTGTCTGGAAAGTCCTGATCGCGCCCAACCAGTGGTGGTCACCCAGCCACACCTATTCGGGCGATGCTGCCAATCTCTACCTCGATGCCCAGGCTACCGGCTGCTTTTGCGAGAAGCTGCCCAAACCGGCCGATGCGCCCGAAGGTCAGCGGATGGGCAGTGTCGAGCATATGCACGTGGTATATATCGATCCCCAGCGCGGGGTACTGCGGATGACCGGCGGCCTTGGCCCTCTGCAGGGCGAGGCAGTGCATGGGGTGCTCACCATCACCCTCAAGAAGGTGGGAGATGGTACGCAGATCAAATGGCGCTATGCCGTGGGTGGGGTCTGGCAGGCCAAGCCGGCCGAGCTGGCGCCGCTGGTGGACAAGGTTCTGGCCGAACAGGTCCAGCGCTTGGCCGATAAGGCTGGCGGTCCGATGCCCGATAGCGCACCGTTGAAGCTGGCACCTTAACTGCGGCGTTGACACCTTGGCCGAATCAGCATAAGCGCCCGGTCCATTCGGCATGAACGGATAAGTCCGGAAGGCGAGGGCCATTGCGCGCGCCAACCGGGCTTTTTGCCGTTCTAACGAATGAGCGTTGAGATGGAAGGTCGTGGACACCCGCCGCCTTCTGTGGAGCATGGAGAAGTAAGTGGCTCGTATTGCCGGGGTCAATATCCCCACCAACAAGCGCGTTCTTATCGCGCTCACCTACATTCACGGTATCGGCCCGTTCAAGGCCCGCCAGATCGTCGACAAGCTGGGTATCGACCATACCCGTCGCGTTTCGGATCTTTCTGACCAGGAAGTCCTGCACATCCGCGAAACGATCGACGCCGAGCACACGGTTGAGGGTGACCTCCGCCGCGAGACCGCGATGAACATCAAGCGCCTGATGGACCTGGCCTGCTATCGCGGCCTGCGTCACCGTAAGGGTCTGCCGGTTCGCGGTCAGCGCACGCACACCAACGCCCGTACCCGCAAGGGTAAGGCGAAGCCCATCGCCGGCAAGAAGAAGTAAGCAGCAGGCTCAGGCCCGCAGCTTTCCCTTCCCGATATTCGAGTAGGACAACCAAATGGCACGCGAACCCCAGCGCATTAAGCGCCGCGAGCGGAAGAACATCACCAGCGGCATCGCCCACGTGAATGCCAGCTTCAACAACACGATGATCACCATCACCGACGCCCAGGGCAATGCGATCTCCTGGTCCAGCGCCGGCATGATGGGCTTCAAGGGTAGCCGCAAGTCGACCCCCTATGCCGCTCAGGTGGCTGCGGACGACGCCGGCAAGAAGGCCGCCGAACACGGCGTGCGCACCCTCGAAGTCGAAGTGAAGGGCCCCGGTTCGGGCCGCGAAAGCGCGCTGCGTGCCCTCCAGGCCGTTGGCTTCACCATCACTTCGATCCGCGACGTCACCCCGATCCCGCACAATGGGGTCCGGCCTTCGAAGCGTCGTCGCGTCTGATCGTGCATTCGCGGCGGTGGGGCCCCATCGCCGCAGTTTCGGATCGGTCGCGGTGCTGAAAAGCGCAGCGGCCGTTCCCGCCAAAACAAGACCCTAGGGGAAGTACATGACTGTCAACATCAAGAACTGGCAGGAACTCAAGAAGCCCAACGCCCTCGAGGTGAAGCCGGGCAACGACCCCAAGCGCCGTGCCACTTTCGTCGCGGAGCCGCTCGAGCGCGGTTTCGGCCTGACGCTGGGCAATGCGCTGCGCCGGGTGCTGCTGTCCTCGCTGCAGGGCGCGGCCATCACCTCGATCAAGATCGAGAACGTGCTGCACGAATTCTCGTCGCTCGCTGGCGTGCGTGAAGATGTCACCGACATCGTCCTGAACGTGAAGCAGATCGCGCTGAAGATGCAGGGCGAAGGCCCGAAGCGCTTGCAGCTTTCGGCAACCGGCCCGGCTGAAGTCAAGGCTGGCGACATCGCCGTCTCGGGTGACATCGAGGTCATGAACAAGGACCTCGTGATCTGCCACCTCGACGAAGGTGCGACGCTGAACATGGAACTGACTGCCGACACCGGCAAGGGCTATGTCCCGGCCGTGTCGAACCGTCCGATTGATGCGCCAATCGGGCTTATCCCGGTCGACTCGCTCTACTCGCCGGTCCGCCAGGTTTCGTACAAGGTCGACAATGCCCGCATCGGGCAGGAACTGGACTACGACAAGCTGAACCTGACCGTCGAAACCGACGGCACGGTTACCCCGGAAGACGCCGTGGCCTATGCGGCGCGCATCCTCCAGGACCAGCTCTCGCTGTTCGTCCACTTCGATGATGCGGTGCCGATGGGCGCCTCGCCGATGATCGGCATGGCGGCTGCTCCGGCCGAGGAAAGCGACACCAACCAGCTCAACCGTTACCTTCTCAAGAAGGTCGACGAGCTCGAGCTGTCGGTGCGTTCGGCCAACTGCCTCAAGAACGACAATATCATCTACATCGGCGACCTGGTCCAGAAGACCGAGGCCGAGATGCTCCGCACGCCGAACTTCGGCCGCAAGTCGCTCAACGAGATCAAGGAAGTCCTGAGCTCGATGGGTCTGCGCCTTGGCATGGACATCCCTGGCTGGCCGCCGGAGAACATTGAAGAAATGGCCAAGAAGCTCGAGCAGGAGCTGCTGGGCTAACCAGTTTCGGGGCACCTGCGGGTGCCCCGACGGTTTTCGGCAGCAACCGCGACTGCTGCCAGCTACGGGCTACCTGATACGGGCCCATAACGAACAAAGGAATGACCCATGCGTCACAAGCTTGGCGGGCGTAAGCTCAATCGCACTTCCAGCCACCGTAAGGCGCTGCTGCGCAATATGTCGGCGGCCCTTATCAAGCACGAACAGATCACCACCACGCTGCCCAAGGCGCGCGAACTGCGTCCCTACCTGGAAAAGCTGATCACGCTGGCGAAGCACGGTGGCCTGTCGAACCGCCGTCTGGCCCATGCCCGCCTGCTCGACGAAGCGCAGGAAAAGAAGCTGTTCGAAGTTCTGGCTGCGCGTTACGCCGACCGTCAGGGTGGCTATACCCGCGTGATCAAGGCCGGCGTCCGCGCTTCGGACGCTGCCCCGCTGGCGGTGATCGAACTGGTTGATCGCGACACCTCGGCCAAGGGCCAGGACTCGGGTCCGGTTATGATGGCTGACGACGCCGAGTAAGCACTGCGCTGCGACCTTTGGTCCAGTTGAAAAGGCGAGGGTGACTGCTAGGGTCGCCCTCGCCTTTTGCTTTTCGGAGACCCGCATGTCGCGCCGCCTTCCGGCCACCTTGGCCGCACTTGTTGCCCTTTCGCTTGTCACTCCCGTCGCTGCCGAAAAGATGACCCTGTCCTATCCGGAAACCAGCAAAGTCGATCTCGTCGAGACGCAGTTCGGCGAAGCGGTCCCCGATCCCTATCGCTGGTTGGAAAACGATGTCCGCACCGACAAGGCCGTGGCCGAATGGGTGGCCAAGCAGAATACCCTGACTCAGGGCTACCTTGCGCAGCTGCCCCAACGCGAATGGTTCGCCCAGCGGATCAAGTCGCTGATGAATTATGAACGCTTCGGCCTGCCGCGCAAGGCTGGCGGCTATTACTTCTACATGCGCAATTCCGGGCTGCAGAACCAGTCACAGCTGTTCGTGCGCAAGGGGCTCAACGGCACGCCCAAGCTGCTGATCGACCCCAACGCCTGGGCCAAGGACGGCGCGACGGCGCTCGATGCCTGGGTGCCATCGAAGAACGGCAAGCTGCTGGCCTATTCGATCCAGGATGGCGGATCGGACTGGCGGACGATCAAGGTGCTGGACGTCACGACCGGCAAGGACCTGGGCGATGGCATCAAGTGGGCCAAGTTCACCGGCATCGCCTGGGTCGGAAGCGAGGGCTTCCTCTACTCGCGCTTTCCCGAGCCGCAGCCGGGGGCGGAGTTCCAGTCGCTCAACAAGAACCAGGCGATCTATTTCCACCGCATCGGCACGCCGCAGTCGCAGGACGAACTGGTCTATTCGACCCCGAACGACCCCGAACTGGGCCACGGCGCACAGGTAACGCACGATGGGCGCTGGGTGGTGATCACCACGTCAAAGGGCACCGACAGCCGCTATGCGCTGCACCTGATCCCGCTCGGCAAGAACCGCAAGTGGCAGGCGCGCACACTGGTGGCGGGCCTCGAGAACGACTGGCGCCTGGTCGAAGGGATGGGCGACACGCTGTACTTCGTAACCAACAAGGATGCGCCGAAGCTTAAGGTGGTGAAGGTCAACGTCGCCGCTGCGCGGCCGCAGTTCGAAGAAGTGATTGGCGAACGCGCCGAAACGCTGGAACGCGCGGAGATTGTCGGCGATCGCCTGATCCTGTCCTATCTCAAAGATGCCAAGTCGGTGGCTGAGGTTCGCTCGCTTGATGGCAAGCCGGTCCAGCAGATCGCGCTCAACGCGATCGGAACGGCCTCGGGCTTTTCCGGCGAGCCGGGCGATCCTGAGACGTTCTATTCGTTCTCCAGCTTCAACCAGCCCAGCGGGATCTTCCGGTTCGACACCCGCACCGGCAAGAGCGAGCCCTTCGCGCTGCCGAAACTGACCTTCAACCCAGCCGACTATGCGATCGAGCAGCGCTTCTACAATTCGAAGGACGGCACCCGGGTGCCGATGTTCGTCGTGCGCAAGAAGGATGTCGCCCAAGCGGGCAAGGCTGTGCCGACGTTGCTCTATGGCTACGGCGGGTTTGATATCTCGCTCACTCCCGGATTCTCGGCCGCGCGGATGGCCTGGCTTGAGGCTGGCGGAGCCTTTGCACTGGCCAATCTGCGTGGCGGCGGGGAATACGGCAAGGCCTGGCACGATGCCGGACGCCTGGGCAACAAGCAGAACGTATTCGACGATTTCATCGCGGCGGGCGAGTATCTGATCGGGCAGGGGATCACGCCGAAGAATGGCCTGACCATTCAGGGCGGTTCGAATGGCGGTCTGCTGGTCGGTGCGGTGGTCAATCAGCGGCCCGACCTGTTCGCTGCTGCCAATGCCGCTGTAGGCGTGATGGATATGCTGCGGTTCGATCGTTTCACCGCCGGGCGTTATTGGGTCGATGACTATGGCTATCCCAGCAAGGAGGCCGATTGGCGCGTCCTGCGGGCCTACTCGCCCTATCACAACATCAAGGTGGGGGTGGAATACCCGGCCATGCTGGTGACTACAGCCGATACCGATGACCGCGTGGTTCCGGGCCACAGCTTCAAGTACACTGCGGCGCTCCAGGCCGCCAAGGCCGGCGACAAGCCGCACCTGATCCGGATCGAAACCCGAGCCGGCCATGGCTCGGGCAAGCCGACCGACAAGGCCGTGGCCGAAGGTGCAGACGTGCTGGCCTTCCTGGCCCAGTGGAGCGGTTTGGAAGTGCCACGTTCAGGAAAGTGATTTAAAACCTGAACGCAGCCTAACGACCGAGTTCAGCTTCACGCCACGGTCGAGTCGCTAATCCTTCACTCAACGACGGGCCATCATGCCCGCCGAAGAGTGAAGGATCGATACGATGAAGACCATGTCCAAAGCCCTAGTCGGGACCATCGCGGCTGGCGCGATGGCGTTCTCTTCGGCCACCCCGGCGTTCGCCGACAATCGCGACCGCGACGGGATCAGCGCGGGCGATGTTATTGCCGGCGCGCTGATCATCGGCGGGATTGCTGCTGTGGCTTCGGCCGCCAGCAACAACAACGATCGCTATGATCGCGACTATCGCTATGACCGCGCGGGTTACGGCGGTTATGGCTACAACCAGGGTTACGGCTATCGCAACGACTATGCCCAACGCGGCAGCGCCCGCCGTGCGGTGGAGCAATGCGTCTACGCCGCCGAACGCAACGCCGCGCGCTACAGCTATGGCCGCGCCGATGTGACCGACGTCCGCGATATCCGCGAAACGCGCTATGGTTATGAAGTGCGCGGGCGGATCGCGGTCAATAGCAACGGTCGGGACTGGCGCCGTGGTGACGGCAACTACGGCCGGGGCTGGAACGGCGACTACCGCGGCTGGAATGACAATCTGCGCGGATACGACTCCGGCTCGTTCAAGTGCCGGATCGAGCGGGGCCGGATTGTCGACCTCGACTATAGCGGGATCCGTGGCCTCTAACGGCTAAAGATCCAGACTTTGGGCGGTTCAGGCAGGTGAAAGCCTGGGCCGCCTAGGTCGTTGCAAGCACTGACGCGAGTCGCGTTATGGAAGGGGTCAAGCAAATGACGGGTAAGTTCAAGCGGAGCGCCGCTGCCCTGGCGCTGGCGGCTTCGTTCTCAATGGCGGCAACGCCGGCCCTGGCGCGCGGCTGGGGCGATGGCTGGGGCGGCCATTACCGCCACCGCGATCGCGTTGATGGCGGCGATATCCTGGCCGGCATCCTGATCATCGGCGGCATCGCCGCAATTGCCAGTGCGGCCAGCAAGGCGAACAAGCAGCGTCAGGACCAGCGCGACTATCGCGAACCCTTGCCGCGCGACCGGGAAGAAGCGCCGCGCTATGGCAGCGACGAAGATCAACCGGAATGGCGCGAAGGCACCGGGATCGACAGCGCGATCAATCGCTGCATCGATGAAGTGAATCGCGGCCGAACCCGAGTGGGTGAGGTCGACAGCGTCAATCGTGACGACGGTGGCTGGCGGATTACCGGTACGACCACCGGCAATGGCAACTTCAGCTGCACGATCGATCGCGATGGCCGGATCCGCAACGTGAACGTTGACGGTCAGGCCGTTTAACCCAGTGTTTTTCAGATAAAGGGCCGTGCGGATCCTTCCGTGCGGCCCTTTTGCTTATCCCGCGACCCTCAGCCAGTGCGCCATCGCGCCAAGCAGGTCGCGGCCATAGGCCTTGGCGAGGCGGCTTTCCGTGACCGCGTTGAAAGCATGGATCGCCCCCGGATAGGAATGCAGTTCGACCGGCACCCCGGCTGCAACCAGGCGGCGAGCGTAATCCAGGTCCTCATCATAGAACAGGTCAAGGCTGCCCGTGCCGATCCAGGTCGGCGGAAGGCCGGACAGGTCTTCCGCAAGGCTGGGCGAGAACCATCCCTTGCGATGGTCGCTCGGCGCATAGTTGCCTTTCAGCGCACCCCAGCCATAGCGGTTTGAGGAGCGGGTCCAGACAAACTCCCCGGTCGCGGCGTTGTTGTAGGGGCAGTTATCACCGCCGGTGCGGTGGTCCAGCATAGGATAGGTCAGGAACTGCGCGGCCAGCTGCGGACCGCCCAGATCGCGCGCCATCAGGGCCACCGATGCCGCGAGCCCGCCGCCGGCGCTCTCACCGGTGATGCCGACGCGTTCCAGGTCGACCTCGGGCAGATCGGCCAGCCACTTCAGGGCAGCCAGGCAGTCTTCCTGCGGGGCTGGGAAGGGATGTTCAGGGGCAAGACGATACTCGACCGAAGCGACAGGGATGCCGAGCGCCTGTGCCATGGCCGCCGGGCCAGCCTGCATCACGCTGGCCGATCCCATGATCATCCCGCCGCCATGGATATGCAGCAGCGCGGCGCGGCCCGGCGTGCCGGGGGCTGGATCGTAGAGATAGATGTCAAGCGGCCCACCCGGACCGTCGATGGTGTGGACCACCGGCGCAAGCGGCGGGGCACCAAGGAAGGCATAGCGCGCGTTGCTGGTCTCGCGCAGTTCGTTGAGGTCCATCGCCGCCAGATCGGTCGGCGGCAGCAGATCGAGCAGCGGCAGCAGCTCGGGATCGACCAGGTGCCGGGTGGACATCAGGTCTATTGCAGGCTGGTCTTCGGGAACATCCAGCGCTGCGAGAGCCGCGCCTGGAACGGCTTCCATTCGCCCTCGGGCTGCTGGAGCCGGTCCACGATGGCAATCACCGCGCTGGGATTGAAGCCAAGACCGCAGTGGCTGGCCAGCACCTCGATATTCTCGGTATGCGGGTGGCTATCGCGCTTCTGGACGGAGCCACGCCAATGGACCACGCCATCGGTCTTGGTCAGGATCGAGGTCGTCGGGACTGGCGGGGCGCGATGCAGATCGACGAACCGGCCCTGGCGGATCGGCTCGGGATCGCGGCCGTTGAGGTATTCGAACAGCCGCGCCGCATTGGAATGGCGGCGGTCATCGGAAATGGGACTGCCAAGCGAGATCACCAGCCGCACTGCTTCTGGGTGGGCCTTGGCCAGTTCGCGGGCAAAGACGCCGCCCAGGCTCCAGCCAACGATCGAGACCTTGCGGCCAGTCTCGCGGTAGATCCGTAGCAGCATCGATTCCATTTCGTGCACGCGGGGTGCATCGATCCGGACATTGCGGCCCATGCCCCAGCCGCGGGCATCATAGCCCAGCTGCTTGAGCAGGTTGCGCAAGGGTGCGGTCGAGCTGTCCGAGGCGAGAAAACCCGGCAGGACCAGCACCGGATGCCCATCGCCCTTTGGCAGGTTCGAAAGATAGGGGCGGACAGCATAGAAGGCCGCGAATTCAAGCAGCGCGCGCGGCTCGGCAAAGGCGAACAGGCGCGAGGGCGGCCGAGCGTGGCTCGGCTGCGGGAATGCGGCACTGGCTGCTGTCATTTCTTGGCGACCTTCCTGCTTTTGGTGGCCGGCTTCTTGGTGGCCGGCTTCTTTATCGGTGTGGTTTTTGCTTTTGCTGCTGGCTTTGCGGCGGACTTGGCCGGTTTGGCTGCGGACTTTGGCTGCTTGACGGGCTTGGCCTGCGGCACCCGCGGCTCCTGCACCTTTGCTGCCGCTTCGCGCAGCTCGTGGAAGCTCTCTTCGATGCACTGGGCGTAGAACTCCGGATCGGGCAGGAGGTTGCGGCAGGCGGTGAAAGCAATGGTCGCTTCCTTGACGTAGCTCTGCACCACATGGCCAAGGCCCAGCCCGTCGGTCAGGCAGAGCAGGCCCATCATGCTCTCCAGCCGCGCGCCGGCCGAATAGATCGGCACCGGCGGGCCGGGCACGTTGGTGACCACCGTGGTGAAGGGCAGGGCGACCCGGTTGGCGAGGCCCAGGCGGGTATAGGCCTGCGCCGCCAGCGCCATGAACAGCGCCGGGCTGACCTTGCTCATCTCGGTCATGTTGCGCGCGCCGAGCGCGTCGGTCATCGCCTTCGAATTGGTGGTCTGCGAGAAGACGTATTCCAGCCGGTCAATCGGATCGGCGATGTGGGTGCCCAGCGGAGCGATCATTGCCGCCACCTGATTGCCCATGTCGCCCTTTTCGTCCTTCCCGCGGACCGAGATCGGGGCCATCGCGGTCAGCGTCTTGTCGGGCAGGTCGTCCTTGGCCTCGAGGTACTTGCGCATCGCCCCGCCGATGATGGTCAGGAACACGTCGTTGACCTTGGCACCCTCCACCGATTGGCGGATCGCCTTGATATCCGACAGCGGGACCGAACGGCCCTCAACCACGCGGCTGGTGGAGATCACCTGGTTGAACCGGGTGCGCGGGGCGATCATCTCGCCATGCAAGGCAAAGTCCTTGGTGGCCAAGCCCTTCACCGCGCGGGCCAGGCCCGGCATAGCCTTAGCGGCCACCTCGAGCTGGCGGACCGGATTGGCAACCGCGTTGAGCCAGGACTTGGCGATCAGCGAAGCGGGGCTGGGCACCGATTCCGGCTGCCAATTATCCGGCTCTGACGGCGGCGGCGCATCGGGCATCAGCGTGTGGAGCGCCTCCATCAGGTCGATCCCGCTCATCCCGTCGATCGCCGCGTGGTGCACCTTTGTGACCATGGCATAACTGCCCTTGGCCACGCCGGGGATATTGTCGAGCCCTTCGACCACCGTGAATTCCCATGGCGGCCTGGTCAGATCCAGCGGGCGGGCAAAGATCCGCGCGGCCTGGATGCAAAGCTGGCGCCAGTCGCCCGGCTTGGGCAGGGCGACGTGGCGGACATGGTATTCCAGATCGAAGTCCGGATCCTCGATCCAATAGGGGTAATCGAGATCGAACGGGACCCGCACCAGTCGCTGGCGCATCGTGCGCGACAGCTGCATCCGGCTTTCCATAAAGCTCAGGATGTCCTTGAAGCGGACAAAGCCGCCAGGTGCTGTCTCAGGATTGTAAATCAGGATCGAGCCGATGTGCATCGGCGAATTGCGCGTTTCGAGCGCCACGAATGACGCGTCCATCCCCTGGAGCTGGCGCAAGTTGATCCTCTCCTGCCTTTGACCTGCCTTAAAGGCCTGTTCTTGTTGGCGAGCCTATCAGACTCGCGCCACCCGTCAATCGCTCGCTTGCGGAGCCTTTGCGCCGGTCCGATAGCGTTCGAACCAGGCGATGATCGCGGCCGCCTTGGCTGCCGATTGCGAGGGGCGGGCGGCTATGCCGCCGTGGCTAGCACCGGGAACCTTGACCAGCGCGGTGGGCACCCCAGCGATCTTGAGCGCAGCGTAGTATTGCTCGGCCTCGCTGACCGGCGTGCGGTAATCCTCGCTGCCGACGACGACCATAGTCGGGGTCTTGACCTTGTCGATCAGGCTTAACGGCGAGCGCCGCCAATAGGGCGTCACGTCCTTCCATGGCGGCTGGTCAAACCAGTAGCGCGAAGTGAAGCCGGTGCCGTCCATGGTCAGGGCTTCGCTGATCCAGTTGATGACCGGCTTCTGCGAGACTGCCGCGCGGAAGCGCGTCGTATTCCCGACAATCCAGGCGGTCAGGATGCCGCCGCCCGAGCCGCCGGTAACGAACAGGTTGTCGGGATCGGCAACGCCTGCGGCAATGGCTGCGTCCACCGCAGCCATGAGGTCGTTGTAATCCTCACCCGGATAGGCCCGGTCGATCAGCTTGGCGAAACCTTCGCCATAGGACGTGCTGCCGCGCGGGTTGGTGTAGAGCACGGCATAGCCGGCAGACGCATACTGTTGGTAATCGGTCGAGAACCACGGACCATAGGCCGAATGTGGCCCGCCGTGGATTTCCAGCACCAGTGGCACCTTTTGGCCGGGCTGGCGGCCTGGCGGCATGACCAGCCAGGCGTCGATTGGCTTGCCGTCCGGAGCTGTTACCGCCAGCTTCTCGACCGGCGCCATCGCCTTGGCTTCCATCCAGGCGTTGAGCCGGGTCAGCTGCCGTGGCGCGCCTCCTGCCAGAACCTTTACATCTGGTGGGCGCTGCGCGCTGCCGCCGCTGAAAGCGATTGCGCCGGTGCGCGAAAGCGAGAAACTGCCGCCGGTGTAGGGGCGATCGTAGCCCGGGCCTGAGAGCCCGGAGGCAAGCTGGCGGAAACTGCCGTCCAGACCGAACCGGCCGATGGTCGCCGCGCCCTTGAAGTCGTATTGCACCACCAGCGATTTGCTGTCGGCGGACCACTTTGCATCGTCGATGCTGATGTCTTGACCAACCGAGATCGAGCGCGCGCCGCTGCCATCGCGGTTCATCACGTAGAGCTCGGCATTCTCGTAAGTCCGGTGGGTGTCATCGAAGCCGAGATAGGCGATCTTCTGGCCGTCGGGCGAAACGGCCAGCACCTGATCGGGACCATAGCGGCTGGTGAGCGCGGTCAGGTTGCCGTTGCGCAGATCCAGCGAATAGACTTCGCTGTCGTTGAATTCGGTTTCCCAGTTATCCTTGCGAATGGCGGAAAACAGGATCGACTTGCCATCGGGTGTCCAGGCAATCGGGCCATTATCATCGAAGTTGCCGAAGGTCACTTGGCGCGGCGCACCGCCGTCGGCGGGAACTACGAAAAGGTGGTTGAAGCCAGGTTTGATGTAACCGCCGCCATCGGCGCGGTAAGTGGCCCGATCGAAGATTTCCAGCGGTTCGGCCCAATTCGCACCTTCGGGCCGGGGCAGCGGTTTGCCAAGGCTGGTGCCCTCTGCCGGGACCCGCATCGAATAGGCAATCGTGCTGCCATCGGGCGACCAGGTGATCGCATCCGGCGCATCGGGCAACTGGGTGATACGGGTTACCGCGCCGCTGGACACCCACCGCACCCAGAGCTGCGCACCGCCTTCGTCGCCAGAGATATAGGCCAGACGCGAACCGTCGGGCGACCACCGCGGCGAACCATAGCTGCCGGGTCCGGTCACCAGCGGGCGCTGCTCGCCACTGGCAACGTCGACCAGCCACACAGACCCGCGCACCCGGTCGCTCATCACGTCGGCGCTGCGCCGAACATAGGCGATCGTCTTGCCATCCGGGCTGATCTGCGGATCGGCTGCGGCTTCAAGCTTGAACAGGTCTTGCCCGGTGAACTGACGGTCCGGACCGGCATCGGCGATGGCCGGTTGCGGTGCCAGCGCACTGGTGAGCAGCAAAGCGAATGCGGCGAGTCTCATGGCGGTATCTCCCCCTGGGCCTCAGCCTGCGGCGAAGCGGGGACAAAGGCAACGGCAATGTGCCCGCGCGGCACTGCACATTTTCCTACATCCCGGGTTTGTGTCACAGAAGCCCGGTGATCAACCTGTCTTCTATCCCGATGATTCTCGCCGTGGCGAAACTGCCTGCCGGCGGCGGAAACGCGCCGGTCTTGGTGTGACTTTCGCGTGACCTTTCGATGAGCAAAGCCGGCCGCCCCGATCTGCCCAATGGCAATGACCGCTTCAACGAGGAGCGGGCGACCTATACGGTCAAGTCGGGCCAGCCGGATCTAGAGGCTGGCGTTGCTGCGATCCGCGAGGTTCTGGCCACGTTGAAGCCCAAACCCGGCGTCTACCGGATGCTCGATGCGCGGGGCGATGTCCTCTATGTCGGCAAGGCACGGGCCCTTAAGAACCGGGTGGCCAACTATACCCAGGTCGAGCGGCTGCCGCTGCGGCTGAAGCGGATGGTGGCGCAGACGCGGGCCATGACAATCGTCACCACCAACAGCGAGGCCGAGGCGCTGCTGCTCGAAGCGCAGCTGATCAAGCGCTATCGCCCGCCCTACAACGTGCTGCTGCGCGATGACAAAAGCTTTCCCTTCATCCTGCTGCGGGTCGATCACGATTTCCCGCGGATCATGAAGCACCGCGGCGCGCGCAAGGCCAAAGGCAATTACTATGGCCCCTTCGCCAGCGCGGGATCGGTCAACACCACGATCAACGCGCTGCAGAAGCTGTTCCTGCTGCGCTCCTGCACGGACAGCTTTTTCAGCCGCCGCGACCGGCCGTGCCTGCTCTACCAGATCAAGCGCTGCTCGGCCCCCTGCGTCGGGCGGATCGACGCCGCCGGCTATGCCGAGCTGGTCGGTGAGGCCAAGGATTTCCTTGGCGGCCGCAGCTCGGCGGTGCAGCGCAAGCTGGAGGACCAGATGGCCCAGGCGGCCGAAGCGCTCGATTTCGAACGCGCGGCCATGCTCCGTGACCGGCTGCGCGCCGCGACCTTCATCCAGGGCAGCCAGGCGGTGAATGCCGAAGGCGTCGGCAATGCCGATGTCTTCGCGATTGCCGAGAAGAGCGGGCAGTTCGGCATCCAGGCCTTCTTCATCCGCGGCGGCCAGAACTGGGGCCACCGTGCCTTCTTCCCCGGCCACACGGACGGGCTGACGGCGGAAGAGGTGCTGACCGCGTTCCTCGCCCAGTTCTATGAAGAGGTGCCGCCGCCGCGCTGCATCCTTGTTGATCGCGCGCTGCCCGAGGCCGAACTGCTGGCCGAGGCCTTCCGGGAAGGGGCCGGTGGCAAGGTCGAGTTGTCGGTGCCGCAGCGCGGCGATCGGCGGCGGCTGATGGAACAAGCCCAGCGCAACGCGGTCGAAGCGCTCGATCGCCGCGCGGCTGAAAGCGGCACCAAGGCCCGGCTCAACCGCGACCTGGCCGAATTCCTGGAGCTTCCCGAGCCGCCGCAACGGATCGAAGTCTACGATAACAGCCATATTCAGGGGGCACAGGCGCTGGGGGCGATGATCGTCGCCGGGCCGGAAGGTTTCATCAAGGGTCAGTACCGCAAATGGAACATCAAGACCGCCCAGACCAATGATGACTTCGCGATGATGCGCGAGGTGTTCCAGCGGCGCTTCGCCAGGGTCCAGGATGAGGACCCCGATCGCGACGGTGGGATGTGGCCCGACCTGGTCCTGATCGACGGCGGTAAGGGCCAGATGTCGGCCGCGCGCGACACGCTTGAGGACATGGGGATCGAGGACGTGCCGCTGATCGCGATCGCCAAGGGGCCCCATCATGGCCGCGAGGGGCGCGAGGTCTTCCATTTCCCTGACGGGCGCGAGAAGATGCTGCCGGAGAACTCGCCATTGCTGTTCCACCTTCAACGTTTGCGCGACGAGGTCCACCGCTTTGCCATCGGCGCGCACCGCGAGAAGCGCAGCCGGGCGATTACCGCCTCGCCGCTCGACGAAATCCCCGGGATCGGTCCGGCGCGGAAGCGGGCCTTGCTGTTACACTTCGGCACGGCGAGCAAGGTTCGCGCGGCCAGCCTTGAAGATCTCCAGCGTGCGCCGGGGGTAAGCGGGACGGTGGCCCAGACGGTCTACGATTTCTACCATCCCGGCGGCTGAGCGGGCGTCAGGACCGGCCTGCCCGACCTTTAGGAACCATGTGCAGCAGGTGAGGTTCCGGTTGGAACGTTATGTTTCAGCAGGAAATTGTATCATGGCTACCCGCGCCGAAGTTAAGCTCCGACAATCGCAGTTCAATTCCGACCTGTTCCAGCAACGCCTGGCCCAGTGGAACCGCGTACGGCTGGCGCCAGCGTTTCCAGAGGTCAACTGGCGTGACCAGCTTGAGATGGACCAGACCATGTTGCGGCTTGAGGGCGCCTTCCTTGAAGAGCTGCGCGCCGACGTCCGGCATGAGGCGGCGGCCGTGCCGACCGATCCTGATGGCTTTGTCGAATGGTTCGAAGCGCTGAAAGACGACGGTCCGGGGCAGGGCGATCCGCTGTTCCCGTGGTTGGCAGAGGATGCCTCGCGCGACGAGCTGCGTTGGTTCCTGCAGCAGGAAGCCGCGGGCGAAGCCGGCTTCGATGACCTGGTCGCGCTGACCCAGATCAAGCTTCCGGAAGGACCCAAGCTGGAGCTCGCCCGCAATTTTTGGGACGAGATGGGCCGCGGCCAGGCCGCCGGGATGCACGGACCGATGTTGGCCGGGCTGGTCGATACGCTCGATCTCGACCCGCAGATCGAAACGACGGTCTGGCAGAGCCTGGCGCTGGCCAATGCGATGACGGCGATGGCCACCACGCGCCGCTATGCCTGGCACAGTGTTGGCGCGCTGGGCGTGATCGAACTGACCGCACCGGGCCGCTCCGCCTGCGTTGCCAAGGGCCTTGCCCGGATCGGCCTGACCGAGCGCGAGCGCCGCTACTTTGCGCTCCACGCCGTGCTTGACGTCAAGCACAGCGAGGACTGGAACCGCGAAGCGCTGCGGCCGCTGGTCAGTGCAGACAGTCGCCGGGCGGCCGCGATTGCCGAGGGTGCACTGCTGCGGCTGCGCTGCGGTGCCGCGTGTTTCGATCGGTACCGCGAGCAGTTTGGATTGTAATCGGCTTCAGGTCAGATCGCGCTGTAGACTGCGGCGACAAGCGCGTTTGCGCGCGCATCGTCGCGCAGGTTCGCGTCCATGCGGTTCATCGTATAGGCGATGGTCAGCCTGTTCTCGGGATCGGCGCAGGCAAACGAACCACCCCAGCCAGAGTGCCCGAAGGCCGTCGCGATCGGGCCGAACAGCCCGCTGGAATTGAGTAGAAAGCCGGCCGCCCAGTCGCATTCCATTCCCAGTACCAGATCGGCATGGCGGATTTGCCGCGAGGTGGCTGCCGCAAGCCCCTGCGGTGAAACCAGACCGCCTTCGGGCGCAATGAGCGCCGCGTAGATTGATGCCAGCGCCCGCGCCGTGCCATGCCCATTGGCGGAGGGTAGGTCGGCATCGCGCCATGTCTTTGTCATGGCGATATCCGCCCGCAGCGGCGGGTTGCCCATGGCTGCTAACTGGGCCGCGTTGAATGTGGTGGGATCGACAGGCAAGGCCGGTGGCGGGACCAGTTCGGCGCAGCGGCTATTCTGGCTGGAATCGAGGCCGATCGCAAAGTCCAGGCCAAGCGGGCCGGCAATCTCCTCGGCCACGAATTGCCGGATCGACCGACCCTCAATCCGCCGGAAGAGTTCGGTGCCGAGGATGCCGATCGACAAGGCGTGATAGCCGCTGGCACTCGCTGGTTCCCAGATCGGAACCTGCTGCGCCAGGCGCTGCGCGGCTGTATTTCCGGACAGCAGGTCGGCCTCGGTTGCTGCCGCCGTAAAGCCACAGATTCCCGCCTGGTGTGACAGCAATTGTCCGACAGTCACCCGATCCTTGCCCGCAGCGGCAAACTCGGGCCAGAACGCGGCGACGGGCTGATCATAAGAGAACAGACCGCGATCGGCCGCCATCGCAAAGCAGGTGGCCTGTACGCCCTTGGTCGTGGACCAGACATTGACCAGTGTATCAGGGCCCCACGGACGGGTTCGCGCTGCGTCTGCCCAGCCGCCGTGCAGGTCAACGACCAGTTCGCCGTTAAGGGTTACCGCAAAAGACGCGCCGATTTCATTGTTCAGCGCGAAGTTCCGTTCGAAGGCCGCGCGAACAGCTGCGAACCGATCGGTGCAGGTTCCGCCGATCGTGATTTCGGTGCTTCCGCTCATGCCTGGTTCCTCTAGCTCTTCGGGGTCGCTCGGCGGATCATGCCTTCTTGGGCGACGCTGGCGACCAAGCGGCCATCCTGCGTGAAGATCCGCCCGCGGTTGAAACCGCGGCCGCGGTCGGACCAGGGGCTTTCGGTGGCGTAGAGCAGCCATTCGTCGGCGCGAAAATCGTCATGGAACCAAACGGCGTGATCGAGACTGGCGCTGACCACTTCGCCGCGCGCCCAGGACAGGCCGTGGGGCAGGGCGCAGGTGCCAAGCAGTGTCATGTCGCTGGCATAGGCCAGGACCGCGCGGTGGATCGCCGGGTCGTCGGGCAGCGGAGCGACGGTTTTAAACCAGGAATGCGATCGCGGCGGGGCGGGTTGCGGGTTCATCCAGTGTCGCCCCTCGACCGCGCGCATTTCGAGGGGATGCGGGGCCAGGAAGTGATGCCGCGCCTCGGGCCGGGCCTGTTCGGCAAAGCGGCGGCGCACATCGACCTCGGGCTCCAGCTCATCCGGCGGCGGAACGTCCGGCATCTCGGCATCGCGGTGCGACAGGCCCTCCTCGTGCTTCTGGAACGAGGCGGTGAGGTTCAGGATCGGCCGGCCCTGCTGGCTGGCGACGACGCGGCGGTTGGAGAACGAGCCGCCATCGAAATCGCGCGCGACCTGGTATTCGCTCGGGTGCTCCTCGCTTGCCCCGCGCAGGAAGTAGGCGTGGAGCGAGTGGGCCGCGCGGCCTTCCTCGACCGTGGCCTGGGCGGCGTTGAGCGCCTGGGCAATCACCTCGCCGCCAAATACCCGGCCGATACCGCCCTTCTTGCGGCGGCCGTGGAAGTGATCCTCGCCATCGGGTTCGACAGTCAACAGGCGCACCAGGCCGGAAACCAGGCGTTCGGGGGAGATTTCGGGCATATCCATGCCATGCCCTTTGCGGGTGGCACTCTCGCGCGTCAATCCGGTTTTAGCCGGGCAGTTAACTCCGCAACGACAGCCGCCGCATCACCCGCCAGCCAAGCGACTTGGCCGCGTTGCGGTGCGGCCAGCGGCCAGGCTGGCGGGGCCTGAGACCAATCCGCCGCAGCAGGGAGTTGAAGGCCCGCGCGTCTGCCTCGGCAAAGGACCATTCCGATCGCCAGGTGATTGAAAGCGAGACCGAAGGCTCTGGCCCATTGCGGACGAAGTGCGGCGCCATCACCGGTACGAACAGCGCCTCACCAGGCTTGAGCGGGAACTCAGTTCCGCCCACCAGCAACTCATCGCGCCACTTCAGCTCGCGCCCGCCGCCGGTGTGATAGGCCTCATGCACCTCGTCCGGGGCATAGGTGGCATCGCCCGCCAGGAACTGGGTCATCACCTTGGCGCCACGGATCTGCAGCAGGATGTTGTGCTCGGGATCGAAGTGATAGGGTGTCACGCCATTGGGGCTGGTGATGAAGATGAAGCCCTGGGTCTTCAGCATTCGGCCGGTCTTGGCTTCGATCTGCGGTTGGATTTCGGCCAGCAGGTCGGCCAGCAGCGCGGCATAGGCCGGCAACTGCTCGATGTTCTTCAATGCAGCCCACGAACCGGTCTGCTCGATTTGGCGGATAGTCTCGCCGATCGGAATGCCCGTCGGGTCTGGCTTGCCATCAATGCCGATCGGCAGGTCGGCCTGGTTGTACTCGATCGATTCTGCCGGGAGCGCTTCGGCGAGGCGGGCGAGGGCATCGAGCTCCAGTAGCGGATGGCGGCCAAGCGCATGGGCCAGCTTGTGTGGCACTTCCGGATAGTGCGCGGCAAAACGCTCGCGCTCAGCGAGGGTAAAGACGGTCATCGGCTCAGTCCTGCGGGGTGGCGGCCCAGCTCAAGTCGGAGCAAGGCGGAGAAGGCGCGGCGGCGGAGCCCACCGCCAATGCCGAGTGATATTCGTCCGATCACGCGCCGTTCGCGCCAGATGTGATCGATCATCGGGTGGTCGGCGGCAGCGCAGCTGTCGGTCCAGAAGACTTGCGGATCGTCCAGCATGGCAAGGTTGGCGCGTTGCAGCAGCACGCCAGGGGAAAAGCGGGCGAAGCGCTCGTCAAAGGCGGTCTTATAGGAGAATGCGCCGGGCGGGCTGATAAAGCTGGCCAGCATCGCCAGCGGCTCCCCGTCCAGCGCCAGGGTGAGCCGCTCCAGCCGCCCCTGGGCGGCGGCGCCGGGCAGCGCCTCGCGAAAGAGCTGCGCCGTGGTGTGGTGTGAGGCGAGCGCCGAACCGGCGCTGCCCTTCCAGCCGGAATGCTCGAGGGCGAGGAAGTCCTCGATCCATTTCTCCAGCCCGGCACTGTCGCGACTCTGGCTGATCGTAACCGCGCCCAGTTCGGACAGGCGGGCAAACTGGCGGCGCAGTTCCTTGCGCTTCTTGCCGGTCAGCGCCGCCGCAAGATAAGGCTCCGGAGCGAGCTCGGAGGCGAGCATCGCGCGCTCCTCGCGGTGGACCAGACCGGCGGGGCGGTGCTGCTGGGCACACAGTGCGGTCAGCGCACGGTGATTGGGGCCATCCAGCGGCAGGTGCGGCAAGTGCAGGAACAGGCCAGAGCTGGCGTGGCTATCAGCCCAGGCCAGCAAGGCCTGCCAGAACAGGGTTTCACGGCCCGTGGCGACCAGCGGCGCGCCGAGGAAACAGTTGCCGTGCATCCAGGCGGCCCAGTGCGGAATGAGCTTGCCATAATAGCGCGGCAGCCGGGCAAGGGGGATCAATCCGACCAGCGCGCCATCGTGATGCAGGCAAAACAATCGCACTTCGCCCGCCGGATCGTGAGCGCGCAGCGCCGGCAGCAGATACCAGGGTTCGAAGAACGGATTGGGTTCGGCCGCGATCCCAGCAAGGGCATTCCAGGCGGCGCGAAACTCCGGCCGGTCGGCGCCGCGCCAGTCGGTTACGGTTACCTGAAGAGCAGGCGCGGCAACAGGGTCGGCAGTTTGCCGCACTTCATCAGGCAGGACCAGCGATGCGCTGCTTGCCAAAGAAAACCCCCGGTTGCCGTGGCCGAATTGGGCCCGCAACCGGTGGTTTAGCTTTGAAACCCCAAGGATTGGCTAACGCGGGTTATTTCCCGCCGCCGGCCGTCCCCCCGCCGCCACCAAACAGCCGGGCCGCCATCCGCACGACGTCCGGATCGGGGTCGGGCTTCTTGGCATAGTCGGCATCGGTCGGTACGTAGGCCGGGTTGAACTTGTTCAACCAGGCCGCCGTGCCGCCCAGCCATTCAAGCCGTTCTTCCTTGGTGAAGAAGATGCCGTAGTGACCGTTCTTGGGCTGCTCGATATAGGCAAAATCAACGCCTTCGACCTTGCCTGCAGAGCGCAGGCGCGAGACCAGGGTGCGGCCCTGGGCGATCGGGACGCGCGGATCGCGTACCCCGTGGACCACCAGGATCGGTGACCAGTTGGTTTTGGTCTGGAGTGCCGGCGAAACCTCCTGCAGCGAGTTTGCCCCCTTGGCGAGGTAGTTGGCACCGAACGAGCCAAGGTAACCCTGGTCATAAGAGCGCATCATTGGCAGGTCATAGACCCCGGCACCGGCGATGGTGCAGCGCCAGCGCTGCGGATCGCGCTGGGCCGCGCGGGCCGAGGCATAGCCGCCATAAGACCAGCCCATCATGCAGGCACGAGCCGGATCGACTTCACCCTTGGCGGCGAGGTGATCGACCACGTCGTTGAGATCATCCTGCATACGGGTCCCGAAGCCATCCTTGCGGCCCGCCTTGACGAATTCCCGGCCATAGCCGCCCGAGCCGCGATAGTTTGGCTGGACAACCACATAGCCCTGTTCGGCAATTGACTGGGCCCACTGATCGTAGTCCGCATTGTCGCGCACGCCATAGGGTCCGCCGTGGGTCAGGACGACCACCGGCAGCTTGCCCTGGCCGGCGCGGAGCCGGGGCCGGGTGACGATCGCTTCGATTTCCAGGCCGTCGCTGGCCTTGTAGCGGATTGCTTCAACCGGGTTCATCAGCCCGTCCTTGATCGTCAGGCTGGCATAGCCAATCAGCTGCATCTGCCCGGTGATCGTGTCGTAGGTGTAATAGGACGGCTGCTGACGCGGCTGCGACAGCGCCACGATCAGCTTCTGGTTTTTCTCCCCGCGCGAGACGATCAAAGCGTTGTCCTTGCCAAAGCTTTCGTCAAGGAACGCCTTGATTTGCTTGAGCTGCGGATCGACGAAGTACTGGCGCGGGCGATCGGTGGTGAAGTTATAGCCCAGCAGCCTGCTGCCGTTGATATCGGTGATCACCCCATCGACATCATAGCCGGCTGGGGCAGAGAACATCTTCGACACGATCTGCATCGTGCGCATATTGGCTTTGTATACGGCGTTGAAACCTTCATGATTGCTGGTCACCACGGCCATGTCAGGTTCCTGCAAGAACATCGCCGGGCGAAGGCCGCCGCCGGCAAAATCCTTGTCAATGACCCGCTGCACGGTCTGAATCGGCTCGCCCGCTTTGGAGCGATAGAGGTACCGCTCCTCGCCGGTATCGCGATCACCACCAAAGCCCAAGCGAACTACACCGTTGCTGTCTGCCGCCCAGCCGCCAACCACTGGGTTGGGCTGCTGGACGATTTCGATCGGCTTGCCGCTGACGATATCGACCCACTCGACGCGGTCGCGGAACATCATCTCGGTGTTGCCGGTATCGACGCCGCGCGCCAGCAGGATGCGCAGGTTTTTCTCGTCGACATAAAGCACGTCGGCCGCGCCGCCGGTGGAATCGCGCCAGGCGACTGGCGTGCTCGTCCCGGTTTCAGTGTCATACGAGACCAGCCGCGACAGATCGACCCGCTGCCCGGCGATCGCCTCGCGCGAGTTGAGCGTCATCAGGATGTAGCGGTTGCCGACCCAGCGATAGCCCGCGATCGCCTTTTGGCCGGCTTCCTTATAGGTTTCGGCTGAAGCAATGACCTTGGGCTTTCCGCCATTGATCAGGTCGAGCAGCGCATAGACGAAGTCATTGCCACCGCCGAGCGTGACCATCGCCTTGGTCCCGTCAGGGGACATCCGCACCTGTGACAGGGCAGGGAGCTCGGTCAGCACACTGAGCGAGACCTTGGTCGCAACCGGCGTTCCCGGCGTGGTTTGCGCGGCAGCTGGGGCGACGAACGACAGACTGAGCACGGCAGCCAGCGCGCCGCCGAGCAGGATGTTCTTTGCAAGCACTTCCAAAACCTCCGGTTCAGGGCGCGACCCACGCGTCCCCGATGGAGCGAAACCTAACGAAACCGGCGTCGCGCGCAATGGGCCAATGGGCCTAATTCCAAAAGAAAACCCCGCCCGGATTGCGCCGGACGGGGTCTCCTTCACCTGTGGGGTGTGTGGTGGCTTGCGCCGCCTCAGTGCCCCGCCGCCAGCGCCGCGAGCAGCAGCAGCGCGACGATGTTGGTGATCTTGATCATCGGGTTGACGGCCGGACCGGCGGTATCCTTGTAAGGATCGCCAACCGTGTCCCCGGTCACCGCAGCCTTGTGGGCTTCAGAGCCCTTGCCGCCGTGGTGGCCGTCTTCAATGTACTTCTTGGCGTTGTCCCACGCGCCGCCGCCCGAGGTCATCGAGATCGCGACGAACAGGCCGCCAACGATCACGCCCAGCAGCAGCGCACCCAGCGCCGCAAAGCCATTGGCCTGACCGGCGACCGCCGTGATCACGAAGTAGACGACGATCGGGACGAGGACCGGCAGCAGCGACGGAACGATCATTTCCTTGATCGCGGCCTTGGTCACCAGGTCAACGGTGCGGGCATAGTTCGGCTTCGAAGTGCCGGCCATGATGCCCTTGTCGTTGGCGAACTGGTCACGCACGTCCTTCACCACGTCGCCGGCGGCGCGGCCCACGGCGGTCATGCCCATCGCACCGAACAGGTAAGGGAGCAGCGCGCCGAGCAGCAGGCCGACGATCACGTAAGGGTTCTCCAGGCTGAAGCTGACGACCAGATCAGGGAAGAACTCGCGAAGGTCAGTCGTGTAGGCGGCGAACAGCACGAGTGCCGCGAGGCCCGCCGAACCGATCGCATAGCCCTTGGTCACGGCCTTGGTGGTGTTGCCCACCGCGTCGAGCGCGTCGGTCTTTTCACGGACCGAATCGTCGAGGCCGGCCATTTCGGCAATGCCGCCGGCATTGTCGGTGACCGGACCATAGGCATCGAGCGCAACGACCATGCCCGCGAGCGCCAGCATCGCAGTAGCCGCATAGGCAATCCCGATCAGGCCAGCGAGCTGGTAGGCGATGATGATGCCGGCGCAGATCACGATCGTGGGCAGCGCGGTCGATTCAAGGCTGATCGCCAGGCCCTGGATCACGTTGGTGCCGTGGCCGGTTTCAGACGACTTGGCGATCGAGCGCACCGGACGATAGTTCGTGCCGGTGTAGTACTCGGTGATCCAGATGATCAGCCCGGTGATGACCAGACCCAGCAGCGAGCAGTAAAACAGCACGCGGCCGGTGAAGCTCACCGTGGTGTCGAGGATGGTGTAGCTCATCGCGGTTTCCATGTCGCCCAGCGCATAGGAAATCGCCCACCAGATCGCGCCGATCGAGAGCACGGCGGTGACCAGGAAGCCCTTGTACATGGCGCCCATGATGTTCGTGCCGCCACCCAGGCGGACGAAATAGGTGCCGATGATCGAGGTGACGATGCAGACGCCGCCGATCAGCAGCGGCAAGGCCATCATCGGGGCCAGCATATCGCCCAGGCCCTTCAGCAGCAGCGCGGTCAGCACCATGGTGGCGCCAACGGTGACGACATAGGTTTCGAACAGGTCGGCAGCCATGCCGGCGCAGTCACCCACGTTGTCGCCCACGTTATCGGCGATCACGGCCGGGTTGCGCGGATCGTCTTCGGGGATACCTGCTTCGACCTTGCCGACAAGGTCAGCGCCGACGTCGGCGGCCTTGGTGAAGATCCCGCCGCCGAGGCGCGCGAAGATCGAGATCAGCGAGGCACCGAAGGCGAGGGCAACCAGGCCATCGACCACGGTGCGGTCATCGCCGCCCACGGTAAAGCCGGCCACAGTGGTCAGGTAGTAATAGAACACCGCGATGGCGAGCAGCGCCAGGCCGGCCACCAGCATGCCGGTGATCGCCCCGGCGCGGAAGGCCAGGGTCAGACCGGCCTGCAGCCCGGTCTGGGCCGCAGCGGCGGTGCGGACGTTCGAACGGACCGAAATGTTCATCCCGATGAAGCCGGCGACGCCTGACAGGATCGCGCCGATCAGGAAGCCCGCAGCCGAGATCGGCCCCAGCGCGACGGCGACAATGACAGCGACGATGACGCCGACGATAGCAATGGTGGTGTATTGCCGCTTCAGGTAGGCTTGCGCGCCCTCCTGGATGGCTGCGGCGATTTCCTGCATTTTTGCATTACCGGCATCTGCGCCGAGTACTTGGCGGCTGGTGATGAAACCGTACAATACGGCCACCAGTCCCAGGATTATTGCGAGCGTGACGAGATCCACGAGATCGCTCCCCCTTATTATCTAATAGGAACCCCGCGAATGCGGGGCTGGGCCGGGACGCTAAAGCACGTTTTCCGGCCATGCAACGATTTCGCGCAGCCTTTTCCCCGCCACTTCCGCTAGGGGCGTTTCCGGATGGGGCAGAAGGTTGAATCCAAGGAATCTTGCGCACTTGGATGGTTTGTGGGAAGTTAACGCCATGGCCACGGTCCTCAAACAAGTGCTCGCCTGGATGCCGTTCTTCTTCGGCATCGGCTTTATCGCTCCGCTGATCGCGCAACTGATGGTGCTGTGGGATCTGCCCGCGCCGTTCGGGATCAGCCGGATTGCCTTTGGCCTGATCATCGGCGGGACCTGGGGCCTGGTTGCAAATATCCGGGGGCGCTGGCTGTGAGCGAACAAGATCTTCTCCTGCCCAATCCGGCTACGGTTGCGCCGGCTGATGATCGCGCTGCGCTCCCGCTTGGGCGCGACGGGATGGATCGGTACACCCGGCGCGATCTGCGCAAGGAAGAAATTGAGATTGCGCGGCGGTTCCATGGCGGCGCGATGTGGCCCTATGCGGTCGCGGCCTTTGGCTGTTTCGCGATCTGGCTCTCGTTCTTCCCGCTGGCGATCATGGGCGTGCTCAATCTGCCGCTCGCTTTCGTCCTGTCCTGCATCTTCTGCGTCGGCGGCTATGTGACGAGCCACGAGGCGATGCATTCGAACATCGGCCGGCCGGGCACCAAGTATCGCTGGCTGAATGAAGCAGTTGGCGCGGTTTCGACCATTCCGATCGTTTTCCCCTTCTCGATGGCGCGGCTGATGCACCTCGAGCATCACTACCATACCAACCATCCCGACAAGGATCCGGACTATACCGACGAGGCCCCCAACATGTGGCTGGCCTGGTACAAGACCTGGTACAACCGCCAACCCGGCGTCGACGGCTCGATCCACCACTACAAGCGAATCCTGGCCGAAATGGGCACGCCTGAAGCGCGCCGCGCGTTGGTCGAAACGATGATCCTTCAGTTGGTCTTCATGGGCACGCTCTTCACCATGGCCTGGAATGGCTATGCAATCGAGGCGGCGCTGATCTGGTGGCTGCCGCGTCACATCGGCCTCAGCTATATTCGTTTCTTCCTGTCCTGGGCGCCGCACCACCCGCGCGAAGGCAAGATGGGCCGTTATGAGAACACCAATGTGTTCAAGAGCCGGGTCGGCCACATCCTGTCGATGGGGATGCAGTACCACATCGTCCACCACCTCTATCCCGGCATCCCCAACCACCGGACCAAGGAAGCCTATTACGCGCTCAAGCCGATCCTGAAGGCGCGCGGGGTGGACGTTTCACCGCTTTAAGAGTGCTCGTAGCCAAGGCCCTTGGCCTCGGTCAGGGGCAGGCCATCCAGCACGACCGGGGCTTCGGCTGAGGCAGATGCCGTGCCGATCTGGAAGGCCGTGATCGGCGGTTCTGCCCCCTCGGGCAGCGTGAACAGTAACTGGTAATCCTCACCCCAGCGCAGCGCCTCGGCCCGGCGGGCTTCTGGCGCGGCGATCGGCACGGCCATGCTGTCGATAGCGAAGCTCACGCCCGAGGCGCGGGCCATACGGCTGGCATCGAGGAGAAGTCCGTCCGAGACGTCCATCATCGCCGAGACGAGCGGAGCTAGCGCCCGTCCGTCAGCCAGCCGGGCGAGCGGACGGCGGAAAGCAGCGCTGTCCGCAGCGGTGGCATCACGCAGGGCCTCAAACCCCAGCATCGCAGCGCCCACAGGGCCGGTGATCCAGATTGCATCGCCGGGCCGCGCGCCGCTCCGCGCCGGGACCGGGCGATGGGTGGCGCGGCCTAGTGCGGTGAGACCCAGCACCTGCGGCCCGGTCGCACTGATGGTGTCACCGCCGAGCAGCGGCACGCCAAAGTGCACCAGCACCTCCTCCAGGCCCGCCAGGAACCGGGCATCGTCCGGACCGAACTGATAGCCCAGCAGCACGCCAAGCGGTTCGGCCCCCTTGGCGGCCAGATCGGAGAGATTGGAGGCAACCAGCTTCCACGCGACATCGGCTGCGTCCTGTCCGGGCAGGAAATGCACCCCCTCGGCCATGGCGTCATGGGTCAGGATCAGCGTTTCGCCGCCGATCTCTAGCACCGCACAATCATCTGCCAGACCGCGCGCGGCGGGATGCGTGGCTATTCCACGCAGCGCGGCAATAAAGGCCGCCTCGCGGCTCATCGAGCTTCTTCCCCCTCGATGGGGGAAGGATACGGAGACTTGGCGGAACGCCTAGTCGTAGTTGGATGGGGGTGCGTTTGCCCGACAAGATCAAGTAGCCGAGCCAGGCACCCTTCGGAATTCTCCAGCACTTCGTTGTTCCAGAAGCGGGCAACGCGATAACCCTCGTGCTCGATCGCCGCAGTACGGACTGCATCGCCAGCTTCGGAATGCTGTCCGCCATCCAGTTCGATCACCAGCCGAAGCCGATGGCTCGCGAAGTCGGCGATGTAGTGGCGAATGGGAACCTGCCTCCGCCATCGGCCTTCGGGAAACCCTTCGCGCAGCAAGCGCCACATGCGCAGCTCTGCCGACGAGGCATTCTGCCGAAGTTCGCGTGCGCGAACGGTCGAGATGCCAGGCGGATGCTTCTTCATCGGATGCCTCTCTAGCCGAGAGATCACCCCCATCCAACCTGCGCTAGGCGACAAGTCGCCAAGCTGCGGTATCCTTCCCCCATCGAGAGGGAAGGGAGGGTGTCAGCCGCGCACGTCCTTCGCCACGGCATCAAGCACGCCGTTGACGAACTTCGCCTCGCGCGCCTCGAAGAAGGCGTGGGCGACGTCGACATATTCGCTGATGGCCGTGCCGGTCGCCACGTCAGCGCGAGCGAGCAGTTCCCAGGCGCCGGCGCGCAGAATCTGGAGCATGGTCTTGTCAAGCCGCTCCAGTTTCCAGCCTTCGGCAAGGCGCGCCTCTAGCAGAGCGTCAATCTCCTCGTAGCGGGCGATCACGCCCTGTACGATCGCGTCGAAAAAGGCGACTTCGGCCTCGGCGTACTGGTCCCCTTCGATCTCGGCGCCAAGGCGGTGGCGATGGAACTCGTCGAGCAGCGAGGCCAGCGGCGTGCCTTCCATGGCGTGCTGGTACAGCGCCTGCACCGCCGCAAGGCGGGCGGCTGGGCGGGCTTTTGACTTGCTCATATTCCCAGTCTCACTTCGATCGAGCGCGCATGGGCGGTCAGCCCCTCGGCATTGGCCAGCTCCACTGCAGCCGGGCCAACGGCCTTCAGCGCCTTGGCATCAAGCTGGATGAAGCTGGTGCGCTTCATGAAATCAAGCACCGACAGCCCGGATGAAAACCGCGCGCGGCGTCCGGTGGGCAGTACGTGGTTGGGCCCGGCAACATAATCACCAACGGCTTCAGGCGTCATCCGGCCAAGAAAGACCGAGCCGGCGTGGCGGATTCGTTCGAACAGCGCCTGTGGATCGTCGGTGGCGATCTGGACGTGTTCGGCGGCGAGCGCATTGGCGAGTGCCGGGGCCTCGGCCATCAGGTCGGCCACTTCGATAATCGTGCCGTGGGTGTTCCAGCTCTCGCTGGCGACGCGGGCGGTTGGCAGCATGGCCAATTCGACGCCAATCCGGTCCGCCACCGTATCGGCGAAGACCGGATCATCGGTAATCAGGATCGACTGGGCCGAGGGGTCATGTTCGGCCTGGCTCAGCAGGTCGGCGGCGGTCCATTCCGGCGAGTTCTGGCCATCGGCGATCAGCAGGATCTCGCTCGGTCCGGCGACCATGTCGATCCCGACCACACCGTAAAGCTGGCGCTTGGCTTCGGCGACCCAGGCGTTGCCGGGGCCAACGATCACATCGACCGGCTTGATCCGTTCCGTGCCATAGGCCAGCGCGCCGACCGCTTGGGCGCCGCCGATCCGCCAGACTTCATCGACGCCGGCCAGGTGCGCGGCGGCCAGGACCAGCGGGTTGACCTGGCCCTTGGGGCTGGGAGTGACGACGACCAGCCGCTCGACCCCGGCAACCTTGGCCGGAATCGCGTTCATCAGCAGCGAAGAAGGATAGGCCGCGCGGCCGCCCGGCACATAGAGCCCGGCGGCATCGACCGCCCCCCAGCGCGCGCCCATGCGCACGCCATGCTTGTCGGTTTCGTCGCGATCGGCCGGCTTCTGCCCTTCATGGAAGGCGCGGATGCGCTTGGCGGCAAGTTCCAGCGCGGCGCGCAGGTCCGGTGTGAGGTTGTCGAAGGCTTCGCGGCAGGTGGCGGCATCGACCTGCCAATCGGCATCGCTGGCCAGCTCGTGCTGGTCGAACTTGCGGGTCAGCTCGGCCAGCGCCGCATCGCCGCGGGCGCGGACATCGTCGAGGATGATCTGGACATCGCGGCTGACATTCTCGTCGCTCTCGCGGCGGTCGGAAACCAGCTTGCGGAAGGCAGCGTCAAAGCCGGGGTCGCGGGTGTTGAGGCGCAGCATCAGGCGGCCTCCGCCGGTGCGGCCAGCGCACGGAACGCCTCGACCAGCGCGCCCACCCGGGCGTCGGTCTTGAGCGCGGCGCGGTTGACGATCAGCCGGGCCGAAACGTCTAGGATCGTGCTGGTCTCAACCAGGCCGTTGTCCTTGAGCGTGCGTCCGGTCGAAACCAGATCGACGATGCGGCTGGCCAGCCCCAGGCCCGGCGCCAGTTCCATCGCGCCGTTGAGTTTCACGACTTCGGCCTGAACCCCCATCCGCTCGAAGTGGCGGCGAGTCAGGTTTGGGTACTTGCTGGCGACGCGCAGGTGGCTTGAAAGCGGCGCGCCAGCCTGGCCTTCGGGTTCGGCCACCGACAGCCGGCAATGGCCGATCGCCAGGTCAACCGGCGCGTAAAGGTCGGGATAGGCGAACTCTTCCACCACATCCGAGCCGACGATCCCAACCTGTGCGGCACCGTGGGCAACGAAGGTCGCGACATCGAAGGCGCGTACGCGGATCACCCGCATGTCTGAGCCTTCGCAGGCGAAAGAGAGGGCGCGGTTGCCCTTGTCGTGGAACCCTGCCTCTGGCACCACACCGGCGCGGGCCATCAGCGGCAGCGCCTCGTCGAGAATGCGGCCCTTGGGCACGGCGAAGGTCAGCGGGTTCGACATAGCGCCGCGCGTTTAGGCGGGGCAGCGCCAAAGGGCAAGGAGCGCCTATGGTCCAGGGTTATCAGTTCATCGATATCAACGCGAAGGGCGAAGGCATTGTCGTCGCGGCCTTCGACAACCAGGTGGCATATTGCACCCAGGCCGGTGCGACCGTAACGGCGCGCGTGGTGGCGGCGCTGCGCGACCTGCTGGAGCGCGGCGAACCGGGGCAGCTGTTCGATGCGCTGCGCAACTGGCCAGGTGCGCCCTTGGCCGATGCCTTGCCGCTTCGGCTGGCAGGCGGCATCCATGCCCTGCACCTGAAGGGGGCGGAGCCAGCCCTGGCGGCGATCTACGAGGATCGCGCCGGGGTTGACGATGCGGCGATAGTGGCCGCAGCGATCCTTGCACATGAAGCGGAGCTGCTGCCCTGGCTAGACGGCCCGCCGCAGACCAACGAGGCGGGGCGCTCCAGCAACTTCATCGCCGCTATGTTGTGGCTGGCTAGCAAGGGACTGCCGCCCCGTTTCCAGTGCCTGGAGATCGGCTCAAGCGCGGGGATCAACCTGATGATCGACCGCTATCGCTATGACCTTGCCGGGGTGCAAGTCGGGCCGGAGCCTGGGGCCATGGGCTTCAAGCCCGAATGGCAGGGCAATCCGCCGCCAGCCCAGCAGATCGAAATAGTCTCCACCAAGGGCTGCGATGTCGCGCCAGTTGATCTGACCGACCCGGATCAGGCGCTCCGGCTCAAGGCCTATATCTGGCCTGAGCACACCGTGCGGTTCGAGCGGATGGCTGCTGCCATTGCCGAGGCCGGCAAATCACCGCCTGACCTGGTGCAAATGAACGCTGCGGACTTTATCGAGGCCGAACTGGCGAAACCGCAGGTGGCCGGGACCACTCGAGTGCTGATGCACTCGATCGTCTGGCAATACGTGCCGGAAGACCAGCAGGCGCGGGTGACCCAGGCAATGGAAGCGGCGGGGGCCATGGCCACGCCCGAGCGGCCACTCGCGTGGATTGCGCTGGAGGCAAACCGCGTGCTGCATCTCCACGAACTGGTCGTGCGCTATTGGCCGGGCGGGGGTGAGCCGGTGATGCTGGCGCGGGCGCACCCGCACGGCGCTAGTATTGACTGGCGAGCTTGAACCAGGCGACGGTATCGTCGATCCGTTCCTTCCACCCACCGTGGTAAGAGACCCATTCCCAGCCCGAGACAACGGCAAAGGCGGCCACGCCCATGCCGCCAACCTGCAGCGTGGTCAGCATGCCTTTCCACGCTGCAATGCCCAGTCCAACGAACAGCAGCGTTCCGACCAGATGCGATAGCGGGAAATTACCGAGCGGGTTGGAATTGCGCTTGAACAGACCCAGACCCACCAGGAACAGCACGCCTCCGCCGCACATCACTAGCGCCAGCTTGCCGTCGGCGGGCTTGTACCAATTGTCGAGCAGCTTGGCGTCGGCAACCGCCAAGATCACGATGCCCAGCACGATCGGCATATGCAGATAGGTATAGGCATTGCGCGCCACCCGGCCGACCTCGGCGTTCTCGCTGATATGGTCCGACCCGCGCTTTTGCCCGAGATCGAAGTAGAGCCACCACATCAGAACCGATGAAAGGAAGGCGAGGCAGAAGGCGAGTACCCGCCCGCTCTCCATCGTCGCATCGGCAAATGTAGCGCCGGTAATGATGATCCCTTCGCCCAGCGCGATGATGATGAACAGCCCGCAGCGTTCGGCCATGTGACTGCCGGAAATGTCCCAGTCCGAGGCCTTGGAGCGGCCCAGGCCCGGCACCGGGAATAGCGTGATCGGGCCAAGATACTCGATCACCACGGCCAGCAGCCACCAGGCCAGCCGCTCGTCCTCCGGCCGCAGCACGCCGATCAGCCAGAACGGCGCGGCATAGCAGAACCACACGGCGATCCGCATCATGTTGCGGGCATTGGCCTGCTGCTCGCGGTAGAGCACGAAGGACATGAACACCGTGCGCCCCAGTTGCAGCAGGACGTAACTGGCCGCGAACAGCCAGGCATATTTGCTGAAGCCATAGGGCAGTGCGACCGCCATCAGCAGGCTCAATGCCATCAGCGCGAGCAGCATGATGCGGATCTCGAACCGCTCGGGATCGGCCCAGTTGGTCGCCCAGGTGGTGTACATCCAGGCCCACCATACAGCCAGGAACAGCACCAGCGCCTGGGCAAAGCCCAGCCAAGTCAGGTGGTCCTTGAGGAAGTGCGAGAGCTGCGTGATCGCGAAAACGAAGACCAGGTCGAAGAACAGCTCAAGGAAGCTGACCGGCGCGTGGCCGCCGCCGTGATTGCGCAGCAACGAGCGGCGGCTTTTCGCCTCGGCCGCGGCAATCGCGGCGCCGATCCCGCCGCGCCGCGCCTCAGCCATGGCCGGTCCGCGCCAGGAAGCCATCGAGCGCGGCGTTGACTTCGTCCGGGGCTTCCCACTGCACAAAGTGCCCGCAGCCGGGCACCTGGACCAATGTCAGGTCCTCGATCACTTCGTCCAGCCCATCGAGGTTCGCAGCGGGCAGGGCGATATCGTCCATCGCCCAGACCACCAGTGTCGGGATGGTCAGCTTGGGCAGGGCCGGTGGCTGATATCCGGCTGGAAGCTCATAGGGCGCATCCATGTCGAGCACTTCCATCGGACTGGCGCGGTACCAGTTCAGCATGGCGATGGAGGCCTCGCGGTTGGCATAGTCCTCCATCAGCGCAGCGCGCTCGGCCGGGTCCATTTTGGGGTTTTCCGGCACCTCGCCAAAGGCTTTGAGCAGCACACCGCCAAGGCCGAACTGCTCGACCAGCTCGTCGCTGGCGGAATCGCGGAACACGCGGAAATACTGGCTGGCCTGGCGCTGCTGACGGTTGGTGTAGAGCAGCTTGGGGAAGATCGTGGGGTGCGGCGCGTTCATCACGACGGCGCGCGTTACCCGGCCATTGAGCTGCCCCATGATCGCCACGCCCCAGGCAATCGCGCCGCCCCAGTCATGCCCGACGATGGTGAACGGCCCGACGCCCAGCGCATCGGCCAGCTGGAATACGTCGCCGATCAGCTTGTCGGGCGTGTAGTTCTCCACCCCCACGGGCTTGGACGAACCGCGATAGCCGCGCTGGTCCGGCGCGATGCAGCGATAGCGGCCAGACAGGTGTGCGATCTGGTGACGCCAGGTCCGGTGGCTGTCGGGAAAACCATGAAGGAAGATCAGCACCGGCCCGTCGCGCGGGCCGACATCAACCACATCGAGTTCGATCGCGTTGGCGAGTTTGACTCGGATCTGCTCCATCACTGCTTTGCCTCTGACTTCATCTTTTCGGCATAGCCAGAAGCCATCATCGCTGCGACCTGATCGAACAGGGCGTCGGGTGTGCGGCGCAGCTCGCCCATTTTCGCCTCGCCGCCTTCGGCCACGATGATCTCGCGCTGGTCGGCCAGCATGGCGTCCAGCATCCACTTCGCCGCAACCTGCGGATCGATCCCGTTGTCGATGACAGAGTCGCTAGCCCCGCGGGCCGATCCATCGGCGGTGAGCGCATTGCGCGAGACATCGGTGCGGATCGATCCGGGGTAGATCGTATGCACCTTGAGCCCCAGCACCGAAGTTTCCGCACGCAAGGCATCGGCATAGCCAGCCAGGCCGAACTTGGCCGCGCAATAGGCGGTGCGCATCGGCACGCCGACCTTGCCCGCGATTGACGAGATATAGGCGAGCCGGCCCGACTTGCGCGCCGCCATCTTCGGCAGGATCTCCTGCGTCAGCGCGATCGGCGCGAGGAGATCGACATCGATGATCCGCTGATAGACCGGATAGGCCGTCTCCACCGCCAGGCTGCGCTGCGAGATGCCGGCATTGTTGACCAGCAGGTCGATTCCACCTGACCAGGTCCAGGCCTGTTCAACCGCCGGAGCTAGCGCCGCGATGTCGGTCGTCTCGAACGGCAGGATCAGGCAATCGCTGCCACATTCGGCCGCCACGGCTTCCAGCGCATCGATCTTGCGGCCTGACAGCACCAGCCGCGCGCCTTGCTCCGCCAGCGCCTTGGCCAGCGCCGCGCCGATCCCCGATGAAGCGCCGGTGATCCAGGCGGTCTGTCCCTTGAAGCTCATCGCACTCTCCCTGTTATCGGTCTTAGCTGTTGTCGCTGTTGGTCAGTGGCACCTGCGGGATCGGGATGAATTCATCCTCGTCCCCGGGCACCTTGGCAAAGCGGCCTTGCCGCCAGTCATCCTTGGCCTGGTTGATCCGATCGCGGCTTGAGGAAACGAAGTTCCACCAGACATGCCGCGGGCTGCCAATCGCCGCACCGCCCAGCAGCATGACGCGCCCGCCGCGCTCGCTGGCCAACCGCATCGGCTGGCCGGGTGCGAGGACGGCCAATTCGTAAGGTCCCAGCGCCGCGCCATCCAGGCTCGCCTCGCCGCCAACCAACATGACGGCCCGCTCGTCCGCTTCGCTGTCGATCGGGATCGCACCGCCGGGGGCGAGGACGATCTCGGCATAGATGGTGTCCGAATGCTGGGTGGTGCGGGCCGTGTGGCCCCACAGGCTGCCCATGATGACCCGGGCGGAAACGCAGGAATCTTCGACCAGCGGCAAGTCGGTCTGTGCTTCGAAGGCCGGGTCGATCTCCTCCTTGCCATCGGGGAGGGCGAGCCAGGTCTGCATTCCATACATCGGCTTCGCGATCTCACGCTCGGCCGGCAGTCCGCGTTCGGAATGGACGATGCCGCGCCCCGCGGTCATCAGGTTGACCTGGCCGGGGCGGATCGTGGCGAAGGTGCCCAGACTGTCGCGGTGGTCGATCGCGCCTTCGAACAGCCAGGTCACCGTGGCAATGCCGATATGCGGGTGCGGGCGCACGTCCATCGCGGTGCCGGGCGGAAGGATCGCAGGGCCGAACTGGTCAACAAAAACGAACGGCCCGACCATGACCTGCCGGGGCGAGGGGAGCACCCGGCGCACCTGGAAGGCGCCAAGATCGTGCGTGACCGGCTGGATCGTGGTCTGGATGGTCATTCGCCGGGAGCCCTTGCTTTGATGGCCAGTGCATGGACCCGCTGGCCGGGGATGTCGCCCAGCGCGGCATTGACCATGCGTTGGCGCTGCAGCCGTGAAACGCCGGCAAAGGCCGCGCTCTCGATCTCGACCGTAAAGTGCGATTCGCCCGAGCCGTCATCACCCATATGGCCATGATGCTTGGCCGAGTCGTTGAGCACGGCGAGGTGGCTTGGCGCAAAAGCAGCGGTGAGCAGTGCCTGGATTTCGGTCGCAATGGGGCTGGTCATGGCTTCCCTTCTAGCCGAACAATCGCCATGTGGAAGCCGTGAAGCACGATCGTTTTCATGGCCGGGTTCAGGGTGCCCAACGCCGCTGCATGGCTCCCGGATGCCGGGAAGCCGGGGAATTCCGCGCACCCGGTGAACGCCGCCCCGGATTTGACGGGCCGGGTGACTATCGCTGGTTCTGCCTTGATCACGTCCGCGCGTTCAACGCCGGCTATGACTGGTTCGCCGGGATGACGCCTGAGGAGATCATGCGCGCGCAGAACCCGATTCACGGCTGGGAGCGTGAGACGCGCGCCTTCTCACCCACGGCCGGGATCGATTCGGCGCCGCGCTGGGCCGATTTCAAGGATCCGCTGGAAGCGATTAGTGGCCGGGCGCGGGCGCGCAAACCGGCCCAGCGGCAGGATGGCCGCGCGGTAACCCCGGACGAGCGCCGCGCGCTCGATGTGCTGGGCCTGGCGCTTGATGCGAGCCGCAGCGACCTGCGCAGCCGCTATTCGCAGCTTGTCCGCAAGTACCACCCCGATCGCAATGGCGGCGACCGCAGCTTCGAAGCGCGGTTACAGGAAGTGGTCGAGGCTTACCAGCTGCTCCGAAAGGCCGTGGCCTTCGCGTAAGAGTTGCGGTACCTAGCGCTCGCAGAGCGCCTGCAGCTGGTCGGTGCAGGCATTCCAACCTTGCTCGAAACCCATCTCGCGGTGCTGTTCCATTGCCTCGACGCTCCAGTGGCGGGCGCGGGCGGTATAGCGGGTGCCGTCGCCTTCTGGCGCGATCTCCCATATGCCGATCATGAAAGGCGTGTTGGGCTCAAGGTCGCCAACAATCGAATCCGTTGAGGCGACCCGGCGGCCCTCGTCCCAGGCGAGGATCAGGCCAGGATGCTGGTGCACTTCGCCATCCGGGCCGTACATGACGGTATGGGTGGCAGCGCCAGCGCGGCGCTCACCCCAGTCAACTTCGGCGCGCCAGGGCACCGGACACCACCATTCATTGGTGCGGTTGACGAGTGCGTCCCAGACCTTTGCGGGCGGGGCGGCGATCAGACGGGTGACGGACAATTCGTTCATGGGGCAGGTCCTGATTAATCGCGGTTGGGTGCGCCGAGCGGGAAAAAGTGGCGATAGGGCCGCGCTTCATCGACGCAGCGGGCAACGGCCGGCAAACTGAGCAGGTGCGCGCGCCACTGGCGCAGGGCATCGAACTGCATCGGGATCGGGTAAACCCAATCGGCATAGAACAGGCTGGGCGCGGCGGCGCACTCTATCAACGTGATCGCATCGCCAGTGCGCGGGGCCTTGGCCAGCCAGGCGTTGAGCCAGCGGTAGGCGCGGTCCAGCTTATCGCGGGCGCGGCCCTCGATGGCCGGGTCGGGCATGCCGGGGGAACGGATGTGCTCTGCGACGATCTCCTGCATCGGGCTCATCACCGCCAGATCGAACACCCGGTCGAGCATGCGCAGATCGAGCGCCGCCGCAGAGTCACCCGGCAATAGCGGGGCCCGGCCGGGATGATGGAGGTGCAGGTATTCGATAATGCAGCTCGCCTCGAAGACCGTCGTCTCGCCGTCCAACAGCACCGGGAACTGGCCGAGCGGACCTGCCGCGGCGACCACCGCGCCATGCTCTGGGTGATTCGGATCGAGCATCCGGAATTCGAAAGGTGTGGTGTTGGCGTAGAAGGCGATCAGCGCCTTCCACGTGTAGGAAGAGAAGGGGTGGCCGTAGAGCGCCAGCACCGGCTCAACCTGCGCGGGCCGCTTCGATCGCGGCATGGTCGATCTTGTGCATTGTCATCATCGCTTCGAACACCCGGCTGCGCACAGCCGGATCGGGATCGGCCATGCCCTCGGTCAGCACGCGCGGGGTGATCTGCCAGTTGAGGCCCCACTTGTCCTTGCACCAGCCGCAGGCACTTTCGGCCCCGCCATTGCCGACAATGGCGTTCCAGTAGCGGTCGGTCTCTTCCTGGCTGTCAGTTGCAACCTGGAACGAGAACGCCTCGGTATGCGGGAAGATTGGCCCGCCATTGAGGCCCAGGCATTTCACACCGAGCACGGTGAACTCGACCGTCAGTGGATCGCCCGCTTTGCCCGAAGGGAAGTCGGCCGGAGCGTAGTGAACCGCGCTGACCGAACTGTCCGGAAAGACCGAGGCGTAAAAGTTCGCCGCCTCTTCTGCCGTGCCATCGTACCACAGGCAGATCGTCACATCGGTCATTTGCGGCTCTCCTCAATCAGCGCGTTGTCGATGCCTTTGGCTTCCTTGTAGGCCGGGCGGGCCTGAAGCCGCTCGGCATAGGCGACAAAGGCCTCGTTCGGCGGAATCGAGCCGAAGGTCAGGCCCCAGTCGACCTGGCTGCCAACATAGACGTCCGCCATGGTGAAACGCTCACCGCACACGTAATTGTTCCCCTCGAAATGCCCTTCGAGCGCGGCAATGGTGCGTTCGTAGCTGCCCCAGCCGGCCATCGCCTGGCGCTCAACCGGCAGTTCCCAGCCCATTGAGCGGGTGATGATCGCTTGCTCGACCGGTCCTGCAGCGAAGAACAGCCAGCGGAAATAATCCGCCGACTCGTCTGCCGACGGTCCAAGTCCGGCCTCCGGTTGCGCTTCGGCCAGGTAGGCGCAGATCGCAGCGCATTCGGTGATGACCTTGTTGCCCGTCTCACTGTGGTGGATCAGCGTCGGCACCTTCGCCATCGGGTTGGCGGCGAGGAGCGCGGGGGGCTTGCTATCCCAGCTTACCAGCACCTGGTCGTAATCGACGCCCGCCTCATGCAATGCCCAACGGGCGATCTGGCCGCGGCTCATCGGGTTGGTGAAGAAGGTATAGGCGGCCATGGCTGATTTCCCTCAGTGAGAACAAAAATAGAACGATAGCGATCAGAGCCGTTCGGTCAAGGGTTCCCGACCAGCGAGAACAGTGCGCCTTGCGGGTCAACGCCCTGGATGATCCACAGCGGGCCGGGCACCTCATGCGGACCATTGACGATATGGCCGCCGTTGGCGGTGACCCGCTCCTTGGCGGCAGCGATGGATTCGACCCAGAAGTAGTGACACCAGAGCGGGGCAGGGACGGCATCGGGCTTGGCCATGATCGCGCCAACAGTCGTGCCGTCATGCGCGATGAACTGGTATTTGCCCATCGGGCCCATGTCCATCGCATCGGGCAGGGTCCAGCCGAACTGGCCCGTGTAGAAGGATACCGCGCCGTCGAAGCTTCCGGCCAGAAGCTCGTTCCAGCCGCAGCGACCCGGGTGCGGCATGGCCGAAAAGCAGGTGCTTTCACCGCCGCCGGGCGGCGGCGTCGGCGTCATGATATAGAACGGCACGCCATCAGCATCGGCGACCATGGCGATCCGTCCCGCCATCGGCACGTCGCGCGCGGGCATCAGGCTTTTGCCGCCAGCCGCCTCAATCGCCGCGACGCTGGCATCGACATCGTCGACCCCGATATAGCCCAGCCAGCAGGGCCGCGCGCCGTGGTCGGTCATGTCCTGCGAGAGTTTGAGCAGGCCGCCAGTCATCCCGCCATCGGCATTGGCGATAAAGCCATAGTCGCCGGTTTCCGGCGTGCCCGGCTGCATCGCCCAGCCGATTACGGCATCGTAGAATGCCTTCGCTCCGGCCGGGTCCGGCGTCATCAGTTCGTACCAGACCCAGCTGCCTTGAAGCTTAGTCATTGGTGCCATCTCCCTGCTGCATTTCCACCACCGGCGCGAAGCCGCCAAAGATCAGACGCTTGCCATCGAAGGGCATGGGGTTTTTCGCCGGATCCATGCGCGGATCGACTTTCGAGGGATCGTTCATCATCTCGGTCATCCGGGCCATGGCGGAGTCGCGGGTGGCCTTGTCAGGCCACTCGATCCAGGAAAACAGCACCTCTTCATCGTCCGCGGCTTTCACCGCCATGCGGAAATCGGTGGTGTGGCCGGGCTGAATATCGTCGCCCCAGCATTCGACCACGCGCAGCGCGCCCATCTCGATAAAGACCGCGTCACCCATCCGGGCATGGGCGATGAACTTGTCGCGATTGGCGCGCGGACAGGCGATCACGAAGCCGTCGACATAGGTCATTGCCCCACCTCCTCGGTCTTGGCCTCGCCGCCGGCAAAGGCCGGGTCCATCCAGAACGGCTCCCAGACATGGCCGTCCGGATCGAGGATCGTGCGTTGGTACATAAAGCCATGATCTTCCGGCGGGTTCACGTCTGCTGTTCCGCCATGGGCCGCGCCCAGTTCCACCAGCTTGTCGACCTCGGCGCGATCATCGAGCGCCAGAGCGAGCGAGACCTCGCTCGACCCCTGCGGGCAGATCGGCCGCGTGGTGAAGCCCTGCCACTTCGGATGGGTCAGCAGCATGACGTAAATGGCATCCGACCAGACCATGCAGGCGGCGGTCTCGTCAGTGAATTGCGGGTTATTGGCAAAGCCCAGCGCGGTGTAGAACCGCGTGGCGTGGGGCAGGTCGGCCACCGGCAGGTTGACGAAAATCATTCGGCTCATGGCATCTACTCCTCTTCATCGCCCCCGACATTAAACAGCAGTTCGAAATAGCGGCGCAGGTGGCCAATTGCCTCTCGGGCCAGGTCGGCCGCGGCATCGGGCGCTTGCGACTTGGCCAGGATGAAGGCGCCCTGGATCACGGTCTGGACATGGCGCGAGAGGCTGGCGGCAGTCGTGCCGGTGACGCCGGCTTCGGCCATGGCAGCTGCGATATCTCCCTCAAGCGCGATGGCGTTGCCCATGATGCTCGCCTCGCAGGCCGCACGGATCGCGTCGCTGGTGCGGAAGCTTTCCTGCAGCATGGTGCCCGCCACGCAGCTGAAGCTTTCCGGCGGCCCGGCGATAAGCGCCAGGCGCAAGTCGATATAGCCAAGCACGCGGTCGATCGGGCGGGCGTGATGGTGATAGGGCGCCTCCGCGAAAAAGCCCCCCGTACTGGTCGACCAATAGGCCGCCAGCGCCACACCCAGCGCCTCCTTTGAGGCGAAGTGGTGGAAAAATGCGCCCTTCGTGACCCCTGCCGCACGGCACAGATCGTCAACCGAAGTGGCGGCAAAGCCTTGTTCGCGCACCACCCGCACGCCTGCTTCCAGCAGCTTGTCGCGCGCCGTTTGCGGGGCAGGCCGGAAGGGGCGATTCGGAATCATGCTTTAGCCATACCGACCGGTTGGTATGTCGCAAGACTAAATCGGTGGATCACTTTGCCTTTGCGTTCAAGTGACGGATGTTCAGCCCTGTGCCTTGGTCTGGCGGTAGAGTTCGCGGTCTGCTGCCAAGGCTGCCTGATAGGCCGGACGGGCATGGCACCGCTCGGCATAGGCCAGAAAGGCGTCGTGCCGGGGCAGCAGCTTCAGGTTCAGGCCCCAGTCGAACTGGCTGGTGAGGTAGACGTCGGCCATGGTGAAGCGTGTCCCGCAGGCAAAGTCATGCTGCGACAGATGGACGTCCAGCGCGGCGACGGTCCGGTCGAAACTGCCGAACCCGGCAGTGCCTTCGCGCTCCGCCGGCAGTTCCCAGCCAAGCATTCTCGCCATCAGCGCCTGCTCCAGCGGCCCGGCGGCGAAGAAGAGCCAGCGGTGATAATGGCCTCGCTCGGCCGGGTTGGGGAGCAGGCCGGCCTCGGGGTGCTCCTCGGCCAGGTAGGAACAGATCGCCGCCGCCTCGGTCACCACGCGGTCGCCTTCGGGCGCGTGGTGAACCAGGGTCGGGACCTTGCCGAGCGGATTGGCGGCGAGCAGGGCGGGGGGCTTCTCCCTCCAACCAACCGGGACCATTGCGAAGTCAGCCCCGACCTCGTGCAGCGCCCAACTGGCGATCAGCCCGCGCGAACGCGGGTTGGTGTAGAAGGTATAGGCCGCCACCGCCTAGCCGCCCAGCGCGCGGCTCACGATCTTGTCTTCCAGCGCGGCGACCGGTCCCCAGCTCGGCCGCGCCTTGACCCGCGCGTACCAGGCCGCAGTGCGGGGGTGTGTTTCGGGGTTGGGTTCAAGTCCGACATAGCCCAGCGAGCGGAACGTGGCCGCAACGGCAATGTCGCCGATCGAGAAATCGTCTCCGGCCAGCCAGCCATCGCCGCACTGGCTCTCTAGATATGCCAGGATCGGCTCCAGCTCCCTTTCGCCCTGCTGGGCCATGGCCTCGTCACCAGGCTTGCCCATCAGTTTGGGGCTGACGAAGCGGTTGAACATGATTTTGCCGCCCGCCGCGATCAGGATCGTATCGGCAAACTCCTCAAACCAGATTGCCTTGGCCTTGGCCTTGGCATCGCCCGGCGTGATCGGGGGTTCGGGTTGAATGGCATCGAGATAGGTCACGATCGCGGTCGAATCGCACAGCGTGAAATCGCCATCGACCAGCGCCGGGATCTTGCGGAACGGGCTCGCCGCCAGAAACTCTGCCGCGGGGTCGGCCGGGTTGCTCAGCGCCAGTTCAACCGGCACGCCCTTTTCGGCAGCGACGAGGTGAACCTTGCGGACAAAGGGCGAGATGGGGAAACCATAGACTTTCATCGAACGAACGCTCCCGGGCATTGAGTCGCTGATTGCAACGCATTCCTTATTGCAGCGCTGCGCGCGCGCGTATAGGCGATGCCTCGTCATGACCGATATTCCCAACATCCAGCTCGACACCAGCGGCAACACGATCCTGCCTGCGCCCGATATCGAACTCGACGTGCGCGAGACTTTCGGGATCGACATCGACATGAAGGTTCCGGCCTTCTCCGTGGCCGATGAACGCGTGCCTGATCGCGATGACAGTTATGTCTTCGATCCAGACACCACGCTGGCGATCCTGGCCGGCTTTGCCTTCAACCGCCGCGTGATGGTTCAAGGTTATCACGGCACCGGCAAGTCGACCCATATCGAGCAGGTCGCGGCACGGCTTAAATGGCCCTGCATCCGCATCAACCTTGACGCCCACATCAGCCGGATCGATCTGATCGGCCGCGACGCGATCGTGCTGCGCGATGGCCTGCAGGTTACCGAGTTCCGCGAAGGCCTGCTGCCCTGGGCATTGCAGCACCCGGTTGCGCTGGTGTTTGACGAATACGATGCCGGCCGCCCCGACGTGATGTTCGTGATCCAGCGCGTCCTGGAAACCGAAGGCAAGCTGACCCTGCTGGACCAGAACCGGGTCATCCGCCCGAACAAGAACTTCCGCCTCTTCGCCACGGCCAACACCGTCGGCCTGGGCGATACTTCGGGCCTCTATCACGGCACCCAGGCGATCAACCAGGGCCAGATGGACCGCTGGAACATCGTCGTCGGCCTGAACTATCTCCCCGCTGCGGTGGAGAGCGAGATCGTGCTGAAGAAGGTCGCCGGCGTGCCGGACGATACCGTCGACAAGATGGTCAAGGTGGCGGACCTGACCCGCCAGGGCTTCATCGGCGGCGATATCTCCACCGTGATGAGCCCGCGCACCGTCATCACCTGGGCGCAGAACACCGCGATCTTCAAGGATCCGGGCTTCGCCTTCCGTCTCTCGTTCCTCAACAAGTGCGATGAGACCGAGCGGATGCTGGTAGCTGAATATTACCAGCGCGTGTTCGGCACCGACCTGCCGGAAAGCGTGGTCGGGAAGGCGTGAGAGCAGGGGCGTGAGCCTGCTCTGCCTCGCTCCGCTGCTGCTGGCGCAGGCTGTAACAGCCACTGGGCCGGCAGCGGAGGAGTGCAAGGCGAACTTGCCAGACAAGCCCGTCGCTACGGCTGCTACCGCGAAACCGTTTTATGACCAGAAGGCCGATGCCCGTGCTGCGATGGACGCGGCGCTGGCCGGTGCCGCGCAGAGCGGGCGCTCGGCCGTGCTCGTGTTCGGGGCGGACTGGTGCCACGATAGCGTGGCGCTGGCCAAGGTGCTCACCTCCGATGCCTTCAAGACCGAGTTCGGCCAGGACTATTCGGTCACCTTCATTGACGTTGGCGTGCCGCAGACCGGCAATGGCCGCAACATCGAACTGTTGGCGCGCTTCAAGGTCAAGCAGCTGAAAGGCACCCCGGCGATGTTCGTGGTGGGGTCTGACGGCCGGCAGCGCAACAAGTCCAAGGACGCGCTGTCCTGGCGCAACGCCGAAAGCCGAGGCGCGGCGGCAACCTTGGACTGGTTCCGCAAGCTGCGGGGCTAGCGACCGATTTTCCTACATTCGAGCCGTCTGGTAGAACACGGGCTGCTCTTTCCACCGTCAAACGTCAGGCGCATTTCGGCGTCATCTCTGCCTGCAAATCCGGCACGGAATTTTTTTAGCCGGAGCAAGCGCGAGCCCGTGAAACAGGCTCCAACACCGCAGAAAACAAGCGTTCCTGCGGTGTTGGGAAAAGCGGACTCAGTGTCAACTATGTCAACTTGAGCGTAACGCTGCTCAGCCGTCGTCGGTATCGGCATCGGCGGTCGGGCCGCCACCAGCGGGTCCAGCATAGCCGGCATCGCCATCCTTGCCTTCCCACCAATAGGCCGGTCGCTTGCGGCTGCCGGTCAGCTCTTCGTTGAGCGTCGCGGCATCGAGCAGGCGGCCACCGATCATGACCTTGCTGATCTTGTCGGAATTGCGGATGTCCTTGGTCGGGTCGGCATCCAGCACCACAAGATCCGCCAGCTTGCCCGGTTCAAGGCTGCCGACATCGGCGTCATAGCCAAGGCTGCGCGCCGCCTCGATCGTGCCGGCACGCAGCGCTTCGACCGGGCTCATCCCGCCGCGGGCAAAGGACCACAGTTCCCAATGCGCGGCGATGCCGGGTTCCTGCCCGTGTGCCCCGATCGAAACCGGCACGCCGCGGCGCGCCAGCTTGGCGGCTTCGCGGGCGTTGTCATCGTCCTTGTAGTCGCCGTCGGCGGCTATGGTCCGCCGCGAGTTGTTGGCAGCAAGGATGGCGGCCGGCTCGTGCTTCTTGAGCAGCGGATGCTCCCAGACATTGGTGTGCGATCGCCAATAGGGATCGCCTGCCGGGCCACCATAGGTCACCACCAGGGTCGGGGTGTAGCCGGTCTTCGACTGGCTGAAGAACTGCAGCACGTCTTCATAGAAGACACCCAGCGGCAGGTTGTGTTCGACCGTGGTGTTGCCATCGGCGATCAGGGTCATGTCGAAGCCGAACAGCGAACCGCCTTCGGCCACCGAACGCATCCCTTCGGCCAGGGCCGCAGCGGTGACCTGCTGGCGCTGGTCGCGGCGCGGCTGGTTATAGTTCTTAAGGCTGTGCGCCCCCTGGGCCTTCAGCCGCCGGACATGGGCCAGCGCATCGTCATAGCTGTCGATCTGCGCATAGACCCCGGCCGCCCGCGCACCATAGACGATCTCGGCGGTCGAGAAGGTCCGCGGGCCGATGATTGTGCCGGCGCGGGTCATCTCAAGCGCCGGGAAGACCGTGCGGGCGCTGCTCGACGGGTCGTGCCGGGTGGTCACGCCCATGGCGAGGTTGATCATCTCGGCCCAGTTGGCCTGGGGGGTGATCTCGTCGATCCCGTAAGGGCCATGGGCATGGGCGTCGATCAGGCCAGGGATGATGGTCTTGCCCGTAGCGTCAAAAATCGGTGTACCGGCCGGAATCGCCACTTCGCCAAGCTTTCCGACGCCCTTGATCCGATCACCCTCGATCAGGATCACCCCGTTGTCGATCGCGCCGCCATCGGCGCCCTTCATCGTCACGACCCGCGCGCCGATGATCGCCACGGTGCCCTTGGGCTTGTCCGCCGTGATCGTCATCGACAGCGAAACGCCGGTCTTGGGCGGCTCGAACTTCACCGGCTTGGCGCCCTTGGCCAGCGGGGCATCGCCGAACAGACTGGCCGTATCGGCGCCGAACACCGTCGGGCCAAGGGACCAGTTCACGCGGCTGCCGCCCTGGCTGAAGTGGATCCAGTCGGCCCCGTCACCGCTGACCTTGACCACTGGCAGAGCCCCGCCCTTGGGCGAGAGCGACACTTCCTGCGTGCCCGGAACCAGCGGGGTGACAAATGCCTGGTAGTTCTGGCGGAAGGCCAGGAACTTGCCATCAGGAGAAACGCGGTAGTCATTGACCAGCTCGCCCTTGGCATGGACCCGGCGGGCCTCGCCATTGAGGTCCAGGCTGACCAACCGGCTTTCCTTGGCATCGCCTTCCATCACGAAGATGCGGTCATTGCTGGCCCCGAACTGCGGATTGCCCCCGTTCTCCGTAATGCGGGTCAGCGCGCCGCCAGTCGCAGCCACACGGTAGACGCCCGGTTCAGCCGAGGCGCGCGGGCTGGAGAGATAGCCGCCGCGATCCTTCTCGAAGACCACGGTCTTGCCATCGGGCGAAAAGCGCGGGCGGGCATAGTGGCCGGCGGGGGTGATGGCGGTCGACTTGCCGCCGCTTGCGGCAATGGTCCGCACTTCGCCCAGGCCCGCATCGGTCCAGCGAACATAGGCCAGTCTTTTGCCGTCGGCCGACCATGATGGGTAGGCCTCCATCGCGGCATCATCGCCGGTCAGACGGCGCGGTTCGCCCCCGGCCATCGGCTTGACCCACAGCTTGCCCAGCGTCTCGAACACGACCGACTTGCCATCGGGCGAAACGGTCGCACCGCGCGGCAGCTTGGTCTCGAAGCTATCCGGAGCTACCGCCACGGCCGGACGCGGCGGATCAATCAGCCCGCGGGTATCGGCGATCTTGAACGGGATCACCGCACTCTTGCCCGTGGCCAGGTCGACCCGGTTGAGCTTGCCGCCAGCCCAGACCACCAGGCTGGCCGAATCCGGCGTCCAGGCCATGTTGGGATAGACCCCGGTAACGGCCCAGGTCTCCTGCATGTCCATGTCGAGCGCGTCATAGACCTTGCGGTCCTCGCCCGTAGTCAGATCGCGAACATAGAGCCGCGGCTGGGTCGCCTCGCGGCGGACATAGGCGATCTTCTTGCCATCGGGTGAAGGGGTTGGCCGCACCGCCCCGCCTTCGCCGCCGATCACGCTGTCGATCTTGCCGGTCTCAAGGTCATAGCGTTCGATCGCGAAGAGCTGGTTGTTGCTGTCCTGGGCATATTCGAAGATCGGACCCGGCGTGGTGTTGCGGGTGTAATAGACATGCTTGCCATCGGGCGCGAAGATTGGCTCGCCCAGTTCCTTCTGGTGCTGCTCGCTCGGCCGCTTGACCAGCAGGACGCCGTCGCCGCCCGAAACATGGTACATCCAGACTTCGCCCGTGCCGAGCGAACGGCCGGTGGTGAAATGCTTCTTGGCGACGATGTACTGCCCATCCGGACTCCAGCTTGGCTGGTTGAGCAGGCGGAAGCTTTCGTTGGTCAGCTGGCGCTTGTCACTGCCGTCGCGGTTCATGATCCAGATGTTGTCGCCGCCGCCGCGGTCGGAGGTGAAGGCGATCCGCTTGCCGTCGGGGGAGAAGCGCGGCTGGGTCTCATAGGGCAGGCCTTCCGAGATCCGGGTCGGCGTGCCGCCGCTGATCGGCATGGTGTAGATGTCACCCAGCAGGTCAAAGGCCACGGTCTGCCCGTCCGGGCTGACATCGAGGTTCATCCAGGTGCCTTCCTCGACCGAGATCGGCACTTCGCGGACCTTCATCCCGGGCGGAGCGGAAACATCCCACTTGGGCGCTTCCTTGGCATCCTGGGCCAGTGCGGCGGCAGGCAGGGCGGCAAGGCTCAGCGCCAGAGCCAGGCGCGAGGCGGTACGGTTGGCAGTCTTCATCGGTGGAATCTCCCCCATTCTGGCCCCAGACTTCCCGTCCGGGAGCAGCGCTGTCAATCAGCGGTTCGGCGAACGACTTCAGTATCGGACGAAAGCTCTCTCCTCCCCCTCGATGGGGGAGGGATACCGCAGCTCGGCGGCTCTGCCGCCTAGCGCAGGTTGGGTGGGGGTGCGCTATCCAAGAGGTGCTGTGACCTAAGGTTCCATCACCCCCATCCAACTTCGACTAGGCCGCTGCGCGACCAAGTCTTTGTATCCTTCCCCCATCAAGGGGGAAGAGATGTGAGTACATCAGCCGTGCGGCGTAACCAGGTACTTCTCGCCCGTGCGGCGGGCGTTGTACATGGCTACCGCATCCTTGGTCAGCATGTCCTCAAGAGTGCCCTTCTTGGCATAGTGGCTGGCGAAGGTGGTGGTCAGGTCCTTCATCACCCGCGCCCGCATCCGCCCGACCACTTCGGGTCCGGCCTTCATCATGAACGGGGTCAGCAGCCAGCCCGAAAGGTCCCAGGTGAGGCCAAAGGCGCGGTTCAGGATCGTCGGGCCAAGGTCCAGCGCACCATAGATGCAGACCTTCTTGGCCGCGTTCGAGCCATAGCGGCTGAAGGCCGCGCCGCGGCTCGCGGCGGCTTCCATTGCGGTCAGGAACTGACTGGCCACGGTGCCGCCACCGATCGGATCAAAGCCGATCATCGCCTTGGTCTCGGCAATCGCGTCGATCAGCTTGGGCATGTAATCGGCATCGGTCATGTTGAGGACGTGGGTCGCGCCGAGATCCTTCAGGAGCTTCACCTGCGCATCGGACCGGACCACGTTGACCAGCGGGATGCCATCCTCAAGGCAGATCTTGAGCAGCATCTGCCCCAGGTTCGATGCAGCGGCGGCATGGACGATGCCGGTGTAGCCTTCCAGCTTCATCGTTTCGACAAAGCCCAGCGCGGTCATCGGGTTGACAAAGGAGCTGGCCGCCTGTTCGGCGGTCACACCGTCCTGCACTTCGAAGCCCATGTTGGGATCGGCATAGGCATAGGAGCCATAGGCCGTGCCGGGGACACAGGCGATCCGCTTGCCCATCAGGTGTTCGCAGCCTTCGCCGGCGGCAACCACGATCCCGGCGGCCTCGTTACCGGCCGGCATGGGCATCCCGTGACGTGCCTTCATCGCCCGGGTCGCATTCTCGGGCATCTTCGCCACGACCTTGCCGGGCGAATAGACCGCAGTGTCAGTATCGGCGCTGGCAAACAGCAGGCCCAGGTCAGACGGGTTGATCGGCGTTGCCTCAACCTGGATCAGCACCTGGCCGGGCTTTGGATCGTCCCAGGTCTGGTCATTGAGCTGAACGGTCAGCGTGCCATCGGCGTCGAGTTGAGTGGTGAGCTGCTTGCCGGTGAAGGCCATTGGTTGTCTCCCGAATCCTTGGTTTCGGATCGCAACCTAGTGGCTCATTCGCCCGGGTAAAGCGCACGGACGAAATAGAGTCCCGCGCTGGGCGCATTGAGGCCCAGCGCAGCGCGGTCACGAGCCGCAAGCGCCTCACCCACCTGCTCCTCGCGCCAGCGGCCCATGCCTACCAGCGCAAGGCAGCCGACCATCGAACGGACCTGGTGATGCAGGAACGAGCGGGCGGCCGCGCGGATGTGGACTTCCTGATCCACCCGCTCGACCGATAGCAGTTCAAGTGTCTTCTCCGGGCTCTTCGCCTGGCAGTGGACCGAGCGGAAGGTGGTGAAGTCATGCTGCCCGACCAGCACCTGGGCCGCGCGGTGCATGGCCTCGGCATCGAGCGGCTGGGCGACTTGCCAAGCGCGATTGGCGTCCAGCGTTAATGGAGCGCGGCGATTGGCGATGCGGTAGAGGTATTCGCGGCCAATGCAGGAGAAGCGGGCGTGCCAGTCTTCAGGCTTGGCCTCACAATCGAGCACCGCAATGGGGGCAGGGCGGAGGTGGTAATTGAGCGCTTCCATCAGGCGGAAGGCGTCGATCTCCTTGGTCACATCAACGTGGACCCGCATCCCCAGCGCGTGGACCCCGGCGTCGGTGCGCCCGGCGGCGTGGAGAGTGACAGTCTCACCCGTTGTGGCCTGCACGGCCGCTTCCACCGCCAGCTGCACCGATGGCCCGTGCGCCTGCCGCTGCAAGCCCATGAAGGGGGTGCCATCGAATTCAAGGGTCAGGGCAAAGCGGGTCAAGCGAGTCTTGCCCCCGCAGCAATCGCCCACCCGCGCAGCAAGTCAGCCGTCGCCATCACTGGCCGGCCAGCCCGCTGGACGAGCGTCGGGCGGATTGCGCCTGTGGCGCAAGCGATGGTCAGCAGGTGATCCAGCACCTCGCCAGGTGCCCCGCTCCCGTCAGTGATGTCAGCCGCGAGCACCTTGCAGCGCTCGCCCTGGTATTCGAACCAGGCACCTGGGGCCGGAGCAAAGGCTCGGATCTGGCGTTCGACCTGCGCAGCGTCCTGGGAAAAGTCGAGCCGGGTCTCGGCCTTGTCGATCTTTTTGGCATAGGTCACGTCGTCGTCCGGCTGGGGCTGTTCCGGATAGGCGGAAAGGTTAGCCAGCACCTCCACGATCAGCCGCGCCCCGATCTGCGCCAACTCCTCGGTCAGCTCCCCGGCAGTCTTGCGGTCGATTGGTGTACGCCCTTCCAGCAGCATCGGGCCGGTATCGAGCCCGGCCTCCATCCGCATGATGTCCACCCCGGTCTCTGCATCGCCGGCCAGGATCGCGCGCTGGATCGGTGCGGCGCCGCGCCAACGTGGGAGGATCGAGCCGTGGAGGTTGAGGCAGCCGTGCTTTGGCGCATCAAGCACTGCCTGCGGCAGGATCAGACCATAGGCCGCAACCACGGCAATGTCGGCATTGAGCGCCGCAAGGGCGGCCTGTTCCTCCGCACCCTTGAGCGAGGCCGGATGGCGCACTTCGATCCCCAGCTCCTCGGCCTTGCGGTGCACCGGGGTGAGCGTCAGCTCCTTGCCGCGCCGGCCGCCGGGGCGGGGCGGCTGGGTATAGGCAGCAATCACCTCATGCCCCGCCGTAACCAGCGCTTCCAGCGCCGGTACGGCAAAGTCCGGGGTACCCATGAAGATGATGCGCATTGGTGGCTTTCGCTTGGCTTCGCTTCGCCCTATCGAGGCGGCCATGGCATCGCAAGAGATCGAGACACTGACTCAGGCCCTGTCGCGCCTTCCAGGCTTGGGGCCGCGCTCGGCCCGCCGTGCCGTGCTGTGGCTGATCAAGCGGCGCGAGACCGCGCTGGTGCAGCTGCTCGCCGCGCTGGAGGGCGTGTCAGAGCGGCTCGTTGAGTGCCAGACATGCGGCAATGTCGATACGACCGATCCTTGCGGCATCTGTGTCGATCCGCGTCGCGACCAGCGCGCGCTCTGTGTGGTCGAGGATGTCGCCGATCTCTGGGCGCTCGACCGGGCGCGGCTGTTCACCGGGCGTTACCATGTGCTTGGCGGCCGGCTCTCGGCGCTGGAAGGCGTGCGGCCCGAAGACCTGAGTATTGCTGCGCTGATCGAACGGGTTTCGGCTGGCGGGATCGATGAGGTGGTCCTGGCAATGAACGCCACGCTCGAAGGCCAGACGACCGCGCATTACATCGCCGAGCGGCTGGAGGGCTTTCCGGTGCGGATCACCCAGCTGGCCCACGGACTGCCGGTGGGCGGCGAACTTGACTACCTTGACGAAGGCACGCTGGCCCAGGCGCTCCGCGCGCGGCGGCCGATGGGCTAATCGATCAGACTGATCGGCGCAGCCACCTTGCGATTTGGCGCTTTGCCGCCTATTTGCCCGCTATGGCTATCCGCGAAATCATCGAAGTTCCCGATCCCCGACTGAAGGTGATCTCCGAACCCGTCACCAAGTTTGACGATGAGCTCAAGTCGCTTGTCGCCGACATGTTCGAGACCATGTACGACGCCCCCGGCATTGGCCTCGCCGCCATCCAGGTCGGCGTGCCGCTGCGCGTGCTGGTGATCGATCTGCAGCCCGAGGATCCGGATGCAGAGCCGGAAGTCTGCACCGCGCATGGCGGCCATTCGCACACACATCAGCCGCTCAAGAAAGAGCCGCGGGTTTTCATCAACCCGGAGATTCTTGATCCCTCGGAAGACCTGTCGGTCTATTCTGAAGGCTGCCTCTCGGTCCCGGAAATCTATGCCGATGTCGAGCGTCCGGCCCGGATCCGCGCCCGCTGGCAGGACCTAGACGGCAAGGTTCACGAGGAGCACATGGACGGCCTGCTGGCAACCTGCCTGCAGCATGAGATGGACCACCTCGAGGGCATCCTGTTCATCGACCACCTCAGCCGGCTGAAGCGGCAGATGGCGCTGAAGAAGCTGGATAAGCTGCGCAAGGTCGCCTGATAGGACTGGCGTTCCTGCTCCGTTCCGGTTAGCGTGGCGGCATGGACTCCACGCTTACCCTCATACTCCTTCTCGTTTTCGGCCTTGGCGCGGGCACGGGCCTCGGCTGGTTTTTCGGCTCGCGCCCAGTCGCTGATTTGCGCGTGCGGCTGGCCGAGCAGGAGGCCGCGAGCAAGGACCTCGACGCCCGTTTCCGCCAGGCCGTGAAGGAATTGAGCGAGGCGTCGATCGAGAATGCGACGCTCAAGGCGAATGCCGCCAACTTCGAGGAGCAGAAGGCCGGCCTGATCGCCGCGCAGGAATCGCTCAAGAAGGAATTCGAGAATGCCGGCGCGAAGATCCTTGCCCAAGCGCAGGAGGTCTTGCTCAACCGCGCGCAGGAACGGCTCACCCAGTCTGAAGAGAAGAGCGCGGAACGGCTGAAGGCGCTGCTGGCGCCGGTCGATGAGCGGCTCAAGAGCTATGAAGTGCAGGTCCAGTCGCTGGAAAAGCAGCGCGTTGATGCCTTTGGCCAGCTCACTGGCCTGATCCAGTCGCTGCGCGAGGGGCAGGAGCAGGTCCGCGCCGAGGCGGCTCGGCTGGGCAACTCACTCACCAACGCCCCCAAGGCCCGCGGCCGCTGGGGCGAGCGGGCGTTGCAGAACGTGCTCGAGCAGTGCGGTCTGTCGGAGCACACCGATTTCGAACTGGAGCACTCGCTCGACACCGAAGACGGCCGGCTGCGGCCCGATGCGATTGTCCACGTGCCGGGGCAGAAGAAGCTGGTGATCGACGCCAAGGTCTCGCTCAACGCCTATCAGGCGGCGTTCGAGGCCAATGATGATGCCGAGCGCAAGCGCCATCTCGATCTCCACGCCCGGTCGATGCGGAACCATGTCGCGACGCTGGGGGCCAAGGCTTACCAGAGCCAGTTCGACGATGCGCCGGACTATGTGGTGATGTTCGTTCCCGGCGAGCACTTCGTCGCCGCCGCGCTCGAACACGATCCCGAATTGTGGGATTTTGCGTTCCACAATAAGGTTCTACTCGCCACTCCTACCAACCTGGTTGCGATTGCGCGGACCGTGGCGATGGTCTGGAAGCAGGACCAGCTGGCGCGCGAGGCAGTTGAAATCGGCAAGGCCGGGGCCGAGTTGTACGACCGGATTGCCGTGGCTGCGGAACATCTCAAGCGGGTTGGCGGCGGCCTCGAAAGCGCGGTCAACAACTACAACAAGTTCGTGTCCAGCTTTGAACGCAACGTCGTCTCATCCGGCAAGCGGCTGCGCGACAAGGGCATCGAAATCGGCAAGCGCGAGATCGAGGAGGTGCCCCTGATCGAGGCGGCGCCGCGCTATAGCGGCAGCGAGGCTCCGACCATCGCCGAGGAAGCGGACTAATCGGCCTTACGGACCAGCTCCGCCACGTGCTTGCCGGATTTGATGCCCATCCGGCCATTCTCGACGAAGAAAGCCGGTGATGCGCCAAGCAATTCGGCGACGGCGCGCTCCTGCTCCATCAGGCCTTCGCAGTACATCTGGGTCGAAATGATCGGTCCGACCTTCATCTGTCCATTGATCAGTTGAAGGTCTCCGCCAAGGCCGTTGCAACCAACGGTTGCGGCAATGCGCTTCTCGAAAATCCGTAATTCAGCCCTATTGGACACCGGTTTCTGGCCGTCGATCGAAACGAAGGTCCAGCTGGTCAGCGGGCGATCTGGACCGCTCGCCGGCTTGGGCTCGGCTCCAGTCTGCGGCGTGGCGCAAGCGGCGAGCAGGGGTAGGGCGGCGAGAAGCGCTTGGCGAAGCATGCTTTACCGTATCGGCTAATCCGCCTGATCGCCAGCTGAACGGTCAGCCGCCCAGCGCGACCAGCACTTCATAGGCGAGCACTGCGCCGGCAACGGCAGCGTTCAGGCTGTCGGCACGGCCCTTCATCGGCATGGTTACGCGCAAGTCGCAAGCCAGTTCATAATCCTCGGGCAGGCCGCGGCTCTCGTTGCCGACCATGATGAAGCACGGCGCGGCATATGGTGCGCCGCGATAGGGCACGGCATCGCGCAAGGATGCGGCGACAAGCTGCCCGGCATCACCCCGCAGCCAGGGCAGAAAGTCCTCCCACCGCGCCTGCGCGACCTGCTGGGTAAAGATTGCTCCCATGCTGGCCCGGACGGTTTCGGCCGAAAAGGGATCGGCGCAGTCGTCGATCAGGATCAGCCCGCCGGCGCCAACCGCATCACCGGTGCGGAGCATGGTGCCAAGATTGCCCGGATCGCGCAGCGCCTGGGCGACGAGCCAGATTTTCGCTTTGCTGCGGTCAAGCGCAGCAAGGCCCGTGTCGAATTCCGCAAAGACGCCGCAGACCGCCTGGGCGTTATCCTTGCCGGTGATCTTGCTGAGAATGTCCGCAGTCGTCTCGATCACTTCGCCGCCAGCGGCCAGAACATCGGCCTCAAGCGCGGCCAGCAGCGGATGCGGATCGCGCTCTTCAGCCATGACCAGCACTTCAGGCAGATGTCCGCTTTCGCGCGCATCGGTCAGCAGCCGCAGCCCTTCGGCGAGGAACTTGCCCGCAGCCTTGCGATGCTTCTTGTCCCGTAGCGCCCGCAGCGCCTTGACCGTGGGGTTGGAAAAGCCGGTGATCTGGCGGCGCGACATATTAGTCTTCGCCGAACCCGTCCTTGACCAGGCCGACCAGCTTGAGCAGCGCAGGTTCACAGCCTTCGCCGCTGACGATGATCTCTACGCTGTCACCCTTGGCCGCGCCGAGCATCATCAGGCCCAGGATTGAACCGCCGGCGGCCTCGTTGCCATCCTTTTCAACCCGCACGGTCAGGCCATTGCAGAGCTGCGCCACGGCATTGACGAACTTGGCGCTGGCCCGCGCATGCAGGCCCCGGTTGTTGACGATTTCAACGGTTTCGCGCGCCTCAGCCATTTGCCTGTTTCCCCACCCCAAAGCCGGCCGTTCATGCGTCCTGGCCAAGAAACTCCGACGCGATCGTGATATAGTTGCGGCCGGCATCGCGCGCGGCTTCGGTCGCCTTCTGCAGCGTCATGCAGGTGCGGGCCTTGGCCAGGCGGATCAGCATCGGCAGATTGATCCCGGCAATCACTTCGACCTTGCCGGCTTCCATCAGCGAAATCGCCAGGTTGGATGGGGTGCCACCAAACAGGTCGGTCAGGATGATCACGCCATTGCCGCCGTCGACATTTTTCACCGCGTCGGCAATCTCGCGGCGGCGGGCTTCCATATCATCGTTCGGGCCAATGCAGACCGTGGCGACCGCATCCTGGCGGCCGACGACATGCTGCATCGCATGGACAAATTCCTCGGCAAGCTTGCCGTGTGTCACCAGGATCAGGCCGATCATGCGGGGGGAATGCTCCGAACTGCCAGCCCGGCGAATCCCGCCGGAAAGTGGCGCAGGGCCATGACGCCGAACGAAGGCACGGTCAATGCTTTCCTTCGACCAGGTCAGCCGCGCGCGAACCAAGGTTGCGGTGGATCACCGTCGGGGTAAGCCCCGCTTCGTTCAGGGCGATGGCCAGTTGTTCGGCCGAATAAACCGAGCGATGCCGCCCGCCGGTGCAACCAAAGGCAATGTTGACATAGGCCTTGCCCTGGGCGGCATAGCGCGGAAGCAAGGTCAGCACGAGGTCGCGAATGCGGCCAAAGGCATCTTCCCAGGCAGGATCTCGGGCGATGTGTTCACCGACCGCGGCATCGCGACCGGTCAATGGACGCAGGCCCGGATCCCAGTGCGGGTTGTCCAGAAACCGCATGTCGAAAACCAGGTCGGCAATCGGCGGCATACCGCGCGAGAAGCCAAAGCTGGTAACCGTCACGGTCGTTCCGGCCGGAGCGCTGTGGGCAAAACGCTCGCGGATGGCCTGCTGCAAATCGTTGCTGGTGAACTCGGTCGTCGAGATCACCATATCCGCCCAGCGCCGTAGCGGTTCAAGCAGCTCGCGTTCCGATGCGATGCCGGCGGTGACCGGCAGGTCCTGCGCCATGGGGTGGCGACGGCGGGTTTCGTTGTAACGTCGTTCCAGCTCGGCCCCGCCGCAATCGAGGAACAGCGTGGTCAGTTCAAGGTCCGGGCGTTGAACCAGCTTCTTGACCCGATCGATCACCTTGTTGGGATCAAAGCCGCGGGTCCGGGCATCGAACCCGATCGCCAGCGGCGGGCGCAATTCGCTGCGCGGGGCATCCGGGCTGTCAATCAGGCGATCGAGCAGCCGGATTGGAAAGTTGTCAATCGTCTCCCAGCCCAGGTCTTCCAGGACCTTGAGCGCCGTCGTCTTTCCGGCACCGAGCAATCCGGTGACAAGGAGCACGCGTTGCCGCGGCGGGGCGGAATCGATTGCAGTCATGGTCGCGGGCCAATGTGGGACTGCTCTGCGCCAAATGAAAGCCCCCAGCGTTCCAGCGCCGCCTCGGCCCGCAAAGCTAGTACCGGGCTTTCGGGCCAGAGCGCCAGGCCAGGCAGTTCAATGCCTTCGATCAAGACGGCTTCAGGCTCCTCGGGCAAGCGCGGGGCCGCTGGATCGAGCCGCAGAGCCAGGGCGATCGGCACGAAGCTGGTCACAGGCCTGGTCAGAATCCCGACATTGCGAACTTCGATCAGGCCTGCGATGCGGGGTGGGGGGAAGGCGCGCAGCACGGCACCCTGGGCCTCGACGCTTAGGCCGTCATCGCCCACCAGCATCGCGCCGCGATCGATCAGGGCCAGGGCGAGGCTTGACTTGCCTGACCCCGGCGGGCCCTGGATCAGCACGCCGCGCCCGCCGATTGCCACGCAGGTGGCCTGGATCAGCCGGCTCATTCGGCCTCCTCCGCCACTTCGGGCAGCGGCAGGTGCAGCACCAGGCAGGCGCCGCGCCGGCCATCGGAGCGGTCCAGTGCGGTCAGCGAGCCGTCGTGCGCCTCGGCAATCGTCCGGGCGATGGCAAGGCCCAGGCCCGAGTGGCTGCCAAAATCCTCGCTTTGCGGGCGCAACGAATGGAAGCGTTCGAATACTTTCTCGCGCGCCTCCTCGGGGATGCCTGGGCCTTCGTCGCTTACCGCAAGTTCGAGTAGATCGCCTTGCCGCTCAAGCGTGACCGTCACCACCCCGCCAGCCGGAGAGAACGAAACGGCGTTGTCGAGCAGGTTCTCGAGCACCCGTTCGAGCCGCGCCGCATCGCCTGGAACGTCCCAGGGACCGGTGCCGAGTGGACTGACCTCGATCCGGCAGCCGGCATGCGTGCCGCGCTCGGCCCGGGCCGCCACCAGCGAGCGGGCGAGGGCCAGCATGTCCACCGGCTCGAACCGGGTGCGCGAAAGCTCGGCATCGATCCGGCCGGCTTCGGCAATTTCGGTGATCAACCGGTCGATCCGGCGCAGGTCGTGCGCGGCGATTTCGGTCAGTTGCCGGCGCAGCGCTTCGTCCTTGACCTTCCCGAGAGATTCCAGCGCGGAGCGGAGCGAGGCAAGGGGATTCTTGATCTCGTGGGCGACATCGGCGGCAAAGCTTTCGCCCGCATCGATCCGGTGGCGCAGCGCAGAGGACATGTCGGAAATGGCGCGGGCGAGCAGGCCGATCTCGTCGCGCCGCTCGGGCAAGCGGGGCACCACGACCTGGCGCTCGCGGCCAAGGCGCACCCGGATCGCCGCACGGACCAGCTCACGCAAAGGCTGGACGATGGTTCGGGCAAGGAACAACGAGAGTTGGATTGAAATGATCAGCGTGACCGCCAGCACGATCGCCAGCGTCTGACGGGCATCGCGCACGCTCTGCGTCACGTCGCGGGCATTGCGGGTGGTCAGCAGCATCTCGCCACTGGTGCCAACAGGCGTCGCGGCATTGATCACCGGGGTCTCATCGGGTGCAGCGCGACGTTCAACCACCGTGGCCTTCAGGCGAGCTGCTTCGCCCAGTTCAGGCCACGCGGCGCTATTGTCCACAACAGGGTCAGCATAGGCCGAGCCAGCCGCATTGCCGATCAGGAAGTTCATCCCGGCATCGAGCCAGCGGGCTGCGTGCTGGTACCAAGGCTCAGTAGCGGGATCTACCAGGGCATAGGTCGGCGGAGCCAGTTTGAAACTGTCGAGCAGCAGCCGGCCGCTGGTATCGTAGAGTCGCAAACGCAGGGACTGTTCGCGGCCGATCCGGGCCATCAGCGTGGCCCGATGATTGTGCGATGCAAAAGCGAGTCCCTGGGCCGCAATCTGCGCTTCGGCCCGGGCCAGCTGATAGCGCTCGGCGAACAACTGATTGCGGTACGAATCGAGGTAGAAGAGGCTCCCCGCCATCAGTCCCAGGGCGATAATGTTCACCGCCAGGATCCGCGCCGTCAGCGAGGCCCGCCGGGTCCAGTCGCGCCGCCGCGCAAGGCGAGGGCGGAGCGGCTCAGCCATCGCTGAACGAATAGCCGGCACCATACAGGGTATCGATCGCGGCGAATTCGGGATCGACCACCCTGAACTTGCGGCGCAGGCGCTTGATGTGGCTGTCGATCGTGCGGTCGTCGACGAACACGTCCTCGCTGTAGGCCGCGTCCATTAACTGGTTGCGGCTCTTTATGACGCCAGGGCGCATGGCAAGGGCTTCAAGGATCAGGAACTCGGTAACCGTCAATGAAACTGGTTGCTTGCGCCAAGTGACGCGGTGGCGCGCCGGGTCCATCTCTAGCGCACCGCGCACGATTGCCGTGCTCGGCTGAGCATCAGGTGTGGCATTGTCTTCAGCTTGGGCTGCCTCGGCCTTGACCAGTTCAGTCCGCCGCAGGATCGCGCGGATCCGGGCGACGAGCAGGCGCTGGCTGAACGGCTTGGTGATGTAATCGTCCGCGCCAAGCGACAGGCCCAGCGCCTCGTCCGTTTCCTCGTCTTTGCTGGTCAGAAAAATGACCGGGAGAGGGCTCTTGGCGCGGAGCTGGCGAAGCAGTTCGAACCCGTCCATGCGCGGCATCTTGATGTCGCAGACCGCCAGGTCAGGCGGGTTTTCCAGCAGAGCCTTGAGCGCAGTCGCGCCATCTGAATAGACCCGTGTCGCAAAGCCCTCGGCCTGGAGCCCGATCGACACGCTGGTCAGGATGTTGCGGTCATCATCGACCAGCGCGATTGTCTGCAGGGGGCTGGCGGGCGTGGCGTCCATTGGGTCCGTTCGGGCGTCCAGTGCGGGGCTATTCGGTTACCGCCTTCATCTGCTGGTGACAATCTTGCTGGTGCGGTTGCCCCCGCATTCGATTTTCATCGGGATTCGGACCTGTTGCAGCGTTCAGCAGTTTGACGGGTGCGGCCCGCGTCGCTATGCGCGCTGGCGAATCCCTGCATTCGTATGCAGAACCCCCGGCGGAGCGCCTTCGCGACCCGTCTTGAACACGGAGACGACCTTGACCGCTGCGCTGTCCTACCCGCTCGCCAATCAGGGTATTGCCACCGATGCCACGATCCACGCGAACCTCGGCACCGCGCCGCTTGTGGAGCATGCGCTGGCTAACGGCGAAGGCATCCTGGCCAAGGACGGCCCGCTGGTGGTCGAAACCGGCAAGCACACCGGCCGCAGTGCCAAGGACAAGTTCATCGTCCGTGATGCGCTGACCGACGGCACCGTGTGGTGGGGCAAGACCAACGTCGAAATGAGCCCGGAACACTTCGCCGCGCTCAAGGCCGATTTCCTCGCCGAACTGGCGAAGCGCGATACGCTCTACGTGGCCGATCTGTTCGGCGGCTCACAGCCTGAACATCGCGTCAACGTCCGCGTCATCAACGAGCTCGCCTGGCACAACCTGTTCATCCGCACGCTTCTGGTCCGGCCGACTGCGGCCGAGCTGGATGGTTTCGTGCCGGAATACACCATCATCGACCTGCCCAGCTTCGTGGCCGATCCGGCTCGTCATGGCTGCCGCAGCGAAACCGTGATCGCGGTCAACTTCACCGAGAAGCTGATCCTGATCGGCGGCACCAAGTATGCGGGCGAGATGAAGAAGTCGGTCTTCGGCATCCTCAATTACCTGCTGCCCGAAAAGGGCGTAATGCCGATGCACTGCTCGGCCAATATTGGCCCGGACGGCAAGACCGCTGTGTTCTTCGGCCTGTCGGGCACCGGCAAGACCACGCTCTCTGCCGATGCCAGCCGTACGCTGATCGGCGATGACGAACATGGCTGGTCGGATACCGCCGTCTTCAACTTCGAGGGCGGCTGCTATGCCAAGATGATCCGCCTGTCGCCTGAGGCAGAGCCGGAAATCTTCGCCACTACCAAGCGCTTCGGCACAGTTCTGGAAAACGTCGTGATCGACCGCGAGACCCGGGAACTCGATTTCGACGACAACTCGCTGGCCGAGAATAGCCGCGGATCCTACCCGATCGACTTCATTCCGAACGCCTCGGAAGACAACCTTGGTCCGGTCCCGGCCAATCTGATCTTCCTTACCGCCGATGCCTATGGCGTTCTCCCGCCAATCGCGCGGCTGACCCCGGACCAGGCAATGTATCACTTCCTTTCGGGTTATACCGCGCGCGTCGCCGGGACCGAAATCGGCGTGACCGAACCGGAAGCGACCTTCAGCACCTGCTTCGGTGCACCGTTCATGCCGCGCCACCCTTCGGTCTATGGCAACCTCCTGAAGGAACGGATCGCGAAAGGCGGGGTGAAGTGCTGGCTGGTCAACACCGGCTGGTCGGGCGGCAAGGCGACGATGCCGGGGATCAGCCGCATGCCAATCAAGGCCACCCGGGCGCTGCTCAACGCCGCGCTTGATGGCAGCCTCAACGATGCCGAGTTCAAGAAGGACTCGAACTTCGGCTTCGAAGTGCCGGTTGCAGTGCCGGGCGTCGATAGCAAGCTGCTCGACCCCCGCGGGGCTTGGGCCGACGGTGCAGAATACGACAAGACCGCCCAAGACCTGGTCCGCAAGTTCATCGACAACTTCGCGCAATTTGCCGACCACGTTGATGAAAGCGTTCGTCAGGCGGCCCCCACCGCCGCCTGATCCGGCCCGGAACTTCCGGGCCTCGTGATGAGACCCGGAGTTCCTGATGTCTGAAGATTTCGACCTTTCCTGGCCGATCCGCCGGTTTGCCGACGCCGCCGCAGTGCGCCGCATTGGCAACGGCTTGCTCGATTGCACCTTGCCGCGCGCCGAGTGGACGCATGAAGCGCATCTGGCCGCCTGTCTGTGGCTGCTGACCGAGCGGCCTGACATTCTGCCTGAGCGTGACCTGCCCGCGATCATTCGCCGCTACAACGAAAGCGTCGGCGGGGTGAACGATGATACCCAGGGCTATCACGAGACCCTGACCCAGCTGTATATCCGCGGGGTCCGGCGGTTCTTGACGGATTCCCGGGCCGATGGTCTGGCTGAACGGGTCAATGCCCTTTTGAGCAGCGCCGTGGGCGCGCGCGAATGGCCACTGCGGTTTTACAGCCGTGAAGTGCTGTTCTCGGTTGCGGCGCGGCGGGGATGGATCGCGCCCGAACTTACTCCGATCTAGTCGGTTCGACCTCTAGCCCTGCTTGGCGGCGATGTAGCGGTCCACGTTCTGGGCCAGGACATCGAGCGGGACATTGCCGCCGCCCACCACTGCATCGTTATAGTCCCGCAGATCGTACTTCGAGCCAAGCGCTGCCTTGGCCCGGTCGCGCTGATTGAGGATCTCGCTGTGACCGATCTTGTAGCCACAGGCCTGGCCGGGCCAGGAGCAATAGCGATCGACTTCGCTTGAAACCTCGGCACGGCCTGAACCGTTGGTGTTGGCAAACCAGTCAATCGCCTGTTCGCGAGTCCAACGCTTGGCGTGTAGCCCGGTATCGACCACCAGGCGGCAGGCACGGAAGGCAATGGACTGCAGGTAGCCCAACTGCCCGACCGGATCGCCTTCGTAGGCCCCCAACTCATCGCCCAGCGTCTCGGCATAAAGCGCCCAGCCTTCGGAATAGGCGTTGAAGGCCAGCAAGGTGCGGATCAGCGGGAGCCGGTTGGCATATTCGCCCTGCCAGACGTGCCCGAAAATCCCTTCATGGAAGGCCAGGGTTGGCAAGCTGTAGCGGCTGTGCAGCTCGGTCGTGCTAAGGTTGATCCAGATCTTGCCCGGGATTGATCCGTCGATCGAGCCCGCTCCGCCATAAGCTCCAGGCGCACCAGCTTCCTCGGCCGGGGGCAGACGGCGGATCTCCAGGTTGCCCTTTACCGGGTGCCCAAACGCGCGCGGCGCCTGGGCGCGCATATAGTCGACCTTTGACTGCATGAGCGCAATGATCTCGGCCCGGCCCTTGTCATCATTGGGGAAGGTAAAGCGCGGGTCCTTGCCCAGCGCGGTCATCCGTTCGCCCACCGTGCCGCTGGTATAGCCAAGCGAACGTAGAATTGGGTTCATCCGGCCATGCAGCAGCGCGAGCTGTTCCTGGCCGATCTGGTGGACTTCCTCCGGCGTGCGGGCGGTCGTCGTGCTGGCAGACAGGCCCCAAGCGTACCATTCATCGCCGCGCGGCCGTGCCCACAGGCCGGCGTCGCTGGTGGCGAGCGTGCGTTGCAGCTTGAGTTCGGCCAACTGGCGTTCGAGAGCGGCTGCGACTGGTCCGGTCGATAAAGCCTTGGCGCGCGCCTCCCAATCCCCTGGAATCGTAGCGGTGCGGCGCACCAGAGACCGCGTCAGGTCGCCGCCATCGCGCAGGCTCGCCAACTGCGTTTCCATCTGCCGGATCGCTTTGTCGAGCAGGAACGAAGGAGGCACCAGGCCCATGCCGCGGGCCGACTGGATCCGGTCCAGCTCGCCCTCCAGCAGCGCTGGAAAGGCACCAAGGCGGGCGAGGTAAGCTTCCGCATCGAACGCATTGCGGACTGGATGATCGCTGTCGAGGAAGCGCGGGATATCAAGATAACCGCCGACATTCTGGATTACGACATAGGGCGTATTGCGCCAGCCGCCGACTGCCACGTCGCCATATGGCAGATCAAAGCCCTTAAGCGAGGTGCGGAAGGCGCTGCGGACCACAGCCAGGCTCGTGCGCGTGTCGGGATCGAGCGCTTCGCCGTTGATCGCCTCCACCTGCTTGAGCCCACGCCGCAGCACTGCTGCCGTGGCCTTTTGCCCGGCGGCGGAGCGATCACCCAGCCTGCCGCGCAGTGCGGCGTGGGCGCCGGTGTCGATCCCAAGCGAGGTTGCGCCCTCGGGGCTCTGTTCGATCAGCTGCCAGGCCAGCGAATCGAGCAGGGCGGCAGCGCTGTCCGGTTTGCTGGCAGCGGCCAAGCGGTTGGCGCAACCCGGAAGAATTGCTGCGGTGGCCGTCGCCCCAAGCAGGTGCAGGCTCTGGCGACGGGAAAGTGACATGGATTCCATGGCCTAATCGTGCTGCGCCAAACGCCCCCTGTCAAATCTGAGCGGAACCTCAGGATAACTACGCGATACAATTGGCAGCAACCCTGCAATTGGCATAACGTAGCAAGGCCCAGGGGTCGCATCCGGGTAGAACAAGTGCAGAAGCCGATGAGTACTCCGAATGCCTGACCCCGGCTTGCTAGATGTCCTGCGTCGCAGTGGCGGGGTTGTTGCCATTGCCCGCCAGCTGGACATTGCCCCGCCCATGGCCCTGGCCGCCGCGACTGCGCTACTGCCACTGGTCCGCGCGGGCTTTCGGCGCGATGTCGAGCAGGCTGATAACCGCTCGGCCGGATTGACCTCCCAGCTGGAATGGCTGGAGGAACTGGGCGGCGGTGCAATGGCCAGCGCCGTTTTGCAGAACGACCAGGCCGGGCCGCATCTGGGTGAGGCGATCGTAGCCCGTATCTTCGGTCCAGGTCTGACCCAGCAGGTCGTCGCGGCAGCAGCTGCGCAAAGCGAGCTGCCGAGCGAAATCGTGGCGCAGGTCCTGCCTCTGCTAGCGATGCTATCAGGCGGATATGTCTCGGCGCGCGCCGGGCATATGTCGGAGGCGGACCGTCTGGCTGAGCTTGGGCCGCTGCTCGATCTAGCGGGTGCCCCCAATCCACTTGACGCCCTGATCGGCAGCGCCGACGACTAGGCGATGATCACCACCGTCCTGTCGCTGCTGACCCTGGCTGTCCTGCTGATGCTTGCCGGTGCCGCGCTACAATGGCGGCGGGGCGAGCGGCGCAAGGCAGCGCTGCTGGTGATCCTGGCGCTGGTCGCCGGGATCAATGTCGCGATCTGGACTGTGCCTTACGACAGCGGCGAAGCGCCCGTTGCTCGCGCGGACGAGAAGCCCGCCTGAACACTCAGCGGATCGGGCAATCCGGGGCGAGGCGCATGTCGAGGTAGTTGTCGACCGCGCGCATCATATCGTCGAGCTCGTTCTCGAAAAAATGGTTGGCGCGGGGAACTTCATCATGATGGATCGTGATGTGCTTTTGGGTGCGCAGCTTATCGACCAGCTTTTGCACCGCGCCCGGGGTTACCACCGTATCCTGAGCGCCCTGGATGATTATGCCCGAGGCGGGGCAGGGGGCAAGGAAGCTGAAATCATACATGTTGGCGGGTGGGGCGACCGAGATGAAGCCGCGGATTTCCGGACGGCGCATCAGCAGCTGCATGCCGATCAGCGCGCCAAAGCTGTAACCGGCGATCCAGGTCGTGCTGGCTTCCGGGTGGATGGACTGGACCCAGTCAAGCGCTGCGGCCGCATCGCTCAACTCGCCGATACCGTTGTCAAAGCTGCCCTGGCTGCGGCCGACGCCGCGGAAGTTGAAGCGCAGCGTGGCAAAGCCACGCGCCTGGAAGGTCTTGTACATCGCCATGGTGATGCGATCGTTCATCGTCCCGCCGGCCTGGGGGTGCGGGTGCAGGATCATGGCGACCGGCGCGCGCGGACGGGTGGCGGGCTGGAAACGCCCTTCAAGGCGACCTTCGGGGCCGGGGAAGATGACTGACGGCATGGCGGTACCTGCTTCTTGGCTGCTCCACCCAGGGGCCGCCGGAGAAAACGGCGCACCGGACCAGATGGGGCTATGATCGGGAGAGAGGCGCTATATAGAAACGGACCTTCGAAAAGCAACTTTTCCGAACCATGACCGGCAAACCCATCTATCTTGACCACCAGGCCACCACGCCGCTTGCGCCCGAGGCGCTGCAAGCCATGCTGCCCTGGCTGTCCGGCCCCGAGTCCTTGGGCTTTGCCAATCCCCATTCGATGCACCGGGCCGGGCGGGCCGCAGCGGCAGCGGTGGAAGTGGCCCGCGAGCAGGTGGCCAGCCTTCTCCCCAGGGGCGGGCGGGTGATCTTTACCAGCGGCGCGACCGAGGCGCTCAACCAGGCGCTTCGTTCGGTCACGCGCGGTGCCATCGCCTATTCCGCGATCGAACATTCCGCTGTGGTCAACGCCGCGATTGCGAGCGGCGAAGCGGTTCACGAGCTGCCGGTAAGCGCGCAGGGCCTGGTTGATCCGGAAGTGGCTCTGCCGGACGGCGTAGGCCTGGTCGCAGTCATGCAGGTCAATAACGAGATCGGTACGATCCAGCCGGTCGAACGCCTGGCCGAACGCGCGCAAGAGGCGGGGGCGCTATTCCTCTGCGATGCGGTCCAGGGCGCTGGCAAGCTTGCTCCACCCGAAGGTGCGGACCTGATCGCGATCACCGCGCACAAGCTTTATGGTCCTAAGGGGATCGGTGCTCTGTGGGTCCGGGATGGCGTCAAGATCGGCCCATTGATCGCCGGGGGCGGCCAGGAAAGCGGTTTGCGTTCAGGTACGCTCAGCCCTGCCCTTTGCGCCGGGTTCGGCGCGGCTGCAGCGCTGGCCAAGGCACGGATGGAACAGGACTTCCAGCACCTGTCCGGCCTTGCTGAACTGGCTCGCTCAGTCCTGTCCCGCTGGACTGTGAACGGCAGCGAAAGCGCGCGCTGGCCCGGCAACCTCAGCCTGCGATTGGCAGGGCTGAATTTCCCGCGCCTCCTCAGCGATTGCCGCGACATCGCCTTCTCGGCTGGATCTGCTTGTGGCAGCGGCACGGGAGCACCCAGCCGGGTGTTGACCGCAATCGGGTTGGAACCGGCTGAGGCCCGCAATTCGATTCGCCTTGGTTTCGGCCGCTATACCACCCATGACGAAGTTGAAACGGCCTGCCGCGCGCTCGAAGCCGCCGCCCAGGCCCAGGGAGTCTGATTAATGCCCAAGGTTACCTTCATTACCGCCAAGGGCGATCGCGTCGAGGCCAAGGCTGCTGAAGGAGACCGGCTGCTGGAAGTGGCGCAGAATGCAGACATGCCGCTTGAGGGCACCTGCGAAGGGCAGATGGCCTGTTCCACCTGCCACGTGATCATTGGCAAGGACTGGTTCGGCAAGCTCCCCCGTGCAAGCGAGGACGAGGAGGACATGCTCGATCTTGCCGCCGGGGTCACCCGCACCAGCCGGCTCGCCTGCCAGATCGTCCTGACCGCGGCGCTCGACGGGCTGGAAGTGCGGATTCCGGGGGAAAGCCACAACATGCAACGCCGCTGACCCTTGGCGGCAGGATTCCCGCCCTGCTAGGGCGCTGGCCAATGACGACCGACACGACTGAACCCGATCCCTTCGACGCCATCGTCGACGCGCCGTTCGATGCGGCGCTGTCCGAGCGCTATCTCGTTTATGCCCTGTCGACGATCACTGCTCGCTCGCTGCCCGACCTGCGCGACGGGCTGAAGCCAGTCCACCGCCGCCTGCTGTGGGCGATGCGTCAATTGAAGCTCAATCCCAACGATGCCTACAAGAAGTCGGCCCGCGTGGTCGGCGATGTCATCGGTAAGTATCACCCCCATGGCGATCAGTCGGTCTATGACGCCATGGTCCGCCTCGCGCAGGATTTTTCGCTGCGTTACCCGTTGGTCGACGGGCAGGGAAACTTTGGCAATATCGACGGCGATAACGCCGCTGCCTACCGCTACACCGAAGCGCGGCTTACCAAGACTGCGATCCAGCTGATGGCCGGCCTGGACGAAGGCACGGTCAACTTCATTCCGACCTACAATGGCGAGGAGGAAGAGCCAGAGATCTTCCCGGGCCTGTTCCCCAACCTGCTGGCCAATGGCTCCAGTGGGATCGCCGTCGGGATGGCTACCAATATCCCCAGCCACAACGTGGCCGAGATCATCGATTCCGCCCTACTGCTGATCGACAATCCCCATGCCGAACACGCCCAGCTGATGGAGCTGTTCCACGGGCCAGATTTTGCCACGGGCGGGATCGTGGCCGAAAGCCGCGAGGTTATCTCGCGCGCCTATGAGACCGGGCGCGGCGCGCTGCGCGTGCGCGGACGCTTTTCGACCGGGCGAAATGCGGATGGCACTTGGGAAGAAACCGGCATTGAAAAGCTGGGCGGCGGGGCCTGGCAGCTGGTGATTTCGGAGATCCCGTATCAGCTCCCCAAGGGCAAGCTGATCGAGCAGGTCGCCCAGCTGATCGCCGACAAGAAGTTGCCGATCCTGGAAGACGTCCGTGATGAATCGGATGAGCAGATCCGGCTTGTCTTCGTGCCGAAGAGCCGCAACGTCGATCCCGAACTGCTCAAGGAATCGCTATTCAAGCTGACCGATCTGGAAACCCGGTTCGGGCTCAACCTCAACGTCCTCGATGCCAGCCGCACGCCCGGCGTGCTCAGTCTCAAGCTGGTGCTTCAGGAATGGATCAAGAGCCAGATCGACATCCTGGTCCGGCGCAGCCAGCATCGTCTGGCCAAGATTGCCGACCGGCTGGAACTGCTCGACGGCTATATCATCGCTTACCTCAACCTTGACCGGGTGATCGAGATCATCCGCACCGAAGATGAGCCCAAGCCGGTGATGATGGCCGAATTCGGCCTGACTGACCGCCAGGCTGAAGCGATCCTCAACATGCGGCTGCGCTCCTTGCGCAAGCTGGAGGAAATGGAGCTGCGGCGTGAGCGGGATGACCTGCTGACTGAGAAGGAAGAACTGGAAAAGCTGCTCGAAAGCCCGGCACGCCAGCGCACCCGGCTTAAGCGTGACCTGAGCAACCTGCGCAAGGACTACGCCGAAGACACGCCTCTTGGCCGCCGGCGGACCACCATTGCCGAGGCCGCGCCAACGGTTGAGTTTTCGATGGACGCGATGATCGAGAAGGCACCGGTAACGGTGATCCTCTCGGCCAAGGGCTGGGTCCGCGGCGCCAGCGGCCACGAGCCGCTCGACAAGGATTTCAAGTTCAAGGAAGGCGATGGGCCGGCCTTCGCGCTTCACGCCCAGACCACCGACAAGCTGCTGGTCGCCTGCGACAATGGGCGGTTCTATACGCTTGGGTGCGACAAGCTGCCGTCAGCGCGCGGGTTCGGCGAACCGATCAGGACAATGATCGATATCGATGCCGGGGCAGAGATCGTGGGCCTGCTGGTCTATAAGCCCAAGGCGCAGCTTTTGCTGGCCAGCAATGCCGGGCGCGGCTTCGCGGCCGAAGCAGACGAACTGCTTGCCGAAACGCGCAAGGGCCGCGGGGTGATGACCACCAAGCCAGGCGTGAAGCTGGCAGTCGTGCGTGAAATCCCGGCCGAGCACGATCACATTGCTGTGGTGGGTGACAACCGCAAACTGGTGATCTTCAGCCTGGAAGAGCTGCCGATCCTCGCCAAGGGCCAGGGCGTAACCCTGCAGCGCTATCGCGATGGCGGGCTGGCTGATGCGACGACGCTGAAGCTGGACGAAGGCCTGTCGTGGAAGATGGGCGGCGACAGCGGCAGGACCCGAACCGAGAGCGACATGCGCTTGTGGAAGGTGGCGCGCGGGGCGGCAGGCCGGCTGCCGCCCAACGGCTTCCCGCGGGACAACAAGTTCTAACGCTTTGGCACCAGGACCAGTTTCTCGCCTTCGACCCGCCAGCTGGCTAGCTGGCTGAGCAGGTTCATACCGATCACCTGTGTATCGTCAGCCGTATCCTGCGGCACGGCCACGGGTAGGCCGCGGACTTCGATATTGCCGAAGCGCAGGGCCTCGATCTTGCCCATGGTGGCGGTAATCACGCCGTTGGCGGTTTCCAGCTCTAGCGGGGCCTGTTGCGGGTCGGGTTGGATCCCGAGTTTCTCTGCCGCATCGCGGCCGATCCCGGTGAAGGTCGCGCCGGTATCGATCAGGAAGTCGAGCTCGCGTCCGTTGACCTCCGCGGTTACCCAGAAGTGGCCGTCACTGGCCATTGGCACGATTGTCTCGCCGCCGCTGACGGACAGCGCCGGGCGGCGGTGCAGTTCCAGCGCGGCATCAGAGCGTTCGGCAGTATAGGCCAGTTGGCCGACCAGCAGCAGTCCGGCCGCGAGCATCCCTAGGTAGCCCGTCTGGCGCAGCCCGCGGGCGAGGCGAGGGCGGTCGCGCTCGATCATCCACCCGGTCGCGGCGGCAAGCACCGCCAGGATCGCGATGACCAGCAGCGGTTCGTTGAAGACCAGCTCGCTCACGCCTGTTCGCTCAGCTCCGCGTCAAGCAGGGCTGGGATGAGAGAGTCCGCAAAGCCCGCGGCGATCCAGCCGCTTTCAACCCGGCGTAGCACCCGTGCGACCTCGGGCCCGGCCTTGATTCCGCGCGCCACAATCTCCCCGCCCTTGAGCGGGAATTCAGGGATGGTCCAGCCGTCCAGTGCAGCGACATCCGTCCCCGCGATTAGCAGCCGGTCAAGCGCGCCATCAATGCCGAGGCGATAGGCAAGGGGGCGGGCTTCCTGCTCGGTCCCCTCCCGCGCAGCCGCCAACGCCAGCCGCTTCTTTTGCGCTCCTGACAAACGAAAGCGGCTTGCTACGGCTTCGGCCAGTTGCACGTCAGCAGGCAGCAGCGCGGCGAGGCGGCGCAGGGCGTCAGGCGCGATCCGCTGGCGCACTTCCTCGGCCACCAGCGCCGCGAGGGCCACTACATCCGCTTCGGGCAGAACCACTTCTAGCACGCCGAGCTCTGCCATCCGCGCCACGGTTGGCGCCGGATCGGTGAGCGAGAGGAGATTCATCATCTCCATGCCGACGCGTTCGCGCGACAGGCCCTTGAGCATCGCGGCCAGTTCGGCGCAGGCGCTTTCGGACGGCGCATCGGCCGGCATCGAACCGAACCGCGCTTGAAAGCGGAAATAGCGCAGGATCCGCAAGTGATCCTCGCGGATGCGTTGGTGCGGATCGCCAATGAACCGCACTCGCCGTGCGGCAAGATCGTCCAGCCCACCAAACCAGTCAAAGATCTCGCCGGTCGCCGGATCGGCATAGAGCGCGTTGATCGTGAAGTCGCGCCGGGCGGCATCGTCCTGCCAATCGCTGGCAAAGGCCACCGTGGCACGGCGGCCGTCAGTACTGACGTCATGGCGCAAGGTAGTGATCTCAACGGGTCCTTGCGGCAGGACAGCAGTTACGGTGCCATGTTCGATTCCGGTCGGAACCACCTGAATTCCCGCGCTCTTCAGTTGTTGCATTACCGCGCGTGGTTCGAGCGGGGTAGCCAGGTCGACATCCTTGACCGCTATGCCCAGCAGCGTGTCACGTACAGCACCGCCGACATAGCGCGACTGGCCCGGGCCAAGCGCTGCCACCAGCAAGGCCAGGTCCTCACGCCTGGTCCAATCCGCCGCGGGCAGGGTAAGCGTCACCAGGCAATCCGCCGCGACAAGTTGTGGATGATCGCCGCTGTCACGCCCCAGATCCGATGCTGCTGCCACATGATCTCGATGTAGCGCCTTTCCGCGCCTTGCCAAAATGCCGATTGCTCGACCTGGTTCTGGCGGTTGAAGACGAAGTCGACTGGGGCCTCGAACCACTGCGCCACCTCGGTCGGGCTTGGATTGAGTTCAAGGTCTGGCGGAACCACCGCGATAACCGGGGTCACCGCATAGCCGGTGCCGGTGCGATAGACATCGCTGGTGCCGATCACGGTCACGTCGCGTTCGTGGATGCCCAGCTCTTCCCAAGCCTCACGCAGGGCGGCCTCGACCGGGCTCTCGCCGGGGTCGATCTTGCCGCCGGGGAAGGCGACCTGGCCGGGGTGCGAGCGCATATTGGAGGGCCGGTGGATCATCAGGAAGCCCGGCCGTTCCCGCTCGGTTATGGCGGCCAGGACCGCAGCCGGACGAAATGTTCCCCCATGGCGTTCGTCTGACAGCAGGTTGTCTAGTTCCTGCGCGTGCCCGTCTTCATGCAAGGCGCGCAGCCGCGCCACCAGCTCGCTCATGCCGGCACCAGCGCGAAGCGGACGCCCTGGCTTGCCGCAGTCAGGTCGGCATCGGCCAGCTCGACCAGTTGCAGCCAGGTGCTGCGGTTGATCCGCGCCTCGCAGCCATTGCGCACGGCGAGGTAGATCGCCGGCAGCTCGGCCGTGCCGCGCGCCACCAGCGGATGATCGGGCCCCGCCACGATGATCTCATCGGTGTTGAGCTTGAAGGCCAGTGCCCCGTCCTGCGCAGCGACATCGGTGGCGATGAAGGCTGCGTCCTCGACCTTGATCGACTGCTTTTCGACCGGGGTCACAAGCCAATAGCGCCCGTCGCCCTCGCGCCGCAGCAGGCCGGCGAAGGCGCGGATCATGGCCGGGCGGCGGATTTCCCCACCATCGTGGAACCAGCGCCCGTCGGCCCGGATCGTCATCAGGCTATCGCCGCTGGTTTGCGGGTTCCACTGCGCGACCGGCGGCAGCTTGCGCGCATCGTTAAGCGCTGCAATCTCGGCAAGGCTCAACGTCGCAAGGTCGGGCAGAGGTTCGTAGGGCATCGGCGCTGCGATGCCAGATCAGCTTACCCGCGCCAAGGGCCCAGCATACCGTATGCGGGCAGGACTGCCGGATTGTCGCAGCGCGCCAGTAGCCGGTGCTGCTCAAACGGGCCGGGTAGGTCCCAGCCGCCGGTATGGGCATTGGTGAAGCCCCAGAACCGGCCGTAATACTCCGGATCGCCGATCATGACTTGCGGCAGCGGGGCCTGCGGGGAAAGGGCAGCTAGGCTGGCGGTCATCAAGGCCTTGCCATAGCCTGCCCCCTGCGCGGCTGGCTCAACCGCGACCGGGCCAACCATGATCAGCGGATGGCGGCGGCCATCCGGATCGGTCAATGCGACCGGCCAGCATTGGATCGTGCCGACCAGATGTTCTTCGTCATCGATCGCGGCAAAGGACAGGCCTGGCAGCCAATCGGTACCCTCGCGGACCTTGTAGGCGGTGCGCTTGTGCCGCTCCGGTTCGAAGGCGCGGTCAAGCAGCGCCTCGACCAGCGCGGGGTCGACGTTGTCGAGCGGGATCAGAGTGGGACCGTCTGCCATAGGCGCGCGCCCCTAAGGCGCGGTGCCGCGCTTGTCGATGGAATTTACCCTTCGGCCTACTTTGCGGGGGCGAGCTTGAGCAGACGGCCATCCTTGCCGTCCTCGATCACCAGCAGCGTTCCGTCCGCAGCTTCGGCCACGTCGCGAATCCGCTTGTCGAGCGGATAGCGCCCGGCTTCGGTCACCTTGGTGCCGTCGATGGTGACGCGGACCAGGCCCTTCGAGGCCAGCCCGGCGATCAGCAACTGTCCGCGCCAGTCACGGAAAGCCTTGCCACGGTAGAACACCATGTCGCCCGGCGCGATCACCGGAGTCCAGACGAGGTTCGGCGCGGTCATGTCGGGCCGGGTGCTGTGCGGCGGGATATCCTTGCCGTCATAGTGATCGCCTTCGGAAACCACCGGCCAGCCATAATTCTTGCCTGGCTCCACCAGGTTCAATTCGTCCCCGCCGGCCGGACCATGCTCCAGGTCCCAGAGCCGGCCCTGCGGATCGAAGGCCAGACCCAGGATATTGCGGTGGCCATAGGACCAGATCTCTGCACTGACGCCGCCCTTGTCGGCAAAGGGATTGCCCGGGGCGGGCTTGCCGTCGGGCAGCAGGCGCAGCACCTTTCCGAGATTTCCGGTCAGGTCCTGCGCAGGGTCCATCTTCTGCCGTTCACCCGAGGCGACGAACAGCAGCTTGCCATCGGGCGAGAAGGCGATGCGGTGCGAATAGTGGCCGCGCCCGGTCACCTTGGGGCTTTGCCGCCAGATCACTTCCAGCCCCTCGAGCCGCGGGGCATCGCCGAGCACCAGCTTGGCTCGGCCGATCGCTGCGCCGCGGGTTTCGCCATCACCGGCTTCGGCCCAGGAGAGGTAGACCATGCCGCTCTTGGCATAGTCCGGGGCCAGCACCACGTCGCCGAGGCCACCCTGACCGCCAAAGGCAACGGTTGGCACGCCCGCCACATCTTTGACGGTGCCATCGACCAGCTTGAGCTTGCCGCCCTTCTCGGTCACCAGCACGCCGCCGCGCGGCAGCACGGCAATCGCCCAGGGGGCATCGAGCGCGGCCAGCGGCGTTACTGCAAACGCCCCCTTCGTTTCGGTGATAGCCGGTTTGGGGCTATCCCCAGCAACCGATGGGCTGCAGCTTGCGAGGAAGGCGGCGAGCGGGAAGAAGGTGCGGATGATGGTTCTGGTCATGGCCGGATAGATGGAAGCTGGACTGCTCTTAGCCAAGGGGACCAAAGGCCGGGTCGTGATCGGCGTGGACGAGGCGGGTCGCGGGCCGCTGGCCGGGCCGGTTGTCGCCGCAGCTTGCGTCCTTGGGCATGATGCGCCGCAGGGTCTGGACGATTCCAAGAAGCTTTCGGCCAAGCGGAGAGCCGTGCTCGAACCACAAATCAAGGCTAGCTGTCACTGGGCGCTGGGTGTGGTCGAGGCGGACGAGATTGACCGGATCAACATCTTTGCCGCCACCATGCTGGCCATGACCCGCGCGGTTGCCGCCCTGGCGCTCGAGCCGGACGAGGTGCTGATCGATGGCAATATGACGCCGGCCGGCCGCCACCCTGACTGGTGCTGGCCAGCCCGGGCGATTGTCGGCGGCGATGCGCTGGAGCCCTGCATCTCGGCCGCCTCGATCCTCGCCAAGGAACACCGCGACCGGCTGATGCGCGAATATGCCGAGGCGCACCCGCATTACGGCTGGCAGACCAATATGGGTTACGGCACGGCTGAGCACCTGGCCGCGCTGCGCGAACACGGACCTAGCCCGCTCCACCGCCGCAGCTTTGCCCCGGTTGCGCAGCTGGTGTTGCTCTGACAGCAAAAAATTTCGAGCCGAGTCTCGCGGGCCACACCCACCAGATGTTGAGTCCGGATCGATTCTCCGGGCTCTAGATGCTGTGGCGGACTCGTTTCGTTCTCCTCGCCGGTAGCCCTTTGCTAACCATGAATCGCTAGGATTCCTGCGGAGTCGCCCTTGACGCGGGACTCCGGATGACTCACCCTGTGGATAACTTTGGGGACATTAGAGAACGTCATGGGTCAGTTGCTGGTGGGTGAAAAAGCGCGGTTGAAGGCTGCGCGCGAGGTGGTCAGGCCGGATCTTCCGATCGGGCGGATCCTGGATGGCGATTGCATCGAAGCGATGCGCAGCCTGCCCGATGCCTCGATCGACATGATCTTCGCCGATCCGCCTTACAACCTGCAACTGGGCGGTGATCTGTCGCGCCCCGATGGCAGCCATGTCGATGCCGTGACCGATCACTGGGACCAGTTCGACAGCTTTGCCGCCTATGACAAGTTTAGCCGCGAATGGCTGACCGAGGCGCGTCGACTGCTGAAGCCCAATGGCTCGCTGTGGGTGATCGGGTCCTACCACAACATCTTCCGCCTTGGCGCGATGCTGCAGGATATGGGCTTCTGGATCCTCAACGACATCGTCTGGCGCAAGGCCAACCCGATGCCGAACTTCAAGGGCACCCGCTTCACCAATGCGCACGAAACGCTGATCTGGTGCTCGATGGGGGAGAAGGCCAAGTACACCTTCAACTACCGCGCGATGAAGACCCTGAATGACGAGCTGCAGATGCGCTCGGACTGGGTCCTGCCGATCTGCGGCGGCCAGGAGCGACTCAAGAAGGCCGGACACAAGGTTCATCCGACCCAGAAGCCCGAGGCACTGCTCTACCGCGTTATGCTGGCGACGACCAACAAGGGCGACGTAGTCCTCGATCCCTTTTTCGGCACCGGGACAACCGGCGCCGTCGCCAAGCGGCTGGGCCGCGAATGGATCGGCTGCGAGCGCGAGAGCATCTACCGCGAAGCCGCCCTGGAGCGGATCGAACTGGCCCTGCCGCTCGACGAATCTGCGCTGATCACGATGCAGAGCCCCAAGGCCGCGCCCAAGGTGGCCTTTGGCACCCTGGTCGAGACTGGCTTTATCGCCGCCGGGACCAAGGTTTTCGACAAGAAGCGCAAGCTGGTTGCCACGGTGCGGGCCGATGGCTCGCTGGTTGCGGGCAGCGAGATCGGATCGATCCACGGCCTTGGTGCCAAGCTGCAAGGCGCGCCCAGCTGCAATGGCTGGACTTTCTGGCACATCGAGCATGAGGGCGAACTCAAGCCGCTCGACGCGCTCCGGCAGCTTTACTTGCTGGCGACGGAAGATTGAGCAGCGCCCACTACCTTCGCCCCATTGCCCTTGCTGAATCGCCGCAAAGCGAGGAGGGCGGGGCAGTCCGCATTGCCGGCGGGCTGACCTATGCCAGCCGTTTCGCGGTCATTGCTCGCGAAGGCGGCAGGGTGGTTTCGCGCGAGCTCTATTCGGCGAGCGAACTGCGAGCGGTCTTGCCCGATCTGTCGCACGATCTGCAGGCGCAATTTACCAACCTGCAGCGCAGCCATGCGCCGCTGGAATGCGGGGCCCGCACGATCCGGCTCGACCAGCCACAGGTCATGGGCATCCTCAACATCACGCCGGACAGCTTTTCCGATGGCGGCCAGTTCATGGACGATCCGGAAATTGCCGCAACCCATGCTGCGGCGATGCTCGAAGGCGGCGCCGCAATCATCGACATTGGCGGTGAGAGCACCCGGCCTGGCGCGGCGGCGGTCTGGGAAGGCGATGAGCTGAAGCGCGTCGTGCCAATGATCGAGCGGCTGGCTGCATCGGGTGCGGCCATCTCGATCGACACCCGCCGACCGGCAGTAATGGAAGCGGCACTCGCGGCCGGGGCCCACATCATCAACGATGTGTCCGCCCTGCGCCACGATCCGCGCAGTCTGGATTTTGCGGCCCGCTCGGGCGTGCCGGTCGCGCTGATGCACGCGCCGGGTGAGGGCGATGATCTGCATGGCGGCGGCGCCTATTCAGATGTCGTGCTTGACGTGTTCGACTGGCTGGCTGCGCGGCGCGATGCGGCGATTGCGGCCGGGATTCCGCGAGAGAAGATCGTGCTCGATCCGGGTATCGGCTTCGGCAAGTCGGTCGCGGACAATCTCGCGCTGCTGATTGCCTTGCCACTGTTCCATGCGCTGGGCCAGCCGCTGCTGGTCGGGGTCAGCCGCAAGCGGATGATCGGTGCGCTCTCGGGCGAGGCCCCGGCGCATCAGCGCCTCGGTGGTTCGATCATGCTGGCGACGCGGGCGCTGGAAGCCGGCGTGCAGCTGCTGCGCGTCCACGATGTGCCGGAAACGGTTCAGGCGCTGCGCGTCTGGCGCGGTCTGCGCGATGCGGCGCTGACCGATTTCAGCCAGCTCGCCCCTTAGGCGACGTTTTCGATCCCTAGGTCGGACAGCTTGCGATAGAGCGTGGAACGACCAATCCCCAGGCGGCGCGCGACTTCAGTCATTCGGCCACGGTAATGGCCGATCGCGAGCCGAATCACGTCGGCTTCGATCTCTTCAAGCGGGCGCAGATTGCCATCGGGGGTGTAGAGCGTGACGCCTATTGCCTCGTGGTGGTTGACCGCGCCGTTGCAGGCCTCGCCCAGCATGTTCGCGAGCTGCGGGAAATCATCGGCGGTCAGGGCGTCGCCATCGCAGAACACGGCGGCGCGGAACAGCACCGCCTGGAGCTGGCGGACGTTGCCTGGCCAGTCATAAGCGGTCAGAAGCGCCAATGCGCCATCAGTGATCCCTATTTCGCGCAGCCCCGGCTGTTCGCCGATTTGAGCCAGGAAATGGCGGGACAGGGCTGGAATGTCGCCAGCGCGTTCGCGCAGCGGCGGCAATTGCACTGTCACGCCGGACATTGCCTCGTGAAGGTCAGCCAGGAAATGTCCGCCCGTGACCATATCTTTCAGCGGCAAGTTGCTGGCTGCGATCAGCCGCACGTCGATCCGAAACGAGTGCCGCGCGCCGATTGGGCGGACATCGCCGCGCTGGATCGATTCGAGCAACCGTTCTTGCACGGAGAGCGGCAAACGATCGACTTCATCGAGGGCCAGAGTGCCGCCGTCGGCATGCTGAAGTGCGCCGACATGGCGATCAAAGGCTCCCGGGAATGCCCCCTTTTCATGCCCGAACAAGGCGGATTCGATCGAATTGGCAGGAATCGCGCCGACATTGAGCAGCCGGAATGGAGCTTTGGCGCGTGGGCTGGCGGCCTGCATCGCGCGGATCAGCATTTCCTTGCCGGTGCCGCTCTCGCCTTCGATCAGGATCGGGCCATGACCGCGTGCCGCTTTGGCGGCAATGGCCAGGGCAGTCCGGAAAGTGGGCGAAGCACCGATCATCGCGTCGAAATCCGGGTTCGACGGCATCTTCTCGGTCAAAGGCATCAGCTCGTCGCGCGGCGCCTCGCGTGTGGTCGCCATGCGCAGCGCCTGCATCAAGCGTTCGGGTGAGACGGGCTTGACGAGGTAATCGGTCGCCCCGGCGCGCATTGCTTCGACCGCAAGCAGCGGCGAGGCCGAGGCGGTCAGCATCAAAATCGGCAAGGCAGGGCGGCGGCTCTTGAGCTCGGCAATCAGCGTGCAGGCTTCGTCACCCGGGACCCACTGGTCAAGGATGATCGCGCCAAGCTGCATGCCCTGGCGCGTGCCCAGGGTTGCGATTGCTGTTTCCGAATCGCGCACCACCAGTGTGCGCCACCCTTCGCGCGCGGCCAATGCGGAGATCAGCCGGCTTTGCGCCGGCTCATCGTCGATCAGCATCAGTGTTTGCTGTTCGAAATCCGCCATGATCTTAGTGATAGTCCCCGCTCTTGGTCGAACCTGCGATAGCGCAAGGGAGTAAAGAGGCGATTAAGCCTGCATTTTGGGGATGGTTCCCTTTTGGCCTACTTGAGTGCAGGCGCAGGCGGCGATAGACGGGGCGGCGAAACATCAACTTGCCAATTCAGGGACAGGATTATGGCTTCGGGTAATGACATGAAGATGGCCAACGAAACCTACGGCGGTTTCATCGGCCTGGTGAAGTACGGCAGCGTCGTGGTGGCGGTTGTCGCTGCCGGCGTGATCGCACTGATCGCTTGATTAGCCGGTGAGCGCCAGCCTGCGGATCGCCGTCCTAAAGGAACGTGCGAACGGGGAAACCCGGGTCTCGGCTACACCGGAAACGGTGAAGAAATTCATCGCCTTGGGCGCGACTGTTGCAGTCGAAGCCGGGGCTGGTGGAACGGCTTCGATTGCCGATGCAGACTATGCCGCCGCTGGCGCTGAAGTGGTGAAGGATGCCGCCAAGGGCGCCGACATTGTCCTTGGCGTCCAGGGGCCGGATTCCAAAGCATTGAAAGGTGCCAATGCCGGTGCCTGGATCGTGGCGGGTCTCGATCCGTTCGGCCAGCGTGCCCGGGTGGATGAATATGCCAAGGCCGGATTCGAGGCCCTGGCGATGGAATTCATGCCCCGCATCACGCGCGCACAGTCGATGGATATCCTGTCCAGCCAGTCGAACCTTGCGGGCTACAAGGCGGTAATCGAGGCGGCGAATCTTTATGGCCGCGCCTTCCCGATGATGATGACTGCGGCGGGCACAGTTTCCGCCGCCAAGTGCTTTGTGATGGGCGTGGGTGTGGCTGGGCTGCAGGCCATTGCCACCGCCCGCCGCCTGGGCGCGCAAGTTTCGGCAACAGACGTGCGCTCGGCGACCAAGGAGCAGATCCAATCACTTGGCGCCAAGCCGATCTTCGTTGAAAGCGTGGCAGGGATCGAGGGTGAGGGCGCTGGTGGCTATGCCACGGAAATGTCTGAGGAATATCAGAAGGCGCAGGCCGAACTGGTTTCTGGCCACATTGCCAAACAGGACATCGTCATCACCACAGCGCTGATCCCGGGGCGACCAGCGCCGCGGCTGATTTCGGATACACAGATTGCCAGCATGAAGCCCGGCTCGGTAATCTTTGACCTCGCTGTCGCTCAGGGCGGCAATGTCGAAGGCAGCAAGGCTGACGAAGTGGTCGAGCGCCACGGGGTCAAGATCTTCGGCTATTCGAACACCCCGGCCAAGCTGCCCGCCGACGCCTCGGCGCTCTTCGCCCGCAACCTCTACAATTTCCTCTCCGCATTCTGGGACAAGGAAGCTGGGCGCCCGGTCTTGGACGAGGAGATCGGCAATGCCGTGCGCCTGACGCAAGGCGGCAAGGTCGTGAACGAAAGGCTGCTCGGGTGAGGGCGCTGATCACGGCGCTTGCCCTGACCGCCAGCCTCGCCTCTGCGCAGACTCCGCCAGTCGCTTCGCCTTACGCGGCGCTGGCCGGGGAATGGTCGGTCGATCTGCGTGTCGCGCTGACCGATCCCGCCTATAGCAAGGCCATGGTGCTGAACATTGGGACTGATCGCGCGATCACGGGCAGCTTCTATGACAGCGAGATCCTCGCCGGCCGAGCAGGGACCGCGCAGGGACGCCAGTGCGTGGCATTCCGCACTACCGACGGGCAGGGCATGTATCACAGCTCCGCCTGCCTGATCGACGGCAAGATGGTCGGCCAGACCTGGGCCGAAGGGCGCAATTTCGTGCTGCCGTGGACGGCGACAAGGAAGTAGCAATGGACTTCATTTCGATCCTCTCGATCTTCGTCATGGCCTGCTTCGTAGGCTATTATGTCGTCTGGTCGGTCACGCCCGCGCTGCACACGCCGCTGATGGCGGTCACCAATGCGATCTCTTCGGTCATCATCGTCGGCGCGCTTATTGCAAGCGCCGCGGCGGGTAGCCCGGCGGCCAAGTGGCTTGGGTTGCTCGCAGTGGTCTTCGCGAGCGTGAACATCTTCGGCGGCTTCGCGGTCACGGCCCGCATGCTGGCCATGTACAAGAAGAAGGATCGCTGAGCATGGAACACGCTGCGGTCCCTGCCTGGGCAATGCTTGCCTATCTCGCTTCCGGCGTTCTCTTCATCCTGGCGCTGCGGGGGCTTTCCAGCCCCGGCACCAGCCGCGCGGGCAACCGTTATGGCATGATTGGCATGCTGATCGCTGTCGTGACCACGCTGGTCACGCACGAGATCGCGAACCTGCCCGAGATCCTGGCTGCCATCGCCATCGGCGGTGGCATCGGTTGGATCATCGCCCGCCGCATCGCGATGACCGACATGCCGCAGCTGGTTGCAGCGTTTCACTCGCTCGTGGGCTTGGCAGCAGTATTGGTCGGGTGGGCGGCCTATCTCAATCCTGAGGCCTTTGGCATTGTCGGCGCGGATGGGCTGATCAATCCTGTGTCGCGGCTTGAGGCCGGCCTTGGCATCGCCATCGGTGCGATCACTTTCTCCGGCTCGGTCATCGCCTTCCTCAAGCTTGCCGGCAAGATGAGCGGCGCGCCGATCCTGCTGCCAGCGCGGCACGTTATCAATCTCGGCACGCTGGTCGCGATTGTTGGCCTGACCGGCTATTTCATGACCGACCAGAGCCTTTGGGTGATCGCCACGATCACCGCGCTGGCCTTCCTGATTGGTTTCCTGCTGATCATCCCGATCGGCGGGGCGGACATGCCGGTCGTGGTCTCGATGCTCAATTCCTACTCGGGCTGGGCGGCGGCGGCGATGGGCTTTACGCTGCACAACACCGCGATGATCATCACCGGGGCGCTGGTTGGCTCCTCGGGCGCGATCCTTTCCTACATCATGTGTAAGGCGATGAACCGCGGCTTCCTGAGCGTGATTGCCGGCGGCTTCGGTGCCGATGCCAGCGCCGGCGGCGGCGAAGCGCGCGAGCAGCGCCCGTGGAAACGCGGCAGCGCCGAAGACGCAGCCTATATGCTGGGCGAGGCCGAGAAGGTCATCATCATCCCAGGCTATGGCATGGCTGTGTCCCAGGCGCAGCACGCGCTGCGCGAGATGGCTGACCTGCTCAAGGCCAAAGGCGTTGAGGTAAAGTATGCGATCCACCCCGTGGCCGGCCGCATGCCAGGCCACATGAACGTACTGCTGGCCGAAGCCAACGTCCCCTACGACGAAGTTTTCGAGCTCGAAGATATCAACAGCGAGTTCGCGACAGCCGACGTCGCCTTCATCATTGGCGCCAATGACGTGGTCAACCCGGCCGCCAAGACCGACAAGTCGAGCCCGATCTACGGGATGCCGGTATTCGATGTCGACAAGGCCAAACAGGTCTTCTTCATCAAACGCAGCATGGGCGGTGTTGGCTATGCCGGGGTCGACAACGACGTGTTCTACATGGACCAGACGCTGATGCTCCTGGCCGACGCCAAGAAGATGGTCGAGGATATCAACAAGGCGCTGGCGCACTGATGCGGATCGCAGTTGCTCTGACCTTCCTGGTGCTTGCGGCCTGTTCGCCGTCGAAGCTCGCCTATGGTCAGGTCAAGAGTGCGATGATGGATGCTGGCCTCAGTGAATCCAACGCCGCCTGTATGGCCGAACGGATGACCGACCGGCTGACTCTCGGCCAGCTGCAGAAGCTCAAGCAGCTGAAGGGTGATAAGCGCAATCTGGCCGACTATGTCGTCGCGGTGCGGCGGGTCGGCGATGTTGAAGCGATCAAAGTGACCGCCAGTTCTGCCGCGCTCTGCGCGAGCGGGCTGGCCAGCGAGAAGCGTTGATCCTGCCTTTTGTGGCGGTGGATTGACTTACACCGCTGTCAGTTCAAAACTCCGATCCCATGAGGATGCCCGCAACGCTGATCGCTGTGGCCACGGCACTGGCCCTGGCTGCTCCTGCCCATGCCAAGGTGATACCCGTCGCGGCGGGCGAAAACGCCCAGGCCCGCTTGCAGGAGGCTTTGATCCTGGCCGAGCCGGGGGACGTCGTTGAGCTAGGGGCCGGGCGCTTCACGCTGACTGATGGCCTGTCGCTCGACGTCACGGGCGTGACGGTGCGCGGTGCCGGGATGGACGCGACCGTGCTCGACTTCACAGGCCAAAAGGGGGCCGGCGAGGGGCTGCTGGTGACTTCTGACGAAGTCACCCTGCGCGATTTCGCGGTCGAGAACACCAAGGGCGACGGGATCAAGTCCAAGGGTGCCGATAACATCGTCTATTACCGCGTCCGCGTGACTTGGACCGGCGGGCCCAAGGAAACGAACGGCGCATATGGCATCTATCCCGTCTCGAGCACCGGAGTGCTGGTTGATGGGTGCAAGGTTTCGGGCGCCTCAGACGCCGGGATCTACGTCGGCCAAAGCAAGGCGATCACGGTCCGCTACAACTATGTCGAGCAGTCCGTCGCGGGGATCGAGATCGAGAACAGCCGCGATGCGTTGGTTACCGGCAACCTGGTGACCCGCAATACTGGCGGCATCCTGGTATTTGATCTGCCCAACCTGCCGGTGATGGGCGGAGGCAACGTGGTGATCCGCGACAACTTGGTGGTTGGTAATGACACGCCAAACTTCGCGCCAAAAGGCAACATCGTTGCCGGTGTGCGGCGCGGCACCGGGGTAATGGTGATGGCCAACGATGGCGTAATGGTCGGCCGTAATCAGTTTGACGGCAATCCAACGACCTCAATCATGGTGGTCTCCTATCCGCTCGCATTTGCCGATGCGCGCTACAATCCTGCGCCTCGCAATGTGCTGATCGGCGGAAACAGGTTTGGACGAGACGGATACGATCCGCAGCTTCCCGGGGCAGCTACGCTGCTTACGGCATTCGGTGGTTCGCTCCCTCCGGTGCTGTGGGATGGGCTTGGCGATCCTCCAAAGGCGGTCGACCTCGTGAATGGCAAGGCCTTGTCATTGAACCTGCCAAAGCAGGGGGCAGGCGCTGAACAGGCCAAGCCGGCACCATTCCGTTTGCCGGATTCGGTGCCGATGCCGCCCGCACCAGGAGCGAGCCAGGCAGTCGAACCTCGGGCCCCCGCAGCGCTCGATCTACGTATTCAATGAGGCTGTTACTGGCCGCATTCTTGTTGACGGCGACGGCGGTCGCCGTCGCTGCGCCGCAAGATGACGGCGTCAATGTTGCGGCAGTAACAGGATCCGGCCTGCCGGCCACTCTAGGCGAATTCCATTTCTTCGCTGACGCCGCTGCCCAGCGACCGGCAGCAGGCGTAACGCCCTATCGCCTGCAAACGCCGCTCTGGTCTGATGGCGCGGAAAAGCTGCGCTTTGTCTATCTCCCCGCTGGAACCAAGGCCAAAGCCAATGGCGATGGTCTGCTCGACCTCCCGGTCGGCGCCGCCCTGATCAAGACTTTCAAGCTGGAAGGCCGCCTGATCGAAACGCGCGTGCTGCTCCACCGCGCCGATGGCTGGGTCGCGCTGCCCTATCAATGGAACCGCGAACAAACCGAGGCACGGCTGGCCCTGGCGGGCGCACGGCTGGAACTGACGACGCCGCAGGGACAGCCGATTTCCTATGCCATCCCCAACAAGAACCAGTGCAAGGAATGCCACCAGCAGGGCGATGCGGTGGTGCCAATCGGCCCCAAGGCGCGCAACTTGTCGGCGGCTTGGCTGGAGAGCTTCCACAAGGCTGGTAAGCTTGACTCTGTGCCAAAAGTGACCGCGCGCGTTCCGCTATGGGATGACCGCGCCAAACTCGCGGTCGCCCCGGTCGCACGCGGTTGGCTCGACAGCAATTGCGCTCATTGCCACAATCCCGGTGGCTCGGCCTCCAATTCGGGCCTGGACTTGCGGTGGGAGCAAGCCGACCCGGTCAAGCTAGGCATCATGAAACGGCCGGTGGCTGCAGGTCGCGGCTCGGGCGGGTTGGAGTTCGATGTGCTGCCGGGTCATCCGGAGCAGTCGATCATGATCTACCGGATGGGCAGCCTTGAGGGCGGGATATCCATGCCTGAAGTGGGCCGATCGAGCATCGACCCGGATGGACAGGCGGCCGTTGCGCGATGGATCAGGGAGATGAAACGGTGAAGCGTCTGGGCAAGTGGCTGCTGGGTATCATCGTGGTCCTTGTGGGCGCATTCCTGCTGTTCCGTACCCCCGATACCGATCCCGCTGAGATGAAGGCCAAGTACGGCGGCTCACCGTCTCAATTCGTCGATCTGGGTGCGGGGCTGACGGTCCATTTGCGCGATGAGGGCCCGCGCAATGCGCCCGTGCTTGTGCTGCTTCACGGCTCCAACGCCGATCTCCACACCTGGGATGCCTGGACCAGGACCCTGTCAAATCAGTTCCGCGTGATCCGCTTTGACCAGATCGGCCACGGTCTGACCGGGCCTAACCCGGCGGGCAAGCACACGCTGGAAGACATGGTCTCTACCACTGAGAAGGTTCGTGCAAAGCTGGGGATTGAACGGATGGCCCTGGCCGGCAATTCCATGGGCGGGGCGATCGCGGCGAAGTATGCGATGGTCCATCCCGAGCACCTCAGCGCCTTGATCCTGGTCGATGCCGGTGGAGCACCGCAATCGCCAGACCGCCAGGGCCGGGGCAATATCGGCTTTACCCTTGCCGCGACCCCGGGGGTGAATCTGGTGATGCGGTCAATCACGCCGCGCGCCCTGGTTGAAAGGAGCCTGCGCCAGAGTGTCTCCAACCAGGCGGTTGTCACCGATGCGGCCGTTGACCGGTATTGGGAACTGCTGCGCTTTCCTGGCAACCGGGCCGCCACAGCCGAGCGCTTCGCTACGCCCCGCAAGAGCTTTGCCGCGCAGGAGCTATCCGCAATCAAGAGCCCCACGCTGATCCTGTGGGGCGAGGAGGACAAGCTGATCTCCGTTGCCGGTGCGCACTGGTACAATTCGGGAATCGCTGGATCGCAGCTCAAGATCTATCCCCGCATCGGCCACCTGCCGCACGAAGAAGCGGCCGAGGCGAGTGCCGCAGACGTCAGATCGTTTCTCAGCCCACAACCCTGAGGGGGCACGTGCTGGACCTGTTGGACCACCTTCGTTAAGGGCGCTGGCAACAGGGACCCACGCCCCTAACGGAGAATTTGCTTGCGCAAGATCGGTTTGATCGGCGGGATGAGCTGGTACTCGACCCGCACTTACTACGAGCACATCAATCGTCTGGTTCAGGCACGCGTCGGCCAGGGTTCCAGCGCGTCAATGGTGATCGAAAGCCTGGACTTTGCCGAACTGTCCCGCCTGTCGAGCGACGCGGAATGGACCCGCGCTGCCAAGACCCTGGCGGCGGCTGCCAAGCGCCTCGAAAAGGCCGGGGCGACGGCTATCCTGATCGGCGCCAATTCGATGCACAAGGTCTATGACCAGGTTGCCAAGGCGGTGGATGTGCCGATTATCCACATCGCCGAATGCGTGGCCGAGCGGATGGCTGGCGGCCGGGTCAAGAAGGCGGCGCTGCTTGGTACCCGCAACGTGATGCTGGAAAGCTTCTATCGCCAGAAGCTGATCGCCCGCGATATCGAGTTGCTGCCGCCGGAAATGCCTTTCGTCGAAACGCTCGACCGGGTGATCTACGACGAGCTGCTAAAGGGCAAGGTCAGCCGCCAGGCCGAGCGAGAGCTGAAGACGATCATCACCAATCTGGAACAGGACGGAGCCCAGGCGATCGTGCTGGGCTGCACCGAACTGGAAATGGTTGTCGACGTCGATGCCAACGTCCTGCCGATCTTTGACTGCACCCGGATCCATGCCGAGGCGGCGGTCGACTGGATGCTGGCAGACGCGTGAGGGCCGCATACGCCTCTGACCCGGCGCAGTCGCGCGGGCGCGAGTTTCCGCTGGAAGCGGCGCTGGCCCGCGGGCCGCGCAGCCAGTTTCAGCGCGATCGCGACCGGATTGTCCACTCGATCGCCTTCCGCCGGTTGCGCCACAAGACCCAGGTCTTTGTCGCGCCCGATGGCGATCATTACCGCGTCCGCCTAACTCACAGCCTGGAAGTTGCTCAGATCGGCCGGGTCATAGCCCGGGCGCTGGGGCTGGATGAGGACCTCACTGAGGCGCTTTGCCTGGCTCATGATATCGGCCATCCGCCGTTTGGTCATGCCGGTGAGGACGCTCTGAATGCGGCGCTGGAACGCCACGGCGGGTTTGATCACAATGCGCAGTCGCTGCGTATCCTGATGCGGATTGAGAGCCCCTATTGCGAACACGACGGGCTCAACCTCTCATGGGAAGTGCTGGAGGGTCTGGCAAAGCACAACGGGCCGGTCGGCATGGTCAACTGGGCCTTGGCCGAACTCGATGCGGCCTATCCACTCGATCTTACCACCTGGCCCTCCCTTGAGGCACAGGTCGCCGCGATTGCCGACGACATTGCCTATGACAACCACGACATCGACGATGGCCTGCGGGCTGGCTTCCTTGAGCTGGATGAACTCCTGACACTCGATTCTGTGGCCGACCAGTGGCGCGCAATCGAACGCAAGTTTCCCGCCGCGCCGCAGGACCGGCGCCTGCGCGAGTTGGTCCGCAGCCAGATCGGCTGGATGGTCAACGACGTGATCGCCGAAACCAATGCGCGGGCCCAAGGCATGGACTGCGCGGACGATGTCCGGGCTGCGGGGCAGGCAACCTGTGTCTTTTCAACCGGGCTGGCGGCGCATGAACGCAGGCTAAAGCGCTTCATGTATGACCGGCTGTACCACCATCCCCAGCAGTTACAGACGGCCGAGCGCGCGCGGGCAGTGACGGCCGAGCTTTTCGCTGCCTATGCCCAGGATCCGGCGCTGATGGAGGGAGGCTGGGTCAGCCGCCTGCCGAGCGATGAGCCGCATCGCAGCCGCCATATCGCTGACTACATCGCTGGCATGACTGATCGGTTTGCGATCGCCTCGCATGCCGCGATCTATGGCCGCACCCCCGAAGGATTGCGCAATGTCTAAGGTTACCCGCATTGCCCTGGTCGGGGCTTCGGGTCTGATTGGGCAGAGCCTGATCAAGCTGGCGGTCGGCCGCAGCGACATCCGTCTTGTTGCCATTGCCCGCCGCGAGATTCCGCTGCCCACAGGCGCGCGGATGGAAGTGCTGGTCGCGCCGCCTGAGAACTGGGATGATGCCATCGCTGCATCCAACGCCGATGTCCTGGTTTCTGCGCTCGGCACCACGTGGAAGAAGGCGGGCAAGAGCGAGACCGATTTTCGCGCGGTCGATCAGCATCTGGTGCTGGCCTGTGCCAAGGCGGCCAAGGAGGCCGGGATGCGGCAGGTGATCGCCATCTCCTCGGTCGGGGCCGATGCCCTGGCCAAGAACTTTTACCTGAAGGTCAAGGGCGAGACCGAGCAGGGGCTTGGGCGCATCGGCGTTCCCCGGCTCGACGTGCTGCGCCCCGGCCTGCTGCGCGGCCCTCGCGAGGAATTGCGTCCGGCCGAGCTGGCGGGCCGGATACTTAGCCCTGTGGCCGATTTGCTGCTGCAGGGCCAGTACAGCAAGTACCGCTCAATCAAGGCCGATACGATTGCCAAGGCGATCATCGGACTGACCAAGGAAAAAGCTGCGGGGCGCTTTGTCTTTGAGCACGATGCCATCTTGCGGGCCGCCCGCAAGGCAGACTGAACCCTCGATCGGGGAAGGACCCGAAGGCCGGGATTGACTTGCCCGCTGGCTCCGGCCATCGCCCTCCGCATCGCTGATCGCGCGGGAGAGTTCCGACGATTCGTCTGTTGACGTCTCGTCGGGCGCCGAAGGAGCAACCGCCCCGGAATCTCTCAGGCACCAGGGACCGCGTGGGTCAATAGCGATACTCTGGAAAGTGTCCCATTCCTTGGGGCCGCCGAAGGGGTAACCTTGGACTTGCTCCAAGGGAAAGCTCTCAGGTTTCCGTGACAGAGGGGGCACCGATTTTGGTGCATTCTGTGCGGAGTAGACCTGTGGGCGACGTCCATTCGATCAACGATGAAGAAGCGGTAGAGCCCGAAGTGCTGATGCTGCCGCTTGACGCCTGGCACCGCGCGCGTGGTGGCCGGATGGTCGAGTTCGCCGGCTACTGGATGCCGGTCCAGTACGAGGGCATCATCGCCGAGCACACCTGGACCCGCGAGAGCGCCGGGCTGTTCGATGTCAGCCACATGGGTCAGCTGTTCATCTCTGGCGAGGGCGTCGAGGCGGCGCTTGAAGCCGTCCTTCCGATCGATCTTGCGACGTTGAAGCCCTATGGTCCGCGCTATTCATTGCTGCTGGACGAAAACGGCGGTGTTCTGGATGACCTGATGGTCACGCGCTGGAACTCCGGGTTCTATCTGGTGGTGAATGGCGCGACCAAGTGGGACGATATCGGCCACTTGCGCGAGCATCTGCCCGATGAGGTGACGATCAACCATCTGGAGGACAGCGCGCTGCTGGCCCTGCAGGGGCCGAAAGCCTTCGCTGCACTGGAGCGGGTGGTGACGGGCGAATATCCGCTTGCTGCGCTTACCTTCATGAAAGGCGGGCAGTTCAAGATTGACGGCATTGACGCCTGGATCAGCCGTTCGGGCTATACGGGCGAAGACGGGTTTGAGATTTCGATCCCGGCTGCCGATGCCGAACGCGTGGCCGATCTGATCTGTGCCCAGCCGGAAGTGAAGCCGATTGGCCTTGGCGCGCGAGATTCGCTGCGGCTTGAGGCCGGACTGCCGCTCTACGGTCATGACCTTTCACCCGACACCAGCCCAATCGAAGCCGGCCTGTTGTTCGGCATCAACAAGCGCCGCCGGACAGAAGGCGGCTTCCCCGGAGCTAACCGTATCATGCGCGAGATTGCCGAGGGCACTGCGCGCAAGTGGGTCGGGCTTGTGCTCGAAGGCCGCCAGGCTGCGCGCGAAGGTGCGACCGTCCACCTTGGCGCAGATCAGGTTGGCGTGGTCACCTCGGGCGGCTTTTCGCCCAGCCGCGGCGAGCCGATCGCCATGGCTTACATCGCCAGTGCCAATGCCGCGCCTGGTACCAAGCTTGAGATCGAGGTGCGGGGCAAGCGCCTCGCCGCCGAGGTCGTTTCCACCCCCTTCGTTCCGCACCGCTATTTCCGAGGAGCCTGACGCCATGACTCGCTATTTCACCCAGGACCACGAATGGATCGATGTTGACGGCACCAGCGGTGTGGTCGGCATTACCGACTATGCTCAGAGCCAGTTGGGCGACATCACTTATGTTGACCTGCCCGCTGCCGGCAGCACTGTGAAGAAGGGCGACGCCCCCTGCGTGGTCGACAGCGTCAAGGCTGCATCAGACGTCTATTCGCCCGTCAGCGGCACGATCACCTCCGCCAACGATGCGCTGGGTGATGCCCCAGAAACTGTTAACACCGACCCTGAAGAGGGCGGCTGGCTGTTCCGCATCGATCTCAGCGATGTGTCCGAACTTGAAGGCCTGATGGATAAGGCCGCCTACGACGCCTACGTCGCGGAGCTCTGAACCCATGCGTTATCTGCCCCTGACCCCGAGCGACCGCAGCGCCATGCTTGGCGTCATCGGCGCGGGATCGATAGACGATCTCTTTGTCGACGTACCCGCCGAAGCGCGCCTTGCCGGACCACTTCCAGGTCTGCCCTTGCGCCAGAGTGAAATGGCGGTGGAGCGCCATTTTTCGAACCTGGCCCGCAAGAACAAGGCCGCTTCCGATCATCCGTTCTTCCTGGGGGCAGGGGCCTATAAGCACCACGTGCCGGCCAGCGTCGATCACCTGATCCAGCGTGGTGAATTCCTGACCGCCTACACGCCCTACCAGCCGGAGATCGCCCAGGGCACGCTGCAGGTGCTGTTCGAGTTCCAGTCTCAGGTCGCGCGCCTGTTCGGCTGCGACGTCGCCAATGCCTCGATGTACGATGGCTCGACTGCGTGCTGGGAAGCGATCGGCATGGCCGGCCGAGTCACGCGCCGGAAGAAGGCGGTGCTGAGCGGTGGTTTGCACCCGCACTACGTCAGCGTGGCCAAGACAATGGCCCGCTTCACTGGCGATACGCTGGATACGGCCACGCCGGACCTTGGCAGCACCGACATGGATCGCCTGTTGGGTGCGATCGATGCCGAAACCAGCTGTGTCGTGGTCCAGTATCCGGATGTCCTCGGCCGGATCGAGGATCTCTCGCCGCTCGCCGCTGCGTGCCAGGCGGCTGGTGCACTGCTGATCGCCGTGGTGACCGAGCCGGTTGCCCTGGGCGCGATCAAGTCTCCGGGCGAAATGGGCGCGGACATCGTGGTCGGTGAGGGGCAGTCGCTCGGCGTCGGCCTCCAGTTCGGTGGCCCCTACGTTGGCCTGTTCGCAACCCGCGATAAATACGTCCGCCAGATGCCAGGTCGGCTGTGCGGTGAGACTGTCGATGCCACCGGCAAGCGCGGTTACGTGCTGACGCTCTCGACCCGTGAGCAGCACATCCGCCGCGAAAAGGCGACCAGCAATATCTGCACCAATTCAGGTCTTTGCGCGCTCGCCTTTAGCATTCACATGACCCTGCTGGGTGAGCGCGGCCTACGTGATCTGGCGGCTCTGAATCACGCCCGCGCAGTCCAGGTTGCCGATCTGCTGGCGGCGATCCCGGGCGTCAGCTTGGTCAACAGCAGCTTCTTCAACGAGTTCACAGTGACCCTGCCCAAGCCGGCGCGTGCCGTGGTGCACGAACTGGCCGCAAAGGGGGTGCTGGGCGGCGTTTCGTTGGGCCGGCTCTATCCGGAACTGACGGAGCTCGAAAATGGCCTGGTCGTTGCCGTTACCGAGGTCGTCTCGGACGAGGATATCGCTGCCCTTGAAGCAGCGCTGAAGGAGGTGCTGGCATGAACGCTCCGAACACCGCCGGCTGGCGTCCCGAAATGGGTGATGCCCACATCGCAAGTGAAGAAACCTTCACCGGCAACCGCGCATTGATGCTGGAAGAGCGCCTGATCTTCGAGATTGGCGATACGAGCACCACTGGTGTCGATATCGATCCGGCCCCGGCAGCAGCGTCGCGGCTTGGCAGCCTGGCTCGCGCAGACGCCATTGGCCTGCCGGGTCTGTCAGAGCCGGAAACGGTTCGGCACTATACCCGCCTTAGCCGCCAGAACTATGGCATCGATCTGGGCTTCTTCCCGCTCGGTTCCTGCACGATGAAGCACAATCCGCGCCTCAATGAAGCCGTGGCGCGGATGAAGGGCTTCAAGGATGTCCACCCGCTCCAGCCGCGCGAAACAGTGCAGGGCGCTTTGGCCGTGATCGACGAGCTGGCCCACTGGCTGGTGACTTTGACCGGCATGGACAGCGTCGCTATGTCGCCGAAGGCGGGCGCGCACGGCGAGCTGTGCGGGATCCTGGCGATCAAGGCTGCGCTCGAAGCGCGTGGCGAAGACCGCAAGGTCATCCTGGTGCCGGAAAGCGCCCACGGCACCAACCCCGCCACCGCCGCCTTTGCAGGATTCTCGGTCGAGAACATCCCGGCGACCGAAGCGGGCCGGGTCGATCTTGCCGCACTCAAGGCCCGCCTGGGGCCGGATGTTGCGGGCGTGATGATCACCAACCCCAATACCTGCGGCCTGTTCGAGCCAGACCTGAAGGCCATTTCCGACGCGGTCCACGCCGCCGGCGGCTATGTCTATTGTGATGGCGCGAACTTCAACGCGATCGTCGGCAAGGTGCGCCCGGGTGATCTGGGCGTCGATGCGATGCACATCAACCTGCACAAGACCTTCTCCACGCCGCACGGCGGGGGCGGGCCGGGTTCGGGTCCGGTGGTGCTGTCTGCGGCGCTGTCGCCCTTTGCACCGCTGCCTTACGTCAAGCGCGAGGCCGATGGCTCGCTGCGCCTGGTCGAGGAAGAGACCGCGGGCGAGGATCAGCCGGATAGCTTTGGCCGGATGGTCGCGTTTCACGGCCAGATGGGCATGTTCACGCGGGCATTGGCCTATATCCTCAGCCACGGTGCCGATGGCCTGAAGCAAGTGGCCGAAGATGCCGTGCTGAATGCCAACTACGTGCTGCGCAGCCTGGAAGGCGTGCTTGATGCCCCGTTTGGCCATTCCGGTCCGTGCATGCACGAAGCGCTGTTCACCGATGATGGCTTTGCCGAAGGGTTCTCGACCCTGGACGTTGCCAAGGGACTGATCGACGAGGGCTTCCACCCGATGACGGTCTATTTCCCGCTGGTAGTACACGGCGCCATGCTGGTCGAACCGACCGAGACGGAAAGCAAGGCCGCGCTCGACCAGTTCATCGGCGCGCTGCGTTCGGTGGCGATGCGCGCCAAGCAGGGCGATCCGGCGCTGAAGTCCGCACCACATTTCGCCCCGCGTCGCCGGCTTGACGAGACGCTGGCGGCCCGCAAGCCGGTGCTGGCCTGGAAGGGCGATAAAGGGGAGTAAGCGGCGATGTGGCAGGCGATGTTCTCGTTCACCAATGCGGTGGTCGTCATCGCCTGGCTCATCCTGGCGTTCCTCCCGCGCAAGCCGCTGGCGATGACCGCGGTGCTCTACCTCGGTGTCGGGCTGCTGTGCCTTTGCTATACAGTGATGTTCGCGGCTTTGCTGAGCGGTTCGGTCGACCCCGGCCAGGTCCCCGGCAGCGCCCCCTATGTTGCCTCGGACTATTCAATCGCCGGCTTGCGCAAACTGTTCTTATCCGACGGCGGGCTGGTGATCGGCTGGACGCATTACCTGGCGTTCGACCTGTTCACCGGCCTCTGGATCGCGCGTGACGCGGATAACAAGGGCTTCAGCCGCGCGGTACAGTTGCCGTTCCTGTTTGCGACCTTCATGGCCGGGCCGATTGGCCTGTTCACCTGGCTGATCGTGCGGGAACGCCGGGCGCGGGAAATGCACCCGGCGCAAAACCGCATCCGGCTGTAATCGGTCAGGCGGCTTCCTTGCTTGACGGCGCTTCGTAGTTCTCGGGCGTCAGGTCGATCCGTTCAATCCGCGGGGTCGCTTCGCGGCGGCGCATGCGAGTGCCAGTATTACCCTCTTCGAAACGGGCGGTGAGGGTATAGCGCTCGATCATGTAGAAGCCCGGCGCTGTCCCGCCATCCTTCTTGAGCGGCGCATAGATACGCTTGGCGATGTTGGCGAGGACCGGCTTTAGCCAGGACTTGTCGCCCGACGTGCGCAATGCCTCGATATCGGTTACGCGGCCATTGGCGTCGATCCAGAAGCCGACATCGGCCCATTGGTTACGTGCCTGGAGCGCGGTCAACCGGTTCAGCGTGTTAAGTCCCGGCTGGTCATCGGGCAGGTCCTTCTGCAGGTCGGTCCGCTGGAGCGGTTCGGCAAAGAGGAGGATCGGACGGGTCGCCCCACCACGCTCGGCAAAGCGCTTGATCAGGGCTTCCGTGCTGCCAGCGGCACCGGCCTTGCGATCAACCTTGGCCTTGATCACTTCGGCAGCAAGGGTAAAGTCGCTGCTTTCGGCAAGCGGTTGCTGAATGAGCTGATCAAGCCGTTCATTTACGTTCTTCAGGTTAAAGGCGTTGGGATTCTGGTCATACTGGCCGCGCCAGAGCAAGGCTTGGCGCAAGCGCGAAAAGCTGGCCACTCGCGGCTGTCCGGCAGCCAGCGCGCGCGCTTCGACTTCCTTGTAGATCCGCTCTGCTTCTCTCGCGAAACCTAGCTTGGCGCGGCTGTCACCCACTTCGATCTGCGCCACCAGAGTTCGGAAATCGTTCTCTCCAAACCCTTTTTTCAGGGTGTCGCGCATATCCAGGACAGAAAGCTGGAAATCCCGGGCCTCGCCCATCTGCTCGGCAATCCGGCCATTGGCGCGCAGCAGGTCCGATACGGGGACCGGGAAGGCGTCGCCATGCTTGCGGTTACGCCCCACCGAATCTTTCAAAGTTGCCCGGCTGTTCTTGTAATCGCCCGAGACGAACAGGTTCTCGGCATGGGCCAAGGTTGCCCTGATGTCTTCATCCGGCGGGCACTTCCGCTCGAGGCAGGCCCTAAGATCAGCCTCGGTCTGCTTGAGCGACTTGCCCGTGACGACAATATCCTGGGCCTTGGCCGGTAAGGCGAAGGCCAAGGCAACGGCAAGAGCAGGCAAAGAAAGGACAGCGCGACGCATTACAAGCTCCTGAAAGGCAAGTATTCGTCGCTGCCCTATCAGACTTGCATGGGCAAGGCATTGCTCATCGACCAAGCGCAAACCTGGTCGGGTCAATGGCACGTCGGATGGCTTAGCGATTGATCGCCTTGTCACCCGCGTCGCCAACAGACTCGATGTCGCGGCCCAAGCCCTTCACCGTATTGCAGGCAGACGTCGTAACCGCGACCGAAGCCAGCAAAATCGCGGCGATGATACGCTTCTTCATGGTTCGTCTCCGTTGCTTGGAATTCAGCGACCCTGTTTCACCTAGCTGGTGTTAACACAAGCCGAATGCAGCCCCTGCCTTGACGCCGCGCGATGAACCGAGCAGCGGAACGCGATGAACTGGGACTGGCTCTATAGCGACTGGGCGCCCTGGGCCGAGCTGGCCAGCGGCGCCGTGCTGGTCGCAGCGGTCGCCTGGTGGGGCGAGCGGAGGCGAATGCGCCGCAGCGATCCCGATGCCGTCGGTTTCATGCCCTGGGGCACCGTCTTTGTGCTGGCGCTGTTCGTCGTTCTGATCGCCGCCGTCTTTATCCTGCGCTACGCACTTTAGAGACAGGCTTCCAGATAGGCTTGGTCGAACCCAAACTGACGGGCCTTTTCCAGCGTGTAGGGCCGCAGGCCCGACGGGCGGAATTCGCCGATGATCTTGCCGTCGTCGCTCTCGTCCAGATACTCGAACTTGAACAGCTCTTGGGTGACGATCACATCGCCTTCCATCCCGATCACCTCTGTGATGTTGGTCGTGCGGCGCGAACCGTCGCGCAGGCGCTTGACCTGAACGATGATGTCCACGGATTCGGCAATCTGGCGCGAGATCGCTTCCTTCGGGATCTTGATGTCGCCCATCAAGATCATGTTTTCCATACGGCCCAGGCATTCGCGCGGGCTGTTGGCGTGGAGCGTACACATCGAACCGTCGTGGCCGGTGTTCATCGCGGCGAGGAGGTCAAAACACTCGGCGCCGCGGATTTCGCCCAGGATGATCCGGTCCGGCCGCATACGCAGCGCGTTCTTCACGAGATCACCGATGGTGATTGCGCCCTGGCCTTCAAGGTTGGGCGGACGGGTTTCGAGCGGCAGCCAGTGCGGCTGCTGCAGGCGAAGTTCGGCCGCGTCTTCGATGGTCAGCACACGCTCGCCCGGGTCGATCATCTTCGACAGGGCGTTGAGCATGGTCGTCTTACCCGAACCCGTACCGCCCGAGATGACGATGTTCATGCGGCAGGCACCCGCGATCTTGAGCGCGGTGCACATCTTGTCGCTCATCGAACCGAAATCGCGCAGCATGTCGAGCGTGATCGGCTTCTCGGAAAACTTACGGATTGATATCGCGGTGCCCCGCAGCGAGAGCGGCGGCACGATCACGTTGACGCGGCTGCCATCCTTGAGGCGGGCGTCAGCCAGCGGCGTGGTCTGGTCGACGCGGCGGCCGACCTGGTTCACGATCCGCTGTGCAATCTGGAACAGATGGCTTTCGTCGCGGAACCGGATCGGGGCAATCTGCAGCTTGCCCTTCTTTTCGATGTAGGTCTGGTCCGGCCCGTTGACCATGATGTCCGATACGTCGGGATCGTTGAGCAGCTCCTCCAGCGGGCCGAAGCCGAGCAGCTCGTCGATCAGGACCTTTTCGAGTGCGAACTGTTCGCGCCGGTTCAGCGTGACCTTCAATTCGGCCAGCACTTCCATGATGATCGGGCGGAACTCTTCGGAGAGTTCTTCCTTGCTCAATGTGGCGGCGGCTTCGGGATCGACGCGTTCGAGCAGGCGCGGCAGCACCTGTTCCTTGATCTTGTGGACCGAGGCTTCGAAGCCTTCGGCATTGTACTGGTTGTCGACCACGCCGTTGACGCGGTCCTGCAACCGGGTCATTGCGTCGGCCTTGACCGCAGGGTTGTCGTACGAGGCGGGCTCGGCCATTTCGCCAGGCAACGGCGGGAACTGGTCGCCGCCGGGGACGGGCGCCTTGGGCGTTTCAATGCCGCCCTTCATCGGGCGGGCAACACCAAACTGGGGGCGTGCCCCGGGTGCCATGCCACCAGCTCCGTTGCGTCGGCCGAATGCGCTCATGCTTCAAAATCCCAACTGTGCCCGGGCCGTGACCATGGTCTCGCATGGCTACTCCAGGGCTAAGCTGGATGGTGAATAGATCGGAAACTTTGATTATTTCCTAATGCCGCGATGCAGGCGGAAACTGCCGCTTGGCAAACCCACTCCGGCGGCTAAGGGTGCGACCATTCCCGCTCCTAAGGTAAAGCATTTGCCCGCTGAAAACCGTTCCGGACTGCTGTTTGCCCTGGCCGGGTTTGCCGTGCTTTCCGTTGGAGACGGCGTGATCAAGTCGATGGCCGGGCAGTGGTCGCCAGTGGCGATTGCAGCCCTGCGGTTCAGCATCGCTGCATTCGGGCTTGGGGCCTTGTTGGCCGCGCGCGAGGGGACTGCCGCAATGCGCCAGATGTGGCGCTGGCCGCAGGCCGGACGGGGCCTTGCGCTGGCAGTTTCATCAACCATTTTCTTCACTTCGCTGTTTGTCCTGCCACTAGCGACCGCGACCGCGCTGGGTTTTACCAGCCCGATGTTCGCGGCCTTGTTTGCTGCTATCCTGTTGGGTGAGCCAGCCCGCAAGGAAACCTGGATCGCTTCAGCCGTGGCCTTCATTGGGGTTCTGATCGTGCTGCGGCCAAACTTGGTGGAAGCTGGGTGGTGGGCCGTGCTGCCGGTCTTTTCGGCGATGACTTTTGCCTTGCTGATAATCGGCAACCGCTATGTAGCGGGACAGGCTTCAGGCCTGGCGATGCAGTTCGTGGTTGCAGCCTATGCAGCGCCAATCCTGCTGGTCGCCACCCCGCTGTTTGCCTTGACTGGAATCGAACGCTTTGCAGTGGGCATGCCGGACAGGAGCATTGTCGTCCGCTGCGCCGTGGTTGCCTTGACCGCCAGCTGCGCACATTGGCTGGTCTATCTCGGCACCACGCGCGCGGGGGCCGCAAAGGTCGCGCCGATGAGCTACATCCAGCTACTTGTCGCCAGCGTCATCGGCTGGGGTTGGTTCGGGGACCACCCCGATGGCTGGACACTGCTTGGTGCGGTCATAATCATTAGCGCCGGGCTCTACCTCTGGCGCGCCGGATTGGTGAAGGAACCGGCAGAGAGCGAATAGGCTCGACGAACGACACGCCATGTCGCTTGGTTTGTGGCGTGATCCCGCTAGAACAAGCGCTTCGCCGCGCTTGAGATATCCGTTCGATGAAGAAGCTTGTACTCGCTGCCCTCCTGACGCTTTCGGCTCCCCTCGGCGCGCAGAGCGCCGCGCGCAGCTTGCCCGAATGGATGGCCGGAACCTGGGTGCACGAGGATGGGGCAAGCTGGTCGGACGAAATCTGGACGGACGCGCGGGGCGGCCTGATGCTCGGCCTTGCCCGCACCGGGTTCGGGCCGCGGCTCGACAACTGGGAGATTGCCCAGATCCGGCGGAAGCCTGACGGTACGATCAGCTTCCTGGCCCAGCCGCAGGGCAAGCCAGCCAGCGAGTTTCCGATGGTGTTGGTCAGCGAGGAAGCGATCGAATTCGCCAATCCGGCGCACGATTACCCGCAGCGAATCCGCTATTGGCGCCAGGGTAAGCTGTTGATGGCCGAAATTTCCAAAATGGACGGCAGTCAGGTGATGCGCTGGAACTATCGCCCAGTCGTCCCCCCGCAGGATTGAGATTTATGACCGTTACTCGCCGCTTCGCCCAGGTCGACGTGTTTACCGCTGTGCCGCTGATGGGCAATCCCGTCGCCGTGGTGCTCGACGGGGAGGGGCTGACTACAGAGCAGATGCAGGCGATGGCGGCCTGGACCAACCTGTCGGAAACAACCTTTGTCCTGCCGCCGAGCCAGGCCGGGGCGGATTACCGGGTACGGATTTTCACGCCGAAGGCCGAACTGCCCTTTGCTGGTCACCCCACGCTGGGGACGGCGCATGCCGTGATCGAGGTGGGCATCGCGGCACCAAAAGATGGCCGTCTGGTGCAGGAATGCGCGGTTGGCCTGGTCGAACTGACGGTTGGTGCCGATCGCCTGTCGTTCCGTTTGCCGCGTTATGCCCTGACTGAGCTCAGCGATCCGGAGGCGACAGCCTGGATCAACGCGCCGGTCAGGGGCATGGCCCAGGCGGTCGATGTCGGGCCAGTCTGGCTAGTGGCCGAAGTGGACGGTGTTTCTGCGCTTGAGCACCTGGCCCATGATGAAGCCCGGCTGGCAGCTTACTATGTCCCCAAGGGATGGACCGGTGCCACGCTATTTGCTGCTGAAGGAGACCGGGTGGTGGTTCGCAGTTTTGCCCCTGGCGATGGCATCCCCGAAGACCCGGTTTGCGGCAGCGGCAACGGTGCAGCAGCAGCATTCCGGCTGAATGCCCGGCAGGTCGGCGATGGCGACAGCTACCGCGCCAGCCAGGGCCGCCAGGTCGGCCGCGATGGCTGGATCGACATCCGCTTCGAAGGGTCTAGTATCCATGTCGGGGGGCAGTGCGTAACATGCATAACGGGGACAGTGACGATCTAGCCAGGCCGGCCGCTGCGACAGCGGCCGAACGGATTGAGGCGCTTGACGCGCTGCGCGGCTTTGCGCTGCTGGGCATCCTGCTTGCCAACATACTCTATTGGTCCGGCTGGGGACTGATGAGCGAAGCCCAGCATCTGGCCTTGGCCGGGGCGGATGGCGCGACCTGGCAGTACCGGTTCCATCATCTGCTCATCGACGGGAAGTTCTACACGCTGTTTTCGCTGCTGTTCGGGGCCGGTTTCGCGCTCCAGCTGGCGCGGATCGAGGGGCGCGGCGGCAATGGCCTGGCGATCTACCGGCGGCGGGTGCTGGTCTTGCTGGGTATCGGGCTGATCCATTCCTGCCTGATCTGGGACGGCGATATCTTGACGCTTTATGCGCTGCTGGGGCTGATCTTGCCGCTGTTCATCCGTTGGAGCGATGCCCGGCTTGCGATTACGGCCCTGATCCTGATTTTCGCTGTGCCCTTTGCGGGGGTTGCCTTGTTCGATGCCCTGGGTTGGGCGCCGCACACCGCGCTCTACAACCTTGGCGACTCGGTCGCCCTGGCGCTTGGGACGCGACTGACGGAAGACAATGGCGTTGCCGTTCTGGCCAGCGGCCGCTGGGATCAGCTGGCAGCCTGGATCATCAGCGGCCCGATTTATGCCTGGGGGATCAAGCTTGAATCCTGGCGCATCCCGAAGGTTCTGGGGATCATGCTGCTGGGCCTGATCGTTGGGCGCTGGTTTGCCGGCGGGCGGTTGCCGGGCGACCGGACGCTGCTGCGCCGCACCTTGCTGGCAGGCCTGCTGCTGGGGCTGCCGCCAACCCTGGCCTATGCGTTCATGCCAAAACAGGATCAGGCGGACTGGTCCTCGCTGCTCGGGACGGTGCCGATGGCCCTGGCCTATGGCGCTGCTTTCCTGCTCGCCTGGCCCCATGCGCGCAGGGTGCAGCAGCTGTTTGTCGCGCCGGGCCGGATGGCACTGACCAATTATCTGAGCCAAACGCTGATCGGGATCGTGCTGTTCTATGGGGTTGGTTTCGGGCTTGTCGGGCAGGTCAAGCCACTGGGCATCTATGCTATTGCCCTGGGCATTTTTGCCGTTCAGATCGTATTCTCGCGGTGGTGGCTGGCGCGCCATGCCATGGGGCCGATGGAGCGGCTCTGGCGCAACCTGACTTACGGCCGCCGGCCGCAGTAGTCGCCATCGCTGCGAGACGAGCAGCCGATAACCGCCAGCGGCTCAATCGCGATCGGCCCGAGCTAGTCCGCCTACCCTTCAATTGAAACATGGCAGTCCTGTACGGGCAGACGGGAGCAAACGAAAAGGGCGACCCGCAGGCCGCCCTTTGCTTGTCCAGGTTGAAGCCGAAAGCCTTAGCCTTCGACGTGTTCCGCCAGGACGGTCAGGCCAGTCGCGGCGACTTCAGCGAAGCCGCCCTGGATCTGGATGGTTTCCGGAGCACCACCTTCGGTCCGGTAGACCAGCAGGGCACCGTCGCGGATGGTCGACATGAAGGGCGCGTGCCCTTCAAGCACGCCGAACTCGCCTTCCGCACCGGGGACGACCACCATGTGGACGTCTTCCGAGCGAACGAGCCGTGCCGGCGTGACGAGTTCGAAGTGCAGGGCCATGATGCTTAGGCTTCCTCAGCCAGCTTCTTGGCCTTTTCGACCGCTTCGTCGATCCCGCCGACCATGTAGAAGGCGGCTTCGGGCAGGTGATCGTATTCGCCTTCGACCACGGCCTTGAACGAGCGCACGGTGTCTTCGACCTGGACGAACTTGCCCGGGATGTTGGTGAAGACTTCGGCGACGTGGAACGGCTGCGACAGGAAGCGCTGGATCTTGCGGGCGCGGGCCACAGTGAGCTTATCTTCTTCCGAAAGCTCGTCCATGCCCAGGATCGCGATGATGTCCTGCAGCGACTTGTACTTCTGCAGCGTTTCCTGAACGCGGCGAGCAACGTCGTAGTGCTCCTGGCCGACAACGGCCGGGGTCAGCACGCGGCTGGTCGAGTCGAGCGGGTCAACGGCCGGGTAGATGCCCAGTTCCGAGATCGCGCGCGACAGGGTGGTCGTGGCGTCAAGGTGAGCAAACGAGGTGGCCGGCGCCGGGTCGGTAAGGTCGTCCGCGGGAACGTAAATCGCCTGCACCGAGGTGATTGAGCCCTTGGTGGTCGAGGTGATGCGTTCCTGCAGCGCGCCCATGTCGGTCGCCAGGGTCGGCTGATAGCCCACGGCCGAAGGAATACGGCCGAGCAGCGCCGACACTTCCGAACCCGCCTGGGTGAAGCGGAAGATGTTGTCGACAAAGAACAGCACGTCCTGGCCTTCCTGGTCGCGGAAGTATTCGGCCATGGTCAGACCCGAGAGCGCAACGCGGGCGCGGGCGCCCGGAGGCTCGTTCATCTGGCCGAACACCAGCGCCACCTTGGAGCCTTCCGGCGTGGCATTGCCATCGGCGTCCTTGGCGATAACGCCGGCGTCGAGGAATTCGTGGTAGAGGTCGTTACCTTCGCGGGTGCGTTCACCGACGCCCGCGAAGACCGACACGCCGCCGTGGCCCTTGGCGATGTTGTTGATCAGTTCCTGGATCAGCACGGTCTTGCCCACGCCGGCGCCGCCGAACAGGCCGATCTTGCCGCCCTTGGCATAAGGCGCGAGCAGGTCGATAACCTTGATGCCGGTCACGAGGATCGCGGCTTCGGTCGACTGGTCGACGAATTCCGGCGCAGCAGCGTGGATCGGCGCGCGCAGGTCGGTGTTGACCGGGCCGCGCTCGTCGATCGGATCGCCGACCACGTTGAGGATGCGGCCCAGGGTCTGCGGACCGACCGGCACCGAGATCTGCGCGCCCGTGGCGGTGACCGGCTGACCGCGGGTCAGACCGTCGGTCGAGTCCATCGCGATGGTGCGGACGGTGTTTTCACCCAGGTGCTGGGCAACTTCGAGCACCAGACGGGTGCCGTTGTTGTCGGTTTCCAGCGCCGAGAGAATCGCCGGCAGTTCGCCGTCGAAGGTCACGTCGACGACGGCGCCGATGACCTGGCTGATCTTGCCGCCAGCGGTGTTGGCGGCGGCCGGAGCGGCCTTCTTGCGAGTGGTGGTCTTGGCTGCGGTGGCCATGGTCGTTTCCTTGCCTTGAAAGTCGTTAGAGCGCTTCGGCGCCCGCGATGATTTCGATCAGTTCGGTGGTAATCGCGGCCTGACGGCTGCGGTTGTACTGGATGGTCAGCTTCTGGATCAGTTCGCCGGCGTTGCGCGTGGCGTTGTCCATCGCGGTCATCGACGCACCCTGTTCCGAGGCCTGGTTTTCCAGCAGTGCGCCGAACAGCTGGGTCCGCAGATAGCGCGGCAGCAGTTCGGCGAGGATTGCTTCTTCCTCGGGCTCGTATTCCACCACGGCGCCATCGCTGCTGGAAGCAGCAACCTTGGGGGCGGGGACGGGGATGATCTGCTGTTCGGTCGGGACCTGCGCGAGCGCACTCTGGAAGCGCGAATAGAACAGGTGGGCGACGTCGAACTTGCCTTCGTCATAGAGCGCGACGAGTTCGTTCGCGATCTTCTGGGCTTCGGCAAAGCCGGGTTCGCGCACGTCGGTCGTGTCGAACATGGCCAGCACAGCCTTCGGGTAAAGCCGGCGCACCACCGCGCGGCCCTTGCGGCCGACAAGGTAGAACAGCACGGTCTTGCCTTCGGCTTCCAGCGCGCGGGCCTTGACCATTGCAGCCTTGACGATGTTCGAATTGAACGCGCCGCACAGGCCCTTGTCCGAGTTGGCCACGACCAGCAGGTGAACCTGGTCCTTGCCCGTCCCGGCGAGGAGCTTGGGGCTGTTCTCGCTGACCGTGATCTTGGCAGCAAGCGAGCCCATTACCGTGGCCAGCCGCGCGGCATAGGGCCGGGCGGCTTCGGCAGCGGTCTGCGCCTTGCGCAGCTTGGCCGCGGCGACCATCTGCTTGGCCTTGGTGATCTTCTGGGTCGACTTGACCGAGTTGATCCGACCTTTGAGTTCCTTAAGCGAGGCCATGAAGCCTTACCCTTTCAATCGGATCAGGCGAACTGCTTCGCGAAAGCTTCGAGTGCGGCCACGGTGCCCTTCTTGGCATCGTCGCCGAAATCGCGGGTGTCGCGGATCAGCTTGAGCACGTCGGCGTGCTTGTCGCGCATGAAGCTGAGCATTTCGGCTTCATAGCGGACAACGTCGCCGGTCGCGATGGCATCGAGGTAGCCATTGGTGCCGGCGAAGATCGACACGGTCTGCTCTTCGAACGGCAGCGGGCTGAACTGGGCCTGTTTGAGCAGCTCCGTCAGGCGCGCACCGCGGTTGAGCAGCTTCTGGGTCGAAGCGTCGAGGTCCGAACCGAACTGGGCGAAGGCCGCCATTTCGCGGTACTGCGCCAGCTCCAGCTTGATCGAGCCCGACACCTTCTTCATCGCCTTGGTCTGGGCGGCGCCGCCGACGCGGCTAACCGACAGACCGACGTTGATCGCCGGACGGACGCCCTGATAGAACAGGCCGGTTTCGAGGAAGATCTGGCCGTCGGTGATCGAGATCACGTTGGTCGGAATGTAGGCCGACACGTCGCCCGCCTGGGTTTCAATGATCGGCAGGGCGGTCAGCGATCCGCCGCCCAGGCTGTCATTCATCTTGGCCGCACGTTCAAGCAGGCGGCTGTGGAGATAGAACACGTCACCCGGATAGGCTTCGCGGCCCGGCGGGCGGCGCAGCAGCAGCGACATCTGGCGATAGGCGACGGCCTGCTTCGAAAGGTCGTCATACACGATCACGGCGTGCATGCCGTTGTCGCGGAAGAATTCGCCCATGGTCGCGCCGGTGTAGGGCGCCAGGTACTGCAGCGGAGCCGGCTCCGAAGCGGTTGCGGCGATGACGATCGTATATTCCATCGCGCCGTTTTCTTCGAGCTGGCGCACGATCTGCGCGACGGTCGAGCGCTTCTGGCCGACAGCGACGTAGATGCAGTAGAGCTTCTTGCTCTCATCCGTGCCGGCGTTGACGCCCTTCTGGTTGATGAAGGTGTCGATCGCGACGGCGGTCTTGCCGGTCTGGCGGTCACCGATGATCAGTTCGCGCTGGCCGCGGCCAACGGGGACGAGGGCGTCAATCGCCTTGAGCCCGGTCTGAACCGGCTCGTTCACCGACTGGCGCGGGATGATGCCCGGAGCCTTTACTTCCACGCGCTGGCGGGTGGCTCCTTCGATCGGGCCCTTGCCGTCGATCGGGTTGCCCAGCGCGTCGACCACGCGGCCGAGCAGGCCCTTGCCGACGGGGACGTCCACGATGGTTTCGGTGCGCTTGACGGTGTCGCCTTCCTTGATCTCGGCGTCCGAGCCGAAGATCACGACGCCGACGTTATCGGCTTCGAGGTTCAGGGCCATGCCCTTAACGCCATTGGCGAACTCGACCATTTCACCGGCCTGAACCTTGTCGAGGCCATGGATGCGGGCAATGCCGTCACCGACGGACAGCACGGTGCCGACTTCCGAGACCTGGGCCTTCGTACCGAAGCTGGCGATCTGGTCCTTGATGACCTTCGAGATTTCAGCGGCGCGGATATCCATGTTCAGCCTTTCATCGCATTCGCGAGGGTGTTCAAACGGGTACGGATCGAACTGTCGATCTGGGTGGAACCGATCCGGACCACCAGACCCCCGAGTACCTCGGGGTCGACATTCGCCTTGATCTTTACGTCCTTGCCTTCACGGGCCTTCAGCTTGGCGGCAAGCGCCTTGAGCTGGGCATCGCTGAGCGGATGGGCGCTGGTCACTTCAGCGGTCACTTCGCCGCGGGCGGCGGTAGCGATCGTGCTGAAGGCGCGGACCACATCGGGCAGCGCGGCGAGGCGGCGGTTGCCCGCCAGCACGCCGATGAAGTTCTGAGTAAGCTGATGCAGGCCAAGGACCTTGCCGACTTCGGCCATCGCGGCGGCAGCGGCATCGCGGCCGATCTGCGGGTTCCGAATCAGTGCGGCCAGATCGGCATTGCCGAGAATCGCCGCGCCCAGCTTGTCGAGGTCGCCCTCGACAGCGGTTACAGCCTTGGATTCGCTGGCCAGCTCATAAAGCGCAGAGGCGTATCGCCCCTGCAAGCTGGCCGTAATGCCGCCGGAATTCTCCACGCGCTCAAGTTCCTTGCATCGGGTGCATTGATGAGGCTGAAGCGGACCAGGTCCGCACATCTGCCCCTTGGACGGGGGCGCGCATAGCGACGATTGTGCTGCGATGCAAGGTGGGGTTAGGACTATGCGCCAAGCAATCTGAGAGAGGGCGCGCCTGATGGGCGATACAATCACGATCACCATGTCTGACGGGCATGCAATGCCGGTCTATCATGCCCAGCCAAGCGGCGCGCGTCGGGGCGGGCTGGTGCTGGTGCAGGAGATTTTTGGCGTTACCGATCATATCCGTGAGCTGTGTGACGAATATGCGGAGGATGGCTATGAAGTGCTCAGCCCTGGCCTGTTCGATCGGCAGGAGCCAGGCTGTGCACTGGGCTACACTGGTGCCGACTGGGAGCGCGCAGTCCAGATCGCCCGCAGCGAGCATGACTGGGACCAAGGCCTGAAGGACACCCAGACCAGCGTCGACTGGCTGGCGGCGAAGGGTGGCCCTGTATTCATAGTCGGCTATTGTTTCGGCGGATCGGTCGCCTGGCGAATGGCGCAGATTAGCCCAAACCTGACAGCGGCCTCGTGTTACTATGGTGGCTACATCGCCACCCGCTTCGCCGACGAAGCGCCGCAGGCTCCTGCGATCTGCCACTTCGGGCGCTACGACAACCTGGTCGAGTTCGCGCCGGTAGAGAAGCTGATCGAGAAGCAACACCCGACGGCGCAGATCTTCGTTTACGAGGCCGGCCACGGCTTCAATTCCGATCGCCGCAAGGACTGGCATCCGGAAAGCGCCGACCTGGCCAAGGAGCGGACCCTGATGCTGTTCCGGGCCTGCGGCAGCTGACCAGGAACTTTGAACGCAAGGTCCGGGACGCGGGCTGCTGCGGCGCAGTCTAATGCGGCTCCAGCTAGTTTGGAGTTGACCTATGACCTATCGCATTGCCGGACTTTCTGACGAAACTTTCGCTCCCTTGTTTGCGCTTGAAGACGCAGCGCTGGCCGCGCGCAACGCCCGCCGGGTAACCGCCACCGCTAGCCGAGGCTTTCCCTGCCGGGTCAGCCTGGAGGACGCACGAGAGGGGGATGAACTGATTCTGCTCAATCACACCAGCCACGATGTCGGGACGCCCTATCGTAGCACCTATGCCATCTATGTGCGGGCCGACGTAAAGCCGGCAGAGTTCATCGACACGACCCCACCGGTGTTCGAAGGCCGCCCGCTCGGGCTGCGCGGCTTCGATGCAGAGGGCAACCTGCGTGATGCCCGCCTGGCCTTGCCGGGTGAGGCCGACGAGAAGATCCGCGAGCTGCTTGCCAATCCCGCGATCGCCTATATCGATGCCCATAATGCCGCGCATGGCTGCTTCAGCGCGCGGGTCGAGCGCCACGGAGATGCGCCATGCTGATCGATGACGATTGCTGGACCGCCGTGCTGGCGCGCGACCGGGCCTTTGACGGGCGCTTTGTCACTGGGGTGCTGACGACCGGCATCTATTGCCGCCCGTCCTGCGCGGCGCGGCATCCGGCCCGTCACAATGTGCGCTTCTTTGCCGATGGCGCGGCCGCACGCGCAGCTGGTCTCAGGCCCTGCAAGCGTTGCCTGCCAGACGACGTCAGCCGCGACGAGCGGGCAGTGCTTGCAGCGATCGCCGCGATCAAGGCGGCCGAGCAACCGCTGGCCTTGGCCGCGCTGGCGGCGGAGACAGGTTATTCGCCCACGCACTTCCAGCGGGTCTTCACCCGCCACACCGGACTGTCCCCCGCCGCCTATGCGCGGGCCTTGATGCAAGAGCGGGCAGCCGAGGCGCTGACTGGTGAGGGCCGGGTGACCGAGGCCATCTATGCGGCCGGCTATTCCGGTCCGAGCCGGTTCTATGGCAACAATCGGGAGAAGCTGGGCATGGCACCTTCAGCCTGGGCCAACGGGGGCAGCGGGGTTACGATCCATTGGGCAGTAGTCCCGACCTCTTTGGGCCCGATGCTGGTTGCAGCTACTGACAAGGGCGTTTGCCGTTTGTCCTTCAACGAAGGCCGCGAAGCCTTGGTGGCGCGGTTTCCCAAGGCCGAACTGGTTGAGGGCGGGGCGGAGTTCGCAGCACTGCTCGAACAAGTGGTGGCCGCCGTCGAAGCGCCTGGCGACTTCGCCCACATCCCGCTCGACGTAAAGGGCACCGCCTTTCAGGAAGCAGTCTGGAAGGAACTGCGCCGCATTCCGGCCGGCGAGACCCGCACCTATGCCCAGCTTGCTGCGGCAGTCGGCCGGCCCAAGGCAGTCCGGGCGGCGGGCAGCGCCAATGGCGCCAACAATGTCGCTGTGCTGATTCCCTGCCACCGGGTCATTGCAACAGGCGGCGGGCTGGGTGGTTATGCCTATGGCTTGGAGATCAAGCGCAAGCTGCTCGAAAAGGAAGCGAAATGACTGACCCCGTAACCGCGTTCAAGGCGCTTCACGTCCCAGGCGATCCGCTGGTGCTGTTCAACATCTGGGACGCTGGCAGCGCGCGGGCCGTGGCACGGGCGGGCGCCAAGGCGATTGCTACCGGATCCTACGGCGTCGCCGAGGCGCAGGGGTTTAGCGATGGCGAGGACTTTTCGATCGACGATGCCTTGCGCAACCTGGAACGGGTGCTGCGGGTAACCGACCTGCCCGTCACGCTTGATTTCGAATCCGGCTATGGCGCAACCGCCAAAGAGGTTGGCCAGTCGGTCCAGCGGGCCCGCGCCGCCGGTGCTGCCGGGATCAACATGGAGGACCGGATGCCGGGCCAGGCCGAGCTGATCCCGCTGGCTGAGGCGGCTGACCGGGTGGCGGCAGCGGCCGGTTCCGGGCTGTTCGTCAACGCGCGCTGCGATGTCTATCGCGGGGCCAAGCCCGAGGCGCTGGGCCAGAGCCAGATCGATGCAGTGCTTGAACGGGCAGAGGCCTATGCAGCGGCAGGCGCGGGTGGTCTGTTCGTGCCGTTCCTGGGCGATCATGCGGCGATCACCGCGATCTGTGCCGGTTCGCCATTGCCGGTGAACATCCTGTGGGGACCGGGGCGGGGCACCCGCGCCGAACTGGCGGCCTGCGGCGTCGCGCGGATCAGCTATGGTCACGGTCCCTGGGCGGCGGCGATGGACTGGCTGGAAGGGCAGGCGCGGGCGGTGTTTGCCGGTGAAGTCGTACCTTATGCTTCCGGCTGAATGGCTTGACCACGCACCGTTACTGTCTTATTCAAACAATACAGTAACGGGAAACAGCGCCGTATGACCGAATTAGCCACCGCCGAACCCTCGCGAATCCGGCGGATCGTCGCTCACCCGGTCAACCTGCTGCTGATCGGTTTTGCATTGATGGTGGCAGTCGGTGCAGTGGGGTCGATTGTACTCAACAAGGTGTTCGGCGCGCTTGATGCAAGCAAGAACACACCGACGCGGCTGCTAGGCGCCATCATTCTCGCTGCGCTCTTCATCCTTGCTTACAAGGGCTACAAGCGTTGGATCGAACGAGCACCCGACCGCGAGCTGGAATTGGCCGGGGCCGGGCGCGAGCTGGCGCTCGGTCTGCTCGGCGGGGCTGCGCTCTTTTCGGTCATGACCGGCATCGTCGCCCTGCTTGGCGGGTTCGAAATCATGGGTCTGCGCGGCGCGGGGGCAATTTGGTCGATGCTTGGCCTTTCGGTGTTCAGTGGCGTGTTCGAGGAGATCTTGATCCGGGGGATCGTGTTCCGCCAGCTTGAGGCCTGGCTTGGATCGTGGATCGCGCTGGCGCTCTCATCGGCGCTGTTCGGGGCGCTCCACATCATGAACCCGGGTGCTACCTGGTTTTCCAGCGTCGCCATCGCGGTCGAGGCCGGGATCCTGCTGGGTGCGGCTTATATGCTGACGCGGCGGCTGTGGCTGGCGATCGGCATCCACGCCGCCTGGAATTTCACGCAGGGCTGGGTGTTCTCCGTTCCCGTCTCGGGCGGAGAGGCGCCGCTGGGCCTGCTGATCACGCGCCGGCTCGGCCCGGACTGGCTGACCGGCGGCGATTTCGGTCTGGAAGCCAGCGTCGTGGCGATGATCGTCGCCACCCTTGCCGGGGTGATCCTGCTGCTGTTGGCGATCCAGCGCGGGCAGTTGGTTGCCGCGCCGTGGCGCCGGGTCAGGTAAGCATCGGCGGCATGCCAGGCTCGGCCTTGGCCATCGCGCGCTGATAGGCCGGACGCTGGCCGATCCGCTGCAGGTAGGCTGCGATGTTCGGATAGGGATCCAGCGAGGCCCCGCCGAATGCGCGCGAGGTGGTCAAGTTGAAGCCCATCATGATGTCGGCCAGGGTCAGGTTGCGGCCGCCGAAGAATTCTGCCTCACCCAGTCGCGCATTCGTCATCGCCCAGGCCTTGGCAACCCGATCGGCAACAAAGGGCGGTGTTTCAGCAGCACCGAGCGACTGCGCCACCAGCCCCATCATGCCGTTGGTCATGAAGGTCGCGTTGGAAAAGTGGAACCAGAACAGGTGATCGGCAAAGTCCGGATCGTCGACGCCGGGCGAGAGGCGGCAGCCGCCATACTTGCGGTCGATATATTCGCAGATCGCCCCGCTTTCGCCCAGCACCAGGTCGCCATCGGTAATCACGGGCGCAATCCCCATCGGGTGCAGCGCCTTGTACTCGTCCGGCGCCAGCCGATTGTCCTCACGGCGATTGTAGAGCTTCAGATCGTATTCGATCCCCAGCTCCTCGCAAAGCCAGACGATCCGCTCGGACTGGGAAATGCGTAGGTGATGGACGGTCAGCATGGGAGGCTCTCCTATCGGTTCTGTTCTGATTGACCATGCCGCGCCCAGCCGGCGTCAGCGTTTTGCAATTGCTGCAGGAATGCCTCCGCGCTGGCAAGGTATTCCGTGCGCTTCTCCTCGCTCATCCGCCGCCAGGTGGCGTAGGGATTGGCGAGGCGCATGTTGCGGCCAAGCTTGTCTTCGTTGCGATCAAGGAAGTGCCAGTAGAGCGCATTGAAGGGGCAGGCGTCCGGACCGGTCTTGAGCTTGACCTTGTAGCGGCAGGATCCGCAGTAATTGCTCATCCGGTCGATATAGGCGCCACTGGCGGCATAGGGCTTGGAGGCCAATCGGCCGCCATCGGCAAACAAGGCCATGCCGGCCACGTTGGGCAGCTCGACCCAGTCAAAGGCATCGGCGTAGACCACCAGGAACCAGTCAGCCACGTCCTGCGGGCGGATTCCGGCAAGCAGGGCAAAATTGCCGAGCACCATGAGGCGCTGGATATGGTGGGCATAGGCATTGTCTCGCGTGGTGCGGACGCAATCGGCCAGGCAGGCCATGTCGGTTTTGCCAGTCCAGTAGAAGTCCGGCAGCGGCCGGGTGGCACCAAGGTAATTGTCCTCGGCCAGCCCCGGCATTTCCAGCCAGTAGACCCCGCGAATGTACTCGCGCCAGCCAATCAACTGGCGGACGAAGCCTTCCACCGCGGCCAGCGGCGCGCGTCCGGCGCGATATTCGGCCTCGGCGCGGCGGCAGAGGTCGAGCGGATCGAGCAGGCCGAGGTTGATCGCGGGCGAGAGCACGGCGTGGAACAGGAAGTCTTGCCCGCGCACCATCGCGTCCTGCCATTGGCCAAAGGTGGGCAGGCGGTCTTTTAGGAACGCCGCTGCGGCGGTTTCGGCCTCCTGCGCCGTGACCGGCCAGCTGAACTTGTCCAGCGCACCGAAGTGATCGGCAAAGCGGGTGCCGACCAGTTCGATTACCTCGTTCGTCATTGCATCCGGCGCGAAGCGAGGAAGGGGCGGTCCCTTCAGCCCCGTGGGCGGGCCGGAGCGATTCGCGGCGTCATAGTTCCACTTGCCGCCAACCGGATCCTTCCCGTCCATCAGCAGGCCGGTGCGCCGCCGCATCTCTCGGTAGAAGAACTCCATCCGCAGTTCCTTGCGGCCCGCCGCCCAGCTGGCAAATTCGTCGCGCGAGCAGAGGAAGCGGCTATCGGGCAGGATCTCTACCGGACAGCCGATGAAGGTCTGCCAGTCGAGCATGGCCTGCTCGACCCGCCAGTCGCCCGGTTCGACCACGCGGATCAGGCGGGGTGAGTGGCGCTCGGCAGCACGAATGACTTCTCCCGTGAAGCTGCCCGCGTTTTCGGGATCGTCCAGCCGGATATAATCGACCCGCCAGCCTGCCTTGCGGAGCTCGGCCGCGAAGTGGCGCATGGCTGAGAAGATCAGCGCGATCTTGGCCTTGTGATGGCGTACATGCGCGGCTTCTTCCGCCACCTCCATCATCAGCACAACCGTATCGGCTGGGTCGCAGCCTTTGAGGCTGGCAAGACCATGCGAAAGCTGATCGCCCAGCACGGGCACGAGCACGGTCATACGAAGGAGTAGGGATCGATATCCACGGCGACCCGCACGCCCTGCGGGAAGGCCAAGGCGCCCAGCCACTGGCGGATGATGTCCTGCAACTGGGCCGAGCGCCTGGCGTTGATCAGCAGGCGATAGCGATAGCGCCCGCGCAGTAGCGAAAGCGGGGCGGGGGCGGGACCCAGGATCATGACGTCGGGCAGATCTGGCCGCGCCCCGCCGATCTGGCGGGCGGCCGCGCGCGCTTCAGCTTCATCCTCGCTCGACACGATGATCGCGGCCCAACGGCCAAACGGCGGCGCCCCGGCATCGCGCCGGGCCTCGGCTTCGGCGGCGTAGAAGGCGTCACGGTCACCGGCGGCGAGGGCAGCGATGACGGCGGCTTCGGGATGGCGGGTTTGGATCAGCACTTCGCCCGGCTTTACCCCCCGGCCCGCGCGTCCGGCTACCTGGGCTATCTGCTGGTATGTCCGCTCGGCCGCCCGCAGGTCGCCGCCTTCGAGGCCCATGTCGGCATCGATCACGCCAACCAGGGTCAGTTCGGGAAAGTGATAACCCTTGGTGACAAGCTGCGTACCGACAATCACGTCGATTGCGCCGCCTTCCGCCCGGGCGACGAAATCGGCGATCTTTTCGGGGCTGTTGAGCGTGTCGGACGTGGCGATGGCAATCCGCGCTTCGGGAAACAGGCTGCTAACCTCGTCAGCGATCCGCTCCACGCCGGGGCCGCAGGCGACCAGGCAATCGGGCGTGTGGCATTCTGGGCAAGCCTCGGGCACTTCGGAGGCATGACCGCAGTGGTGGCACGCCAGCCGCCGCGACAGTCGATGCTCGACCAGCCAGGCCGAGCAGTTGGGGCACTGGAAGCGATAGCCGCAATGCCGGCACAGCGTCAGCGGGGCATAGCCGCGGCGGTTGAGGAACAGCAGCGATTGTTCGCCGCGCGCCAGCCGGTCTTCTAGCGCTTTGACCAGCGAGGGAGCGAGCCAGTGCTGGCGGGCCGGTTCATCCTTGCGCAGGTCGACCACTTCGATGTGCGGCAGGGTGGCACCGCCAAAGCGGCTGGGCAGGTCGATCTTCTGATAGACCCCGGCTTCGGCCAGCTGCAGCGATTCCAGAGCGGGTGTGGCACTCGCCAGGATCACCGGGATCGCTTCGAACCGCGCGCGGATCACGGCAACGTCGCGGGCGTTATAGCGCACCCCGTCGTCCTGCTTGAACGAGACCTCGTGCGCCTCGTCGACCACGATCAGGCCCAGCCGCTTGAACGGCATGAACAGCGCCGAACGCGCGCCGACCACAACCTGCGCTTCGCCCGAAACGATCGCTCGCCAGGCCCGCCGCCGCTCGCTCTGCTTGAGGCTAGAATGCCACAGTACGGGCGGTACCCCGAAGCGTGCCTCGAACCGCCGCAGGAAATTCTCGGTCAGGGCGATTTCCGGCAGCATCACCAGCACCTGCTTGCGGTCCCGGATCGCTGCGGCGATGGCTTCGAAATAGCACTCGGTCTTGCCTGACCCGGTCACCCCGTCGAGTAAAAAGGTCTGGAACTTTCCAGCGCCGACAGCCGCTATAAACTGATCGGCTGCGGCCTGCTGCTCTTCCGACAACTCAGGCTGTGCATGGTCCGGCTGCGCCCGGGGGTAGGCGCGGTCAAGGTCAACCGTCACCGGCTCCAGGATGCCGGCATTGACCATGCCGCGCAGCACGCCTTCGGAAACCGAAGCGAGTTCGGCCAGCTCGCGGATCGAGGCCTGCTCGCCCTGCAAGGCATCCAGTGCGGCGGCGCGCTGCGGGGTTAGGCGGGCTGGTTCAAGGCCGGACAGGCGATACTCGGTCGTAGTCCCACCGCCGCGCAGCGCCGCCATCGACCCCAGCATCATCCGGGCAACGGAATTGAGCGGGGCGCAATAGTAATCGGCCGTCCATTCGATTAGCCGCCGCAGCGGCTCGGCAATCGGCGGGACGGGCAGGACCTCCAGCAGGGGGCGCAGTTTGCTTTCGGGCACTTCCGTGCCGTCGAGCCGATCCGGTTCCCAGACGATTCCCAGCACCTGGCGCGGGCCGAGCGGGGCGATCACCACGTTGCCCAGCTGTACGTCCACGCCCGGCGGCACCCGGTAATCGAGCACCGACAGGACCGGATTGAAGACAAGAAGGCGGACGCGGCTCATGAGTCTCGTCCCTATGCGCAGAAACCGCGCTGGGGGCTAGGCCCTCGCCAAAGCCTTCCCTATAGCGATGGGGAATCGTTACCGGAGCATGCCCGCCGTGAAGTTCTTTGCCGACACCGCCGAAATCGCCGAGATCAAGGACCTGGCCGCCACTGGCCTGCTTGATGGCGTCACCACCAACCCCTCACTGATCGCCAAGTCGGGGCGCGATTTCATCGAAGTGACCCGCGAAATCTGCGGGATCACCAGCGGCCCGGTCAGCGCCGAAGTGGTCGCGCTCGATCACGAAGGGATGATGCGTGAGGCGGAAGTCCTGCGCAAGATTGCCGATAACGTCTGCATCAAGGTGCCGCTGACCATTGACGGCCTTAAGACCTGCAAGGCGCTGACCAGTGAAGGCACCATGGTCAACGTCACGCTCTGCTTCTCGGCCAACCAGGCGCTGCTGGCGGCGAAGGCCGGAGCCAGTTTCATTTCGCCGTTCGTGGGCCGCCATGACGATAACGGCTGGGACGGGATGCAGCTGATCAGCGACATCCGCCTGATCTATGACAACTATGGCTTCCAGACCGAGATCCTGGTCGCCTCGGTGCGCCATTCGGTTCACGTGCTCGAAGCCGCCAAGATCGGCGCCGATGTGATGACGGCGCCGCCGTCGGTCATCAAGGGGCTGTTCAAGCATATCCTGACCGACAAGGGCATCGAAGGCTTCCTGGCCGACTGGGCCAAGACCGGGCAGTCGATCTGAGCAGCTAACCGATGGCCGACGAAACGCCCCTCGATCGCTTCCGCTCCGTGTTGACTGGCGCCAGCCGGGCAATTGCGCACGAGCCCGAGCTGGAGGTGGCGTGGACGGCCGACATGGCCGTGGCCAATGGCAAGAACCTGCGGGTGCCGATGCCGGGCCGCAACCTGCCGCGCGACCAGGCAATGGAAGCGCGCGGCCATGCCGATTCGATGGCGCTCAAGCTGCGCCACCATAACGAGGCGATGCACGCCAAATCCGCGCCAAGCGATCCCTCGGCCCGGGCCTGCTATGACCTGGTTGAGCAGGTGCGTTATGAAGCGCTCGGTTCGAAGGCCTATGCCGGGATGCGCGACAATCTGGACGCGGCCATGGCCGTGCGGGTGGGGGGCGATCCGATCGCCCGCGCGACCAGCCCAGATGAAGTACCGCTGCCGGTCGCGCTGTCGCTGCTGCTGCGCGAACACCTGACCGGCCAGCCGGTGCCCGAGGCCGCGCGCAAGGGCACTGATATGCTGCGCGGCTGGATTGCGGAGCGCGCCGGGACCGATTTCGACGCGCTGGCGCTCTCGCTGGATGACCAGAAGGCATTCCAGGCGCTCAGCCTCGACATGCTCCAGCACCTGGAGCTGACCCGTTCCGAGCCGATGGAGGCCGAACCCGAGGAGGGCGAAGACCAGGACGGCGAAGACGATAGCGAGGACAATCCCGACGCCGGCGATAGCCAAGAAGACCAGGCCCCCAGCGAAGTCGCCGGTGAGCCCAGCGAGGGCGATGAGGAAGGCGAGGGCGAGGTCGAACAGCAGGTCGAGGACGACAATGCCGAGGCCGAAGCGGGTGACGACGGCGAAGAGGGGATGCTCCCGGTCCGCCCTAACCGGCCGTGGACAGATATTCCCGGCAACTTCGACTACAAGGTCTTCACCGAGCAGTTCGACGAAGTGGTCGCCGCGCAGGACCTCTGCGACGAGGAAGAGCTGACCCGGCTGCGCGCCTATCTCGATGCGCAGCTGAAGGGCTTGCAGGGCATCGTCACCAAGCTGGCCAACCGTCTGCAGCGGCGGCTGATGGCGCAGCAAAACCGCTCGTGGGATTTCGACCAGGAAGAGGGCATCCTCGATGCCGCGCGGCTGGCCCGCGTAGTGATCTCACCCGGCCAGTCGCTGTCCTACAAGGTTGAGCGCGATGTCGAGTTCAAAGACACCATCGTCACCCTGCTTATCGACAATTCCGGCTCAATGCGCGGACGACCGATCTCGATCGCTGCGATCAGCGCGGACGTGTTGGCGCGTACGCTGGAACGCTGCGGCGTGAAGACCGAAATCCTGGGCTTCACCACCCGCGCGTGGAAGGGCGGGCAGAGCCGCGAGGCCTGGCTGGCGGGCGGCAAGCCGGCCCAGCCCGGCCGCCTCAACGACCTGCGCCACATCGTCTACAAAAAGGCCGACGAGCCCTATCGCCGCAGCCGCCGCAACCTCGGCCTGATGATGCGCGAGGGCCTGCTCAAGGAAAACATCGACGGCGAGGCGCTGCTCTGGGCCCACACCCGGATGCTGGCCCGGCCCGAAGACCGCCGCATCCTGATGGTGATCTCGGACGGGGCACCGGTCGACGATTCAACCCTCAGCGTGAACACCGCCGGCTATCTGGAGCAGCACCTGCGCCGGGTGATCGACTGGATCGAACGCCAGTCGCCAGTGCAGCTGGTCGCCATCGGCATCGGTCACGATGTGACGCGCTATTACCGCCGCGCCGTGACTATCATGGACGTTGAACAGCTTGGTGGCACGATGATCGAGCAGCTTGCCGCGCTATTTGAGGACGAATAGCGCTTGACCGCTCCGTTTAATCGAACGATTAAACGCGCCATGAACAAAGCCAGCACCCCCACCGAAGCCGTCCTGACCCGTCGTTCGATCCGTTCGTTCAGCGACAAGCCCGTACCATTGGAAATCATCAAGCAGGTGATGGACACCGCCCGCTGGGCGCCCTCGGGCTGCAATTTCCAGCCGTGGGAGGGCGCGATCCTGACTGGGGAGCCGCTTCGCCAGTTGCAGGAGAAGATGCGGAGTACCCCGCCGCAGAACCCGCAGGAATATTCGTGGAGCGATCCCGAGGTCCTGCCGGAATGCAAGGCACGCCTCGCGCAGGTCGGCGCGGACATGTACGCGGCCATGAGCATCGAACGGTCCGACAAGGCCGCGCGCGGCGATTTCATGGCGCAGAACCTGGTCTCGTTCGGGGCACCCGCGGTGCTGATGGTCTATTTCCCGCGCGTCATGGGCCCGCCGCAATGGTCGGACGTCGGCATGTGGCTGCAGACCATTATGCTGCTACTGCGTGAACACGGGCTCGATACCTGCCCGCAGGAATTCCTCTCGCTCTACGCCAAGCTGATCAAGGAGTACCTTGGCGTCTCGGATGAAACCCATATCTTCTTCTGCGGCATCGCCATCGGCTATCGCGACGAGACCGATCCGGTGAACGGCTTTGATCGCAAGCGCGAGCCGCTGGAAAGCAAGATCCAGTTCCTGGGCTTTGAATAGGACTTGGCCGGCATGAACGTTTCCGAAGCCGTCGCCACCCGCCGCACGGTGCGGGCGTTCCTTGACAAGCCGGTTGATCAGGCAGTGCTGCGCCGGGTGCTGGAAAAGGCGCAGAACGCGCCCTCGGGCGGCAATACCCAGCCGTGGAACGCCACGGTGATCACCGGCGAGCCGCTGGCGAAGCTGCTGGCCGATGTCGCCGCGATCCTGCCCGAGGGGCCGGCGCGGCATAAGCCAGAGTACCACATCTACCCGCCCGAACTCGACGGCGCCTATGCCGAGCGCCGCAAAGGCGTGGGCGAGGCGATGTATGCCGCGCTGGAGATCCCGCGCGACAACAAGATGGGCCGCCTGATGTGGTTTGCGAAGAACTTCCAGGCCTTTGGCGCCCCGGTGCTGATGCTGATCCACACCCCGCGCTACATGGGGCGGCCGCAGTGGTCCGACATCGGTATGTGGCTGCAGACCGTCTGCCTGCTGCTGCGTGAGGAGGGCCTCGATTCCTGCCCGCAGGAAGCCTGGGCGATCTACCAGGAGCAGATCCGGGCCGTGGTGAACATTCCCGAGGATCACATCTTCTTTTGCGGGATGGGCATTGGCTGGCGCGATCCGGATGCCCCGGTCAACCAGTTCCCGGTGCCGCGCGCGCCGCTGGATGAAGCGATCCGCTGGGAGGGTTTCTGAGCCTCTCACTTCTGCTCTGGGTGCCGGTGACAATTGCTGCGGCATCGGCGCAGGTTTTCCGCAACGGCGCCCAGGCGGGGCTGACCAAGACGATTGGCATGCTGGGGGCGACGCAGGTGCGGTTCGTCTTCGGTCTGCCTTTTGCGCTGCTGTTCCTGGCTGCGGCCTTGTGGCTGACCGGCCAGCCGCTGCCGGGTCTGACGCGAACGGCGCTGGGCTGGGCGGCGCTGGGCGCGGTCTGCCAGATCATGGGCACGGCGCTGATGCTGGTGGTGATGCACCAACGCGCCTTTGGCGTCGCCTATGCCTATATCAAGACCGAACCGGTGCTGGTCGCCGTGCTGGGCGTCATCCTGCTGGGCGACCACCTCAGTCCGCTGGCCTGGCTGGCGGTGGGCGTGGTGACGGCAGGAGTGCTGATCGCCTCGGTCAAGCCGGGGGAGTACCGCAATCTCTTGAAAGAGGGACGGATGATCGCTGCGGGTGTTGGTGCGGGCGGGCTGTTCGGCCTCTCCGCCATTGCCTTTCGCGGCGGTATCGGTGCGCTGGAGGGCGGGGATTTCCTGATCCGCGCGCTGACCGTGCTGACGATCAGCCTGACGATCCAGGCGGGTCTCCTGGGGCTGTGGCTGGTGGCGCGCGATCGCGAAGCCTTTACCGGCAGCCTGCGCGTCTGGCGGACCAGCCTGGGTGCGGGATTTCTTGGCGCCTTCGCCTCGGCCTGCTGGTTCACCGCCTTCGCGCTGACCCCGGCGGCCAATGTCCGCACGCTTGGTCTGATCGAAATGCCGCTGGCCGCGCTCTTCGCCGGGCGGCTGACCGGCAAGGCTAGCAGCCGCCACGAAGTGGCCGGATTGCTGGTCGTGATGGCCGGGGTAGGGCTGCTGCTCGCCTCGCTGGCAGCTTGACCGCGCCGCAAGCCTGCGTAAGGCGCGAGGCATGACTACGACGCCCCTCAAGCTGTTCAACAGCCTGACCCGCCAGCTGGAAGAATTCCAGCCCGTCCACCCGGGTGAGGCGCGCGTCTATACTTGCGGGCCGACGGTCTACAATTACCCGCACATCGGCAACATGCGCGCCTATGTCTTCGCCGACGTGCTGGGCCGTACGCTCAGCTTCAAGGGCTACAAGCTGACCCACGTGATCAACATCACCGACGTGGGCCACCTGACCGACGATGCCGACGCGGGCGAAGACAAGATGGAGAAGATGGCGGCCGAGCGGGCGCAATCCATCTGGGACATCGCCCGGCACTATACCGAGGCCTATTGGGCCGATGTGAAGGCGCTGAACATCCGCCAGCCGGCCCAGTGGACGATTGCCACCGAGTTCGTGCCGGCGATGATCGACTTCGCCAAAAGCATTGCCGAAAAGCACTGCTACGAACTCGACAGCGGGCTCTATTTCGATGTCTCGACCGTGGCCGATTACGGCCGCCTCGCCCGCGCCGTCACTGAAGAAGGCGAAGGCCGGATCGACGAAGTGGAAGGCAAGCGCAACGCGGCTGACTTCGCAATCTGGCGCAAGACGCCGCCGGGTGAGAAGCGCCAGATGGAATGGGATTCGCCCTGGGGCCGGGGCGCGCCGGGCTGGCACCTGGAATGCTCGGTCATGTCAGGCCAGGTCCTCGGCTTCCCGTTCGACATTCACACCGGCGGGATCGATCACCGCGAGATTCACCACCCGAACGAGATCGCCCAGAACCAGGCGTTCTGCTGCACCAATGGCCTGAACGTGCCGGCCAATTCCGGCGCAAACATCTGGATGCACAACAACTTCCTGGTCGAACGCACGGGCAAGATGAGCAAGTCGTCAGGCGAGTTCCTGCGGCTGCAATTGCTGATCGACAAGGGCTACCACCCGCTCGCCTACCGGATGATGTGCCTCCAGGCGCATTACCGCAGCGAGCTGGAGTTCAGCTGGGAAGGGCTGCAGGCGGCGCTGGTTCGGCTGAAGCGGATGCTGATGGCCCACCGCAAATGGACCGACACGCTGAAGGAAGGCCGCATGACGCCCGGCGACAGCAGGGAGCGTGAACGCGTGACCAATGCGCTGGTCGCCAGGTTTGAAGCTGCGGTGTCCGCCGATCTCAACACGGCCGACGCCCTGACGGTGCTGGAGGAAACGCTGGCCTTGAAAGGCACAGCACCTGAATGCGTCGCGACTGCGGCTTCGCACATGGACTGGGTAATGGGCCTAAATCTTGGTCACCTGCAACGCACTGACCTGCGCCTGCGCCCCAAGGCTGCGACGATCACCGAGGCCGAAATCGAGGCCGTCCTGGCCCAGCGCAAGGAAGCCCGCGCCGCCAAGGATTTTGCGACGTCCGACCGTCTGCGCGACGAACTCGCCGCGCAAGGCGTCGAGGTGATGGACGGCGATCCACTCGGCTGGGACTGGAAACTTGGAGACTGATATGACCATTGCCGTCCTCTCTTCCATCGCCCGCCCGATCCTTGAACCGCGCCTGCCTGACTGGATTGAACCGCGCTGGTTCGCCACCACCGAAGAGCTGCTGGAGATCGCCGATCAGGCCGAAATCGGCTGGTTCGACCTCTACAAGAAAGAGGACATGGCCGAAGCGGCGCGGCGTGCGGTGCGGATGAAGTGGCTCAATTCGATCTATGCGGGCCTGGAACACATGCCGCTGGCGCTGATGCACGAACGCGGCGTGGTGGTGACCAACGGCGCCGGGATCAACGCCATTACCATTGCCGAATATGTCGTGATGGGGATGCTGACGGTGGCCAAGGGCTATCGCGAGGTGGTCCATGCCCAGGATCGTCACGAATGGCTGATGGATTCGCCCGGCAAACGTGAACTCTTTGGCAGCAAGGCGCTGTTGCTCGGCATGGGGGCTATCGGCTCGCTCATCGCCGAGCGGCTGGCACCGTTCGGGGTGGAAGTGACCAAGGTTCGGCGCACCCCGGGGCCGGATACACTTGCGCCGGACGCCTGGCGCGGCAAGCTGGGTGAGTTTGACTGGGTGATCCTGGCCGTCCCTGCCACGCCCGAAACGGATGGGATGATTGGTGCGGCCGAGCTGGCGGCGATGAAGAGCGATGCCGTGCTGCTCAATATCGCCCGCGGCACCGTGGTCGATCAGGACGCGCTGGTCGAGGCGCTCAAGGCCGGACAGATCCACTCGGCCTTCCTCGATGTCACCACACCAGAACCGCTGCCGGCCGACCATCCGCTGTGGGATCTGCCCAACGCCCATGTCACCATGCACCTGTCGGGCCGCGCGCAAGACAAGATGTTCGTCCGCTCGGTCGATCGCTTTCTGGTGAACCTTGAGCGCTATCGCCGGGGCGAACCGCTTGAGCCGGCCGTGGACCTGCTGCGCGGCTATTAGCCGTCTTCCAGTAACAGGAGCTCCAGTTCCAGCGCCATCTGCGGCTGGGGCAGGGCAACCTGATCGACCGAGATGACCGAGGCATCGGCGACGAGCTGCCCGGGTATCGCAAATTCGTGATCGGGCAGGGCTTCGATCAGCGCCTCGCCGGCTGCAATCGCCTCCGCTCCGATGAAGGCCAGGGTGACGTTGTGGCGCGTACCAGCGAAGGTTGCGCTGGCCCAGTTGCGCTCGGCATGGCGCAGCAGCTCGGCCTGGCCCTGGCCCAGCTCGAACAGCGCTGAAAGCAGGGAGAGCCACGGGCGCCGGCCCTTGCGCTGGGCCGCGGCGGCAAGGGTGCGAAGGATGGCCGGATCATGCAGCACGGTGATTCTCCCGAAAAGTGTTCATGAAATGTTCCACACGCGCTTCCATCGCAGTGCGCGGGGTGCGGCCATTCCGCAGGTCTTGCACAAAGCGCGGATCATGCGCGGCCAGGCGGCCGAATTTGGTCCACGGCATCCCGGTTTCGCGCAGGAATTGCTCGATCCGGCGTATCAGCATGGCAGCGTCTCCCATGGCGAGGGTTGGTTCCGGCCCGGCGAATCGAACCGAAGGAATAATCCTGTTCTCTCTGGCGAAATCCTACTTGTCTAGGAAAAATACATCGTGTAGGAATGATTCATGGTTACCGCCGATCCGCGCCAGCGCCTGCTGCAGCTCGCCACCGAGCGGGGCGCCAGCTTGTCCGCCCTGTCTGACCTGATCGGTCGAAATTCGACCTATCTTCAACAGTTCATTCGCAAGGGCAGTCCGCGCAAGTTGGAAGAGACGGACCGCCGGACGCTGGCGCGGTTCTTTGGTGTGGATGAATTGGAACTGGGTGCGCCAGAGGAATTTTCCTCGCCTGCTGTGTCAAAACCGGTGCGGGGCGACTGGGTCGACGTGCCGCGCCTGCCGCTTGGCGCCTCGGCCGGTCCGGGTACTCTGGCGTTGGAAGAACTGCCGATCGGGGCCTTCCGCTTTTCGGCGCGCTGGCTGCGCGAGCAGGGGCTCGATCCGCGGATGCTTTCGGCGATCCGGGTGGAGGGGGATTCGATGGAAAGCACGCTGCGCGACGGCGACGAGATCCTGGTTGATCGCAGCCCGCGCCCCTTGCGCGATGGGATTCACGTGGTCCGCACCGGCGAAGCGCTGCTGGTCAAGCGGGTCGACCTGGGGCGCCCCGGCACGATTACCCTGCTCAGCGACAATCCCGCCTATCGCCCGATCGAGCTGCCGCCCGAAGAGGTGCAGGTGATCGGGCGCGTCGTCTGGAAGAGCGGCCGCTTGTGATCGAACGCTTGCGGGCCTGGGCGAGGGCCCTCAAACGCGACGTCATGGCCTTGTGGCTCGCCGCGCGCGATCCGCGCGTTCCGATGCTTCCCAAGCTGCTCGCCGGGCTGGTGGCGGCCTATGCGCTTTCGCCGATTGACCTGATCCCCGACTTTATCCCGGTCCTCGGCTATCTCGATGATCTGCTGATCGTTCCGGCCGGGATCTGGCTGGCGGTGCGGATGATTCCGGCGGATGCGCTTGAGGACTTGCGGCTTCGGGCGATCGAAGAGGAACGGCCGGCTTCTTGGGCCGGATTAGCCTTCGTACTCACTGCTTGGCTCGCCGCAGGGGTGGCAGCGTGGGCGTGGCTCGCTGACTAGCCAAACCCGAACAGGCTGGGGGCCAGCCCGTTCCACCACGCAGTTCGCGCGACGAATGGCTCGGCAATATGGATCGGGACCAGCACGGCGGCAGCCAGGCAGGTGATCGGATGGACCTTCCCCAGCGTGCGCCGGTCATGCAGCGCCAGCACGATCAGCGCGGCATCGGCAAACAGGTTGGGTGCCATGTCGAGCCAAGGGTAGGGGAGCGGCATCTCCAGGAACCAGCGCGAGGCTGCCGGTCCCATCAGGTTCAGGATCGCGATGAAGGCCAGCCGCCGATGCCAGTCGATCCGGCGGCGCGTCTCGAAGATCGCCCAGCCCATGAGCAGACTGAACACCAGGATATCGACGAGGTTATAGATCGCCCACTCGAACGGCAGGGGATAGCCGCTGGCAATCCGCCCTTCGATCGCCGCGATTGCCATCCAGAGCCCGAGCGGCAGCATGGCGCCCGCCAGCGCTATCCCGGCCAGGCCGACCTCGCGGTGCAGCCGCACATGGCCGCGCACAGCCAGCTGGGTCTGCAACACGTAAAGCCCGGTCCAGGCGAAGAAGGCCAGGCCGTGCAGGTGCCGCAGCAACGAGAAGGTCTTCGTGCCGGTGACGAGCGGGATGTAATAGGTCAGCGGGAAACTGAGCAGGATCACGGCGGCGATGACCAGGCCGGACCGGGCAAAAAATGGATCGCGGCGCGCTTGCGCCCCGTTACTGGCAACTGTTGTCATGCTTGATCCCCCTAATGCCCAAGGGAAGCCTAACAAAACCGTGGGGCAGGCGATAGTGCGCGGGTCTTGCAATGAACCGGCCTGCCGTGCACATCCGGCCCATGACCGAAACCAAAGCCGAACCGCCGATGCGCGTGGGGATCGTGCCTGTCACGCCGCTCCAGCAGAACTGCTCGCTGATCTGGTGCACCAAGACCATGCGTGGCGCGCTGGTCGATCCGGGCGGCGATCTCGACCGGCTGAAGGCCGCCGTGGAGAAGTGCGGCGTGACGATCGAAAAGCTGCTCGTCACGCACGGCCACCTCGATCACTGCGGACAGACCGGGATTCTGGCCAAGGAACTGGGCGTACCGATCGAAGGCCCGCACGAGGAAGACCGGTTCTGGATTGCCCAGCTCGATGATGACGGCAAGCGCTGGGGCATGGATGCCAAGACTTTCGAGCCCGACCGCTGGCTGCACGATGGCGACAAGGTCACCGTGGGCGAACTGGAGCTCGATGTGATCCACTGTCCGGGCCACACGCCGGGCCACGTGGTGTTCTTCCACGCGCCGTCGCGCTTTGCGATTGTGGGGGATGTGCTGTTTGCCGGGTCAATCGGGCGGACCGATTTCCCCAAAGGCAATCACCAGCAACTGGTGGATTCGATTACCCAGAAGCTCTGGCCGCTGGGTGAGGACGTGACCTTTGTTCCCGGCCACGGCCCCACCAGCACTTTCGGCGCCGAACGCAAGGTCAACGCCTACGTCAGCGACTACGTCCTCAGCTGACTACATCCGGCCGAGCACGACCAGTACGGCCACTACGGCCAGGCCCAGCTGGGTCAGCATGGTGATCAGGGTGCCGACCATCCGGCCCTTGGCGGTTGCCCCGGTGCCATCCATGCCCAGTCCGTGGGCCACGCGGCCCAGCATGTAGACCCCGCCGACGATGGCGAGCCACTGGCCGCCCTTGCCGGCCAGTTCAATCCCGGAGATCAGCAGGAGCACCCAGGGGGTGTTTTCGACAAAGTTCAATTGTGCGCGCATCCGACGCTCGAGCAGCTCGTTGCCGCCGGTGCCGATACTGATCCCGGCCTTGCCGCGGACTTGTCCGCAGCGAATGCCGAGCCACAGATTGATGATTGCGGCAGCAGCGGCCAGTGACAGTGTAGTGGGTAGCAACATAACTCTCTCCCCTATTGGTGGCGCAAAGGGCAGGACGGTGCTTGCAACGCGCGCAATATTCGCTATAGGCGCGCCTTCGCAGCCGCCGGCCCCTTGGTCCAGCGCGGCATACTTAGTCGACCATACGAATTTCAGGAACAGGTGCCGCGATGGCTGTCCCCAAAAGAAAAACGAGCCCGTCCCGCCGGGGCATGCGCCGCAGCCACGATGCGCTGAAGGTCGAAGCATTCCACGAATGCTCGAACTGCGGCGAACTGAAGCGTCCGCACAACCTTTGCACTGCCTGTGGCCACTACAACGGTCGCGAAGTCATCGCCGTCGGGCTCTAAGCCCAGTTAACGGGGGGATAGCGCGATGAGCCTGCCGCGTATCGCCATCGATGCGATGGGCGGTGATGAAGGCGTTCGCGTAATGATCGAAGGCGCCGCGCTTGCGCGTCGGCGCCACGATCGCTTCAAGTTCCTGCTGGTCGGTGACGAAGTGCGGATCAAGGCCGCGCTGGAGAACCACCCGAACCTGCGGGCTGCTTCCGAAATCCTGCATTGCGACGATGTGGTTTCCGGCGATGAAAAGCCAACCCAGGCGCTGCGCCGGGCGAAGACCACTTCGATGGGCCTTGCGATCAATGCGGTGAAGACCGGTGCGGCCGGCGCTGCGGTCAGCGCAGGGAACACCGGCGCGCTGATGGCCATGGCCAAGCTGGCGCTGCGCACCATGCCGGGGATCGACCGCCCGGCGCTGTCGGCGCTGATGCCGACGCTGGGCGAAAATGACGTCGTCATGCTCGATCTCGGTGCCAATACCGATTGCGACGCCCGCAACCTCGTGCAGTTTTCGATCATGGGTGCGGCCTATTCGCGGATTATCACCGGGCGCGATCACCCCCGGGTCCGTCTGCTCAACATCGGCAGCGAGGAAACCAAGGGCACTGAGGCGCTGCGCGAAGCTGCGGCGCAGCTTAACGCCCACAGCGAACTCTCGCTGAAGTTCGATGGTTTCATCGAAGCTGACAAGATTAACCGCGGCGATGTCGATGTGGTGGTGACCGACGGTTTCTCGGGCAACATCGCGCTGAAGGCGATCGAAGGTACGGCCCGGTTCGTAGCGGACCTGCTGCGCCGCTCGTTCGCCTCGTCGCTGCGTTCGAAAGTTGGCTTTCTGATCTCGCGCCCGGCGACAGAGCTGCTCAAACACCATCTCGATCCCAACAATCACAACGGCGCGGTCTTCCTTGGCCTGAACGGCATTGTCGTGAAGAGCCACGGCTCGGCCTCGGCCTTGGGCGTTGCCAATGCCGTGGCCGTTACCGCGCGGCTGCTGGAAGAAAAGCTGACTGAGCGGATCCAGGCCGAACTTGAGCATTTCGGCGCTGAATCGATCCGCCGCGGCGGCAAGGCGGCGGGATGACCCGTCGTTCCGTACTTGTCGGCACGGGTTCGGCTCTGCCAGTCCGGGCCGTTTCCAATCAGGAATTGTCCGAACGCGTCGATACCAGTGACGAATGGATCGTTGAACGAACCGGCATCCGCTCACGCCATCTGGCGGGCGAGGGGGAAACCACCTCCAGCCTCGCTACCGATGCCGCGCGAGCTGCCCTGGCTGCTGCGGGATTGGAACCCAAGGACATTGGTCTGATCGTGCTGGCCACCTGCACGCCGGACCAGACTTTCCCGGCCGCCGCTACAATTGTTCAGGACCGCTTGGGTTGCCATGGCGGGATCGCGTTCGATGTCGGTGCAGTGTGTTCCGGCTTCCTCTACGCGGTCAGCGTGGCCGATGCGATGCTCAAGACTGGCGCAGCGGAACGCGCGCTGGTGATCGGCGCGGAAACGATGAGTCGGCTGCTCGATTGGGATGACCGCACCACTTGCGTGCTGTTCGGTGATGGTGCCGGGGCAATCGTGCTGGAAGCGCGGGATGTGGCAGAAGATGGGCCCGGCATCCTGGCAAGCAAGCTGCATGCCGATGGTGCGCACAACGAACTGCTTTATGTCGATGGCGGACCATCGAGCACCGGCACCGTTGGACACATCCGGATGAAGGGTCGCGAGGTTTTCCGCCACGCCGTCGTAAACTTGGCCGATGTACTGGGCGAAGTGCTTGCTGACACTGGCGTCACGGCGGATGAGCTTGATTGGGTGGTACCGCACCAGGCCAATCAGCGGATCCTCGATGCGACAGCCAAGAAGCTTGGCTTGCCGCCAGAGAAGGTGGTGGTGACAGTCGATCGCCACGCCAATACCTCGGCTGCGTCAGTTCCGCTCGCGCTGGATGCCGCAATCCGCGATGGCCGAATCAAACCAGGCGATCTGGTGATGCTGGAAGCAATGGGTGGTGGCTTCACCTGGGGTGCCAGCCTGGTACGAATGTAACTTTTCCCCGATCAAAACGTCGTTTTTCAGACGCTTTTGTTGCATTTTTACGATATTGCGCTATCCGACCCACTCCGGGTCGCGCCTAATGTTGTTCGAGGGGAGAGAGCTATAATGCGCTCTATGCACACATTGACCCGGGCCGATCTTGCCGAAGCCATCAATCGGAAAGTGGGCCTGTCCCGCTCTGAATCGCTCGGGATGGTGGAAGCGATCCTTGATCACATGGGTAACGCCCTGGAAAAGGGCGAGAATGTGAAGATCTCGGGCTTTGGCACTTTCCTGCTGCGCGACAAGGCTCAGCGGATCGGCCGCAACCCGAAGACCGGCGTTGAAGTGCCGATCACCCCGCGCCGGGTCCTCACGTTCCGCGCCAGCCAGATGCTGAAGGACCGGATCGCCAAAGGGTGACAGGGGCAGACCTCTTCTCAACCGATTCGCCGGCTCCCGGGGCTGCTGCTCCGGGATCGGTCGATGGCAAGGAAGAGGGCGCGCTGCGCACAATTGGCGAAGTCGCAAAAGCGCTCGGTATTCGCCAGCACGTCCTGCGCTATTGGGAAGAACAGTTCCCAATGCTCAAGCCACTGAAAAGAAGCGGCGGTCGTCGATATTACCGTCCTGAAGACATTGCGCTGGTCGAAACGATCGACCGTCTCGTGCACCGCGAAGGCTTCACTCTGCGCGGTGCCCGCCAGGCTTTGAGCAAGGGCAAAGTCAGCAAATCCGAAGCTGCGCCGCAGCCGATCCCGGCACCTGTGCAGTCGGCCATGGCAAGCACGCCCCCGATCAACAGCTCTGCCTTTCGCGCGCGGCTGATTGCGCTGCGTGCCACACTGGTCAAGGCGCTGCACGACAGCTAATCCTGCTCGTTAGAGAGCGAGGATTCCCATGACTCAGAATTACGACGCCGACCTGGCGCTTTTCATCAATGGCAGTTGGAAGATCGGCGAGGGGCGCGACCTGTTCCCGGTGGTTGACCCGTCCAGTGGCGAGACGATTGCCGAAGTGCCGCTGGCCAGCCCCGCCGATCTGGACGAGGCACTGGCAGCAGCCGAGCGCGGCTTTGCCCTGTGGAAAGCGACGCCGGTTGAGCAACGCGCGGCCGTACTGAACAAGGCCGCCGCCCTGCTGCGCGAACGCGCCGATGGCATTGCCCGCATCCTGACGATGGAACAGGGTAAGCCGCTGGCCGAGGCGCGCGGCGAAGTGATGTCGAGCGCCAGCCTGTTCGAATGGTGCGCAGCCGAAGCATCGCGGATCTATGGCCGCGTGCTGGTCCGGCCAACCGGGCAGCGCGCGCTGGTTACGAAGCAGCCGGTTGGCCCGGTCGCAGCCTTCAGCCCCTGGAACTTCCCGGTCTACCTGATGGCCAAGAAGCTGGGGCCGGCCCTGGCAACGGGCTGTTCGGTGATCGCCAAGCCGCCTGAGGAAACCCCAGGCTGCACCGGCGCGCTGGTGCGCTGCCTTTATGACGCCGGCCTGCCGGGTGATGTGGTTCAGCTGGTCCACGGCGTGCCCGACGCGGTCAGCCGCCACCTGCTGGCCTCTCCCGTGATCCGCAAGGTCAGCTTCACCGGCTCGGTCCCGGTTGGCAAGCACCTGATGCGGCTGGCCGCAGACGGGCTGAAGCGCGTGACGATGGAACTGGGTGGGCACGCGCCGGTGCTGGTCTTCGATGATTGTGATCTCGAAAAGACGCTCGACATGGTCGTGCCGCAGAAGTTCCGAAATGCCGGGCAGGTCTGCGTGTCGCCGACCCGGTTCTATGTCCAGCAGGGCATCTATGACCGGTTTGTCGAAGGCTTTGCGGCCCGCACCGCCAAGGTGAAGACTGGCAACGGGCTTGAGGGCGATACAAACATGGGTCCGCTCGCCAATGTTCGACGCCCGGCTGCGATTGAAGCGCTGGTCGAGGATGCCCGGGCCAAGGGCGCCCGGGTCCTGGCGGGCGGCAATCGCGGCAATGCCGGGTTCTTCTTCCAGCCGACGCTGCTGGCCGACGTGCCCGACAGCGCCGACATCATGGCCAACGAGCCATTCGGTCCTGTGGCCGTGGCCGCGCCGTTCGTGGACCTTGACGATGCGATCACCAAGGCCAACCGCCTGCCTTACGGCCTTGCCGCCTTTGCCTTTACCGAGCAGATGCGCCGCGCCAACCTGCTGGGCGATGCGCTGGAATCGGGCATGGTGGGGATCAACACCTTCGCCATTTCGGTTCCGGATTCACCCTTCGGCGGGGTCAAGGATTCGGGCTTCGGCAGCGAAGGCGGGATCGAGGGGATGGAAAGCTACCTCGTTACCAAGGCGATCCACATGGCCTGAAGGCGTGGGGGGTGCCTTGCGGGGCACCCCCGTGCTTTATCAGGCTGGTAGCAGATCCTCAATGCCGTAGAACTTTGCCGCAGTGCCGGCGTAAAGCGCGCGCTTCTCGTTGGCGCTGGCGCCAGTCGTCAGCCGCTTGAAGGCGTTCCACAGCACAGGATAGCTCGCGCCCCACTTGTCGACCGGGTAATTGCTTTCGAACATCCCGCGCTCGGGGCCGAAGGCCTCGATGCAGGTTTCGATATAGGGCCGCCACATTGCCGCCAGTGTCTCAGACGAAAGACCCGCCGCCGGGCCATGGTCGGGCAGGCCGGCGAAGGACATGGCAAGGCCGCCCAGCTTGATCGATACGTTCGGGCATTCAGCAATCGCGCGGATCTTGGTGCGCCAGGTGTCGAACCGTTCGTGCAGCTTGCCATGGTATGAACCCATGCCCAGCGGCGTGCCGCAGTGATCAAGCACGATCGGCTGGTTGGGGAAGGCCTTGGCCAGGCTCAGCACATCGTCAAGCTGAGGCTCTAACAGCCAGGCATCGAAAGTCAGCCCGCGCTTGCCCAGTTCGGCAAAGCCTTCGCGGAACTTGCTGTCAAGATAGAGCCCGGCGGGATGGTGGAACGGCGGGCCCAGCACGTCGGGATCGGCATCCCAGGCCGCAGCATGGCGAATTCCGCGGAAGCGGCCACCGCCCGCCGCGGCCAGTGTATCCAGCACAGCACCGGCACGGCTACCCAAGGTGAGATCGGCATGTCCCACGATCGCGTGGCACAGCCGCTGGCTGCCATAGAGCCCGCTGGCGCTCTGCGCGGCGACGCCGTTCACATATTCGACCTCGCCCACGACCTTGAGCTCGTCGCCAGCGCCGGCCTTGTAGAAGGCGCCGCATTCCATGAACACCGTGCCGATAACGTTGTGACCACTGGTCGTATCGGCGTGCAGCTCGTTGAAGGTGTAATAGGCCGAGAGCGCGATGCTGGAGATGAAATGATGGACTGGCTCGGGGAAGGCGCCCATCAGCGGACGCAGGTCCCACAGGTGATGGTGCGGATCGATGATGGGCAGATCTGGTTCCAGGATCGCTTCGCTCACGGGGTCACTCCTCTCCGGTTCTCTTTGACGTGCAGCTTATGGCCCGATGCGGGTTTGACAAGCACAGACCGGCCCCGCATTAATCGATCGATTAAAAAAATCGTGGACGAGGGGTTGGGATATGAATTTCGAACATAGCGACAAGGTCAAGGCGCTGCTGGCCCAGGTCAGTGCCTTCATGGATGAGCATATCTATCCCAACGAGCAGGCCTATCAGGACTTCGTGACCGATCCGGCCAACCTCTGGCAGGAATGGCCGGGGATGGAGGAGCTGAAGGCCAAGGCGAAGGCGCAGGGCTTGTGGAACTTGTTCCTGCCGCACGAGTATGGCGAATTCTCGCCGGGGCTGACCAACCTGGAATATGCGCCGATTGCCGAGCTGCTCGGCCGCGTGCCGTGGTCCAGCCAGGTGCTCAATTGTTCGGCCCCCGATACCGGCAACATGGAAGTTCTGGCCAAGTTCGGCAGCCCCGCGCAGCAGGAAAAGTGGCTGAAGCCGCTGCTCGAAGGCACAATCCGTTCGGCCTATGTCATGACCGAGCCGCAGGTCGCGTCATCGGACGCGACCAACCTTGAGTTGTCGATCACACCCGATGGCGATCACTATGTCCTCAACGGGCGCAAGTGGTGGATCTCCAACGCCATGCACCCGCGCTGCACGATCTGGATCGTGATGGGCAAGACTGATTTCAACGCCCCGCGCCACGCGCAGCATTCGCAGATCCTGGTCGAGCCCGACACGCCAGGTATCACCATCGTCCGCCACCTGACGGTCTTCGGCTCTCACAATTCACCCGGCGGGGAGTGCGAACTGCGCTTCGACAATGTCCGCGTGCCGAAGGAGAATCTTATCCTGGGCGAGGGGCGCGGCTTCGAGATCGCGCAGGGCCGCCTTGGGCCAGGCCGGATCCATCACTGCATGCGCTCGATCGGCCAGGCCCAGCGGGCGCTGGAAATCATGGCGCGGCGGGCCGACAGCCGTACCGCCTTTGGCAAGAAGCTGGCCGACCAGTCTTCGATCCGCCAGGACATCGCCAAGAGCTTCTGCGAGATCGAGATGGCCCGGCTCCTCACGCTCAAGGCGGCCGATGCGATGGACCGGTTTGGCAACAAGGTGGCCAAGGACCTGATCGCCGCGATCAAGGTGGTCGCGCCGCAAATGGCACAGACTGTCTGCGATCGCGGCATCCAGATGCATGGCGGGATGGGCGTGTCTGACGATACGCCGATTGCCCGGTTCTTCACACTAAACCGCTTCGTCCGCATCGCTGACGGGCCGGACGAGGTGCACATGAGCCAGCTCGGCAAGCAGAAGATCAAGGAATATGTCGCGATGAACGAGCGGTAAGGGCCATGGCATCACTATTCGATCTCACCGGCAAGGTTGCGCTCGTCACCGGCGGCAACAGCGGTATTGGCCTTGGCATGGCTGAGGGCCTTGCCCAACACGGTGCTACTGTTGTGATCTGGGGCACCAATGCCGAACGCAACGTCAAGGCGGCCGAGCAGATCCGCAGCCACGGCGGCGAAGTTCGCGCGGCGCAGATCGACGTATCCGATGAGACGGCCGTCGCCGCCGGCATTGCAGCGATCATCGAGGAGTTTGGCCGCATCGACCAGGCGATTGCCAATGCCGGCATCTCGATCCCGCGCAAGAGCCTGTTCGATATCTCCGCGGCCGACCTTGAGCGGATCGAGGCGATCAACATCCACGGCGTGTTGTTCACCCTGCGCGAGGCGGCGCGGCACATGATCGCGCGGCATGAGGCGGGCGACAGTGGCGGCTCGCTGGTCGGCATCTCATCGACCTCGGCAATCCACGGCGCGGCGCGCAACGAGCACTATGCCGCCACCAAGGGTGCGGTGGTCACCATGATCCGCGCTATGGCGGTCGAACTCGCGCGCTATGGGATTACCGCCAACTCGATCCTGCCCGGCTGGACCCGCTCGGGACTGACCGAGGGCTTGCAGGGTTGGGACAAGTTCAACGACAACGTCATCAGCCGCGTGCCGACCGGCGGCTGGATGGACGGGTCGGACTTTGCCGCCATTGCCGTCTATCTCGCCAGCCGCGGCTCGCGCCACCATACCGGCGATTCGATCGTGATCGACGGTGGCTACACGATTTACTGAGCGGAGGACTGGCATGAAGGCCCTGCGATATTACGGCGCACGCGATGTCCGGTATGAAGGCATGGACGATCCCACGCCGCAGTCCGACCGTGACGCGGTGGTCAAGGTAACGGCCTGCTCGATCTGCGGATCGGACCTCCACATCTATCACGGCCACGGCTTTTCCGATGATCTGGGCTTCTGCGTCGGCCATGAGGCCGTCGGCGAAGTGGTCGAGGTCGGCCGGGCGGTCCACCGCCTCAAGGTGGGGGACAAGGTCATGCTGCCGGCGGCGGTAGGCTGCGGGGCTTGCCGCTCCTGCCTGGCCGGCAATGTTGCCAATTGCGCCAATAATGCCGGGGCCTGCTATGGCCTTTCGGCCAAGCTCCAGGGCTCGCAGGCCGAGGCGGTGCGGGTGCCGGCTGCCGACATGAACGCTGTGCCAGTGCCCGAAGGTGTTTCGATGGAACAGGCGCTGATGATGACCGACGCGCTAGCGACGGCCTGGTTCGGTGCGCGCAACGCTGACATCAAGCCGAGCTCGAGCGTTGCGGTAATCGGCCTTGGTCCTATCGGTTTGATGGCAGTCGACAGCGCCCTCGTGATGGGTGCGCACGTGGTCTATGCAATCGATCCGGTGCCCGAGCGCCGCGCCATGGCCGAAGCGTCCGGCGCGATCGCGCTCCATCCTGATGAAGCGCTGGAGCGGATCAAGGAGGACACGCTCGGGATCAAGATCGACTGCGTGGTCGAAGTGGTCGGCTCCGATGCCACGGTCGATTTCGCGCTGCGGCTGGTGCGGCGGCGCGGAACAGTCTCGGTGATCGGCGTCCAGCAGAGCAAGCGCTTTGCCTTCCCGCTGGAGCGTGCCTTTGGCGCTGGTCTGACCTTCCGGGTAGGGACCTGCTCGGTGCCCGAGGAACTGCCGGCGCTGTTCCCGCTGGTCCAGTCGGGCCGGCTGCGCCCCGAACGCTATGTCAGCCACCGCATGCCCCTCAGCCAGGGGACGGAGGCCTACCGGCTGTTCGAGGCGCGCGAAGCCGGAGCGCTCAAGATGGTGCTGCTGCCGGACTAGGTCCGGGCAGCACCATTGGCGGCGCTGAGCACGGCGCGGACTGAGGCGGTTGCGACGTCCTCGTCAATGCCAACGCCCCAGACTGTCTTGCCGTCAGGCCCAATGCATTCGACGTAGGCTGCTGCGCGGGCATCCGAACCGGCGGTCATCGCGTGCTCGGCATAGTCCTTGACCTCAAGCGATACGCCAAAGGTCTCGGCAATCGTCGCCACGACCGAGCTGATCAGGCCGTTGCCGCGACCTGAAACGGACTGCTCCTTGTCATCAACCGCGATCTTGCCAGCGAAGATGCGGGTGCCGTCGGCTGCCTTGCTTTCCTCGTAGTCAACCAGTTGGAAGTGCTGCGGCGTGCTGAGGTGATAGGTCTTCTGGAACACGGTCCAGATATCCTCGGCAAACAGTTCGCGGCCCACTTCGTCGGCCAGCTCCTGGACATGGGTTGAGAAGTGCGCCTGCATCTTCTTGGGCAGCTTGAGGCCCTGGTCCTGTTCCAGCACCCAGGCGAAACCGCCCTTGCCGGACTGCGAGTTGACCCGGATTACCGCTTCGTAATCGCGGCCCAGATCAGCCGGGTCGATCGGCAGGTAGGGCATTTCCCAGGTCTCGTCATTCTGCTGCTCGCGTGCGGCAAAGCCCTTCTTGATCGCATCCTGATGGCTGCCCGAGAACGATGTGTAGACCAGCTCGCCCACGTAAGGATGTCGCGGGTGGATCGGCAGCTGGTTGCAGTACTCCACGGTCTTGGCGATCGCGTCGATGTCCGAGAAATCGAGGCCGGGATCGACGCCCTGGGTGTACATGTTGAGGGCGACGGTCACGATATCGCAGTTGCCGGTGCGCTCGCCATTGCCGAACAAACAGCCTTCAACCCGGTCACCGCCAGCCATCAGACCCAGCTCGCAGGCCGCGATGCCGGTGCCGCGGTCATTATGGGTGTGGAGCGAGATCACCACCTTGTCGCGATCCGGGATCGAACGGCTGAACAGTTCGACCTGGTCGGCATAGACATTGGGCGTGGCGCATTCGACCGTTGCCGGCAGGTTGAAGATGATCGGCTTGGCTGTGGTTGGCTGGAGCACCTCCATGACTGCCGCACAGACCTCGACCGAGAAATCGACTTCGGCGGTCGAGAAGGTTTCCGGCGAATATTCGAAGTGCCAGTCGGTCCCGTGATACTTCGCCGTCTGATCGCGCATGATCTTCGCGCCTTCGATCGCGATCTGCTTGATCTCGGCGCGGCTCATTCCGAAGACGATCCGCCGCCAGGCCGGGGATACCGCGTTGTAGACGTGGACGATGGCCTTTTCCGCGCCTTCCAGGCTGGCAAAGGTGGTTTCGATCAGGTCACGGCGCGACTGTGTCAGGACTTGCGGCGTGACGTCGGAGGGAATCCGGCCACCTTTGACCAGGCCTGAAATGAAATCGAAGTCGGTCGCGCCCGAGGCCGGGAAGCCGACTTCGATTTCCTTCACGCCCACCTTCAGCAGCAGATCGAAGAACCGGCTCTTCTTCTCGGCCCCCATCGGGTCGATCAGGGCCTGGTTGCCATCGCGCAGGTCGGTCGAAAGCCAGCGCGGCGCCTGGGTGATGACACGGCTGGGCCACTGCCGGTCGGGCAGGTTGATGGGCGGGAAGGGGCGGTACTTGACCCCGGGGTTCTTCAACATGGTCATGGCATGGTCTCGACTTGGTACTGCGACTGTCTAGCGGTGCGTTTGGGTCCCTTGGGCGCTGCTGCGCGCCGCAGGATGGCACGCCAGCTCACGCCCAAGGGCGGATAAGTCGCAGGGTAAGGCCAAGCGGAGAAATCATGGCGCTAGCCTATGGCGGCAGGAATCGCCGCTGTAAAGCGGGCATCGCACATTCGTTGCTTTGGCCTTGCACTCGCGGCAATAGGGTTGCCGAACACAGCCATTGGAATGACCGAATGAGATTCGATCCGACCCGTCTCGACCGTATCCCCGCTTTCATCAAGGACCGCTACCTCGATACCGGCAAGCTGCCGCACGCCCAGGTGCTGGTGGCGCACCGGGGGAAGATCGTGCACTTCTCCTCGCAAGGCGCTGCGCGCGAGGGGGCTTCGGCCCAGATCGACGAAGGCACGATCTTCCGCATCGCTTCGATGACCAAGCCGGTCACTTCGGTCGCCTTCATGCAATTGCTTGAACAGGCGCAGGTGGCGCTCGATACGCCGGTCCATCATGTCCTGCCCGAGTTCAAGGACCTGGCTGTCTACAACGGCGGCGGTGGTGGGGTCGGCTTCCTGACCAGACCCTGCGAGCGGCCGATGCAGATGGTTGACCTGCTGCGCCATACTTCGGGCCTGACCTATGGCTTCCAGCAGCGCACCAACATCGATGCCGCCTATCGCGAGGGCAAGATCGAGAATTGGCATGGTAATCTGACGCTAGACGAGTTCATCGGCGCGCTGGGCAAGCTGCCCCTGGAGTTCTCGCCGGGCGAGGCCTGGAACTATTCGGTCTCGACCGACGTGCTCGGTGCCGTGGTGGAGCGGCTATCGGGCCAGTCGTTGCATGAATACTTCCGCGATAACATCTTCGCCCCGCTGAAGATGGATGACACCGGGTTCATGGTGCCCGAGGGGCAGACCCACCGCTTGCCCGATTGCTATACGATGGTGCCGGGCAAAGGCCGGGTCCTGCTTGATCGCGGTGCGGAAAGCCTGTGGGCGAAGATGCCGCGCTTGGTCTCGGGCGGGGGCGGGCTGGTCTCGACCGCGCTGGACTATCACCGCTTCAACACCATGCTGCTGAACGGCGGCGAACTCGACGGGGCGCGGATCCTGGGGCGCAAGTCGATCGAGCTGATGACGCTCAACCATCTGCCCGATGATGGCGATCTCGCCTCGTGGTCAAGGTCGCTGTTCAGCGAGGCGACCAATGCCGGTGTCGGGTTCGGTCTGGGCTTCGCGGTCAACCTCGACCCGGTGCGGACGATGATCCCGGGTTCGGTCGGGGAGTATTACTGGGGCGGGATGTATTCGACCGCCTTCTTCGTCGACCCGGTCGAGGAGATCACGATGGTCTTTATGACCCAGCTGGCCCCCAGCAGCACTTACCCGATCCGGCGTGAGCTGAAGACCCTGATCTATTCGGCGCTCGTCTGACATGAGCGTGGACAGCCTTTACGAAACGATGGGCCTTCACCGGATCGTCGAAATGAGCCCCGACGGCCACGCGCGGCTGGAGTACTTCGCCAAGCCGGGCATGTGCCATTCGGGCGGCGTAGTGCAGGGCGGCTTCGTTACCGGCTGGATCGATGCTGCCATGGCCCATGCGGTGATCGCCGTGCTGGGCGATGAGGTCACGCCGATGAGCCTTGAGATCAAGGTCAGCTTCTTTGCGCCGGTTCGCCCCGGCCTGGTCGTGGCCGAAGGCTGGATTGAGCGGCGCGGGCGCAAGACGGCCTTCCTTGAAGGGCGGCTGCTGGACGAAGCGGGCAATGTGCTCGCCAAGGGAACATCAACAGCAACACTGTTCGACCGGGCCAAGGTGGAGGCAGCAGCGAAAGCGGCAATAGGGGGATAAAGATGAGCGCGATCCGGCCTTTCACACTGGAAGTTCCGCAATCCGAACTGGATGATCTCAAGGCGCGGATCGACATGGCCCGCTGGCCGGAGAAGGAGCCGGTCGACGACTGGTCTCAAGGCACGCCGCTAGCAGTTCTGCAGGATCTGGTGGCCTACTGGCGCAACGACTATGATTGGCGGCGGTGCGAGGCGCGGCTGAATGCGCTTGGCCAGTTCATGACCGAGATTGACGGGCTCGACATTCATTTCCTCCATGTCCGGTCGCCACGCGCCGATGCCATGCCGGTGGTCATGACCCATGGCTGGCCGGGTTCGGTGATCGAGTTCATGGGGGTGATCGACAAGCTAACCAACCCCGACGATCCCACAGCGCCCGCCTTTCACCTCGTCCTCCCATCGCTGCCTGGCTATGGTTTTTCCGGCAAGCCGACTAGGACCGGCTGGGGCGTCGAGAAGATCGGGCGCGCGTGGGGCGAACTGATGGCGCGGCTGGGTTATGAGAAGTGGTTTGCGCAGGGCGGGGACTGGGGTTCGATCGTCACCACCGCGATCGGGGTGCAACAGGTGCCGGGCTGTATCGGTATTCACCTCAACATGCCGATTGCTCGGCCGACCGAGGAAGACCTTGCCAATCCAAGCCCGGCCGAACTCAAGGCGCTGGGCGCACTCAAGCATTACCAGGATTGGGATTCGGGTTACTCCAAGCAGCAAAGCACGCGGCCGCAGACCGTTGGCTATGGGCTGGTAGACAGTCCGATCGGGCAGGCCGGCTGGATCCTCGAGAAGATCTGGGCCTGGACTGACAACCAGGGCTCACCTTGGGACGCGCTGAGCCGCGACCAGGTGCTTGATAACATCATGCTTTACTGGCTGCCGCGGAACGGGGCCTCTTCCGCGCGGCTCTATTGGGAAAGCTTCGGCAGCTTTGCTGCGCAGGAAATCGCCATTCCGGTGGCCGTCAGCGCCTTTCCGCGCGAGGTCCTGCCAACCCCGCGAAAGTGGGCGGAGCGGAATTATCGGAACCTGTTGCACTGGGGCGAGGTTGAACGGGGCGGCCACTTCGCTGCCTGGGAGCAACCGGATGCATTTGTGCGGGAATTGTGTCTCGCTTTTGGACAGATGTCCTCAGCGTGACCCGAATCACGGTTACGTCTTTCCAAAAAAGGTAGAAAATACGTACAGTAAGGTGTCATGCTGCGTTCATGTGGCATCTGGATGGGTGCGTTTGGCCTAAAAATGACCGTTTGGAAGTAAGATTGAAACTCTTTGAAGCTAGGGTTTGCGGGACGTTGGTACATCCGCAAGTCGCGGCGGGGTGATTTCAGAAGGAAAATCATGCAGATCGATAAAAGCATCACCGCGAGTGAGATGCTCGATCCGGTAGCCGCCTGGCTGGAAACGGCACGCATCGGCATTATCGGCTTGGGGTATGTTGGCTTGCCGCTGGCGGTTGAGTTCGGCAAAAGCTTCCCCGTAACCGGATTCGACATCAGTGAGCGGAGAATTGAAAGTCTGCGCAAAGGTTTAGACCACACCCTTGAGACATCACGCGAAGAACTGCAGAGCGCCGAACACCTGACTTACACCACCAGCTCGGTCGATCTGGAAGACTGCAACGTGATGATCGTTGCGGTGCCGACCCCGATCGACAAGCTGAAGCGTCCGGACTTGACCGATCTGCTGTCGGCCTGCCGGGTCGCCGGTTCGGTGCTGAAGCCCGGCGACCTGGTGATCTTTGAATCGACCGTTTACCCGGGTTGCACGGAAGAAGACTGCGTGCCCGTGCTCGAGGCTGTTTCCGGCCTCAAGCTCAACGAGGATTTCCACGTCGGCTACTCGCCCGAGCGCGTGAACCCCGGCGACCGCGAGCATCGCCTGACCGATGTGGTCAAAGTGACTTCGGGCTCGAATGCCGAAGCTTTGGCGCGCGTTGATGCTCTTTATGGCGCCATCGTTACCGCCGGGACCTTCCCGACCGAAAGCATCAAGGTTGCCGAAGCAGCCAAGGTGATCGAGAATACCCAGCGGGACCTCAACATTGCCCTAGTCAATGAGCTGGCGATCATCTTCAACCGGATGGGCATCGATACCCAGTCGGTGCTTGAAGCGGCTGGCACCAAGTGGAATTTCCTCCACTTCCGGCCGGGTCTGGTCGGCGGCCACTGCATCGGCGTCGATCCCTATTATTTGACCCATAAGGCGGAGAGCATCGGCTATCGCCCAGAGATTATCCTGGCGGGACGCCGGCTGAACGACGGCATGGGCCGCTACTGCGCCTCGCAGCTGATCCAGGCGATGAGCCGCAAAGGTATTCCCCTGAAAGACTCGCGCGTCCTGTTGATGGGCTTTGCTTTTAAGGAAAACTGCCCGGACACGCGCAATACGCTGGTGACAGACCTTTATTGGGCGCTCAAGGAATACGGCTGCGAGGTCGATGTCCACGATCCAGTGGTCTCGGCCGAGGATGTTCTGGCCCACACCGGCATCGTGCTGATCGATCAACCTTCAGCGGGTGCCTATGACGCCACTGTTTTGGCGGTCGGCCACGATGTGTTTCGCCAACTAGGTTCGGCCAAAATTCGGAAGTTCGGACGCAGCAAGCACGTGTTCTTCGATCTGAAGCACCTGTTTGACCGCGCGGATAGCGATCTCAGGCTCTAGGCGTTGGGTTGGCGGGCTGTCTTGGCTGCCAGCGGGCGCGCCCGCTTGGGATACCAGGCCGCAATCTGATGTTCGAGATGCGCCATCAGGGCCGAATGGTCCATCACCGCCCGATGCCGCTTGGCGGCGCGGGCGCGGTCCAGCGCCACCGACAGGGTCTCGGCATCGTCCGCGATTTCGATCAGGCCGCGGCTCGCGAAGACTTCGGCAATCTCGCTTTGGTGGTCGTCATAGGAATCGCCAGCAGAAACCCGGCGCGGGATCGCCACAACGCCGCAGCACTGTGCAAGTGCGGTGATGATCGAACCGGTTCCGGCATGGCAAACCACCAGATCCGCCCGCGTAAGCAGTTCCTGCAACTCGTCGAAAGGCAGGCTCTCGACAATCGTCAGGCCCGGTATCTTGGGACGGGGCAAGTCACTCTTGCCAACTTGAAGGACGACGTCCTCAGGGATCCGTCCGGCCGCCTTCAGTTCCACGACCGCGCGCTCCAGCCGGTGCAGAGGCAAGATCGCGCCGACGGTTGCGAACAGCAGGCGTTCTTTGCCTTGGGCGATGGCCGGTTCGGTTCGCAGCGGATCGAATGCGGTGCTGCCGGGCCAATTGTCGGCCGACACCTGAGACTGGGTGATCCGGATATTGGCCAGCGGGCCGCCGATCCGGGCGAACTTGCTGGGCGCGTGAAACCGGGCAAAGCTGTCAACCAGGATGACCTTCGCACCGATCAGCCGTGCCCAGGCAATGACGAATATCTGCGAGCCGGCGCCCGTGGTGATGACCACGTCGGGGCGCCGGCGGAGCATGATTCTGAGCGAGTGCCAGGCACTGCGGGCGGCGCCGGAAAGCATTGCCCAGCCTTTACCCATGCGGCTCTGGCCCAGGGCGAAGTGGGGTATGAATTCCACATCCTCGCGCCGCGCCAGGGACCGCGCCAGCACCGTATCTTCCGTCACCAGAAAATGCGGATAGCGCGACCACAATGGTTCAAGATCAAGCAGTTGCCGAAAATGGCCTCCGCCCGAAGCAGAAAGACAGACCAGCGGTGCAGAATTCATGAGATCGGGCCGAGCCACGCCTTGTCCTTGCCGCAAATGTCCCGCTTTGTGTTTGCGAATACAGTTGCCAATATAAAATTAGTGGTGGCAAATTACGCCTAGCGCAATCGCATTTACCATTTTGCTATACCGGCCATGGCAACAACCGTGTCCCGGAGCCGATTTTAAGGAAACCCCCGATGAAGTACGCTAGTTCAATCACCGTAGCCTTGGCCTTGATGGTGGCAGCATGCGGCGGGAAGGGCGATGTGCCCTCTGGGCAGGTTGTCGCAACCGTGGATGGGCAGGAAGTCACCCTGGCTGATCTCAAGGCAGAGATGAGCACGGACGACAACACCGATGCCAACACGCAGGCGCAGGCATTGGAGCGGATTATCGCCCGAAAGTTGCTGGCGGCTGAAGCGCGGCGTCAGAAACTCGATTCCACGCCGCTTGCGGCGATCGTCAAGACCCAGGCTGAAGAAACCGCCCTGGCGCAACTGCTGGCCCGGAAGGTCACCGAGGGCGTTCCCAAGGTATCCGAGGACGAGATCAACGAGTTCCTGCGCAGCTATCCTGCCAGCATATCTGACCGCCGCCTGCTGTCGGTCGACCAGTTCTTCGTCCCGAGCTTGCCGCCCAAGGTGCTGGAGGAGATCTCTAAGGTGAAGACCATGGAAGCGGCCGAAGCGATCCTTAACGCCAACAAGGTGGTGTTCCGCCGCACGGTGACGAACGTCGATACGGTCTCGCTCGATCCAGCCTTCGCTCAGCAACTTGTGGGGACGGAAGGTAATGACATCTTCGTCATGCCTAACGGCCAGTCGGCCGAGATTGGCCGCATCGTCTCGAGCCGGTCAGAGCCTATCACGGGCGATGCGGCACGGCAGGCTGCGCGCACAATCATGATGCGGCAGCGGAGCGTCGAGATGGTCAACAATCAGCTGGGCAAGGTCATTGCAGAAGGCCGCCGTAAGGTGCAGGTCAATCCGCAGTTCCAGGGCAAGGCAGCCCCGGCCAGCGCTGCCGAGGCGGCCAAGCAGGCTGCTCCCGCCGTCGCCAAGTAAGCGCGAAAGGGCAGGCGGCTGGTTTGCCGCCGCGGTCCCGCGGTAACGATCCTGGGGTGAGATCGAACTGATGCATTCTCCCACCCTTGAGCGGGTACGTCGCGGCGAGTTGTGCACGGGATGCGGCCTGTGCGCCGCGCTGTCTGACGGCGCCTTCAGCCTGGCAGACAGCGCGCCAGGCTATCTCCGGCCTCCTGCAGGCGCTGCGCTAACGCCTGCAGCAGAAATTGCTGTTGCCGCAGCCTGTCCGGGCAATCGTGTTGCGCCTTGGCCGGAGGATCGGCCGGTCCACCCTTACTGGGGGCCGATCGGTTCATGCCAAACCGGCCACGCCGGCGATCCTGCAGTCCGTCACCTGGGTTCTTCGGGTGGCGTTCTGACGGCGCTAGCCATCTTTGCGCTTGAACAGCGACTGGTCGATGCGGTTGTCCATGTCGCTGCCGATCCGGCCCAGCCGACGCGCAACCGCAACGTCCTGTCGCGCGACCGGGACAGCGTTTTGGCAGCAGCGGGGTCGCGATATGCGCCGTCCAGTCCGCTTGCCGAGGTCGATTCCCTGCTGGCCAGCGGGGAGCGGTACATGTTTATCGGCAAGCCCTGCGATGTTTCGGCGCTTGCGGCTTTGGGCGAAATCGATCCGCGCATTGCCAGCGCTTTCCCGTACCGTCTTTCGTTCTTCTGCGGCGGCATCCCGAGCTTTGCTGGCACCGACCGGATCCTGGCCGCCCTCGGCTTGGCCGGCCGGAAGCTGGCAAGCTTCCGGTTCCGCGGCAATGGCTGGCCGGGACTGACCGAGGCGCGCACGATGGACGGCGAGGTTGCGACCATGCGTTATGCCGACAGTTGGGGGCGTTATCTCAGCACAGAAGTACAATACCGGTGCAAGATCTGCCCCGATGCGGTCGGTGGTGTGGCCGATATTGCGGCTGCCGACGCCTGGTATGGCGGTGAGAGCGGCTATCCGACCTTTGAGGAACTCGATGGGCGCAGCCTGGTTATCGGTCGCACCGCAATCGGCCAGGATTTGCTGGCGCGCGCGCTGGCATCGGGCGCGATTGCACTTGAGGAGTTGGACCTGGCCGAGGTAGACCTGATGCAACCATCGCAGGCGCGCCGCAAGCGGCTGGTCGCGGCGCGTACTGCCGCCGCCCGCACCTTGCTGCAGCCGGTGCCGGAGATGCGTGGGCTCGGCTTGGGCGTCGCGGCACGGCAGGGAAAGATTGCGGAAACCATACGTAATTACTTTGGCAGCTTACGACGCATCATTGTGGGGCGCAGGTAAGATGAGGCGAAGTCATTCCATCGAGAAAGCTTGGGTTCATACCATAAATGCTGTAGCGACTAGCAACATGGGTGTGGCTAATTCATCTCGTCGCCGGGTCTGGCAGTTTCGTGCCGGGCTGATGGCTATTTGCTTGCTGTCGCCAGCGGGGCTGCGTGCGCAGGAAACGCCGAAGGGCAATTTCGAGGAGGTCGGGCTCAACTTCGACCTGCGCCACTTTGGCAACTCGGTAAGATCGTCAGAAGCGAGTGCGGCTGCGCGCGGACTGGTTCTTGCAGACCAGCGTCTCACGGTTGGCGTCGATATCGCGGTCAACCGCGATATCGGGCGGAACACGCTTAGATTGGTCGCCAATGTCGGCTATGATTTTTACCGTCGCAACACGCGCCTGAACCGCGAGCGGATCGGGATCGGTGCAGAGACCGGCATAAATGTTGGACCCTGTCTGGCCGAAGTGGCTGCGCGAGTAGACCGCCGTCAAAGCGATCTTGATAGCATTGCCCTGGTCAACCTGCCGGATGAAGACAGCGTCAGCAACACCGAGACTGTCCAGACCTACCGCGTCGAAGGGCGCTGCGGTTACGTCTATGGCCTGCGCCCGTCACTCGGATACGTGCATGCGCGCGGGGACAATTCGAACGCGCTTCGTGATATATCGGACTACACATCAAACCGTGTGTTTGGGGGTATTGCCTATGACCACCCGGTTATCGGCAAGGCCAAGCTGACCTACGAGCACGAGAAGCTCAAATTCGGCAACCGTGTTGCCACGCCGCTGGCCGCATATTCGGGCTACCAGACGGATGAAGTGCGATTGCAGCTGTCCCGCGATATCGGCACGCTGCTGACGGCCGATGCGATGTTGGCCTATACTTGGCTCAAGCCCGACAATGCCGCTGCGCAAGACTTCAAGGGCACAACGTGGCGGGTCGGCGGTACGATCAAGCCAGGCACACGGCTCCAGATCCGGGCTTTCACCGAACGCTCGATCCAGCCGTCACTGGGAGCCGAAGCGCTCTATTCGAAGCAATTGATGAACGAAGTACGGGCCAGCTACGCCTTGTCGGAACGGCTGTCCGCTTCGGGCGGTTTCAGCCTGCGTAAACGCGATTACGAAGGCGCCCAGGCCAATTTTGGTCCGCTTTTGGATGAGGACAAGTTCCGCCGAATTTTCGCCGCGATGACCTTGCGCACCAGCCGCCGGCTCGATCTCACCCTTGAGGGCGGACACGAACGGCGCAACGCGACCGGTACGATCTTTGATTACAGCGGTGGCTATGTCGGCCTGCGTGGCCGGCTCAAGCTCTAGCACCAGGATGATGGACCAGATGAATTTCGCATTTGCAAATGCACGGCCCTTGCGCGGCTTGTTTTCCCTGATTGCTGCTTTCCTGATTGCGCTGTCGGTCCATGCCGGTCCTGCTGCCGCACAAACTTCTGCGCCGGCTCCGACCCAGGTTCCGACCCAGGCTCCGACCCAGGCCTCGGTCGCAGCACCGGCGAATGGCGGCGTGATCACCCTGAATGACGGCTATGTCATGGGGGTTGGCGACGTGGTGGAGATTGCGGTGCTGGGCCGCGAAGAATTCAAGCCGCGCGTGCAGATCCAGGTCGATGGCACGGTTCAGCTGCCCTATCTCCATTCGGTCATGGCTTCGAATCTGACCGTGATCCAGCTGCGCGAACGCGTAGCCAAGCTGTTGCGTGATGGCGGCTATTACGTCGATCCCGTCGTGAGCGTGACGGTCGTCAGTTATGCCAGCCGCTATGTGACAGTGCTGGGCGAGTTCGCGGTTCCCGGATTGGTGCCGGTTGACCGCGCCTATCGCGTTTCGGAAATCCTGGCGCGCGCCGGCGGTCCGCGTCCGACCGCTAGCGATGAGCTGGTCCTGCGGCGCGCTACCGGCGAAGAGGTGATCCTGCCGATCGAGCTGCTTTCTCGCGGTGGGCCGGCCGATGATCCGCTGGTTCAGCCCGGTGACAAGCTGTACATTGGCGCGGCGCCCAACTTCTACATCTACGGGCAGGTCAATGCGCCGGGAGCCTATCGGACCGAACGCGGTATGACCCTGCGCATGGCCCTGGCCCGGGGTGGCGGCCTGACCGAGCGCGGCTCAACGGGGCGTCTCTCGCTTTTCCGGAATGGTAAGCAAATCAAGGTAGGACTCGATTCCGTGTTGCAGGGCGGCGATACTGTCGTCGTCGGCGAACGCTTCTTCTAGTCCAATGAGGATCGGCCCGATCGCATGAGTTTCGAACAAATCTTCAGATTGCTCTGGGCGCGCCGGGCACTGATCCTGATAGCCACGGTGCTTGCTCTGTTTGCGGCAACGATCGCAGGCATGGTTCTGCCGCCGCGGTACCAGGCGCATGCCCGTGTCATGCTGAATCTGGTCAAGCCAGACCCGATCACGGGCGAAAGCATCTCCTCCCAGTTTGCGCGCGCCTATGTTCGCACCCAGACCGAGCTGATCCGCGACTATCGCATTGCCGGCAAGGTGGTTGATATCCTTGGCTGGGCCAGTTCGCCCGACCTGGCCGAGCAGTATGCCAACCGCCGTTCGGACGACGTGCGCGATTTCCGCCGGTGGATGGCACAGCGGGTTATTGACAGCACCAATGCCGAACTGATCGAGGGAAGTAACATCCTCGACATTTCCTACACTGCGCCTTCGCCGCAAGGTGCGTCTGCCGTGGCAGAGGCGATCCGGCGGGCCTATATCGAACAGGCAATTGCCTTCCGCCGCGAAGATGCCAGCCGCGATGCCGAATGGTTCAGGCTGCAATCGGCCAAGATCAAGGAAGAGCTTGCCGCCGCCGAGCAGCGCAAGAGCGCCTTTGAACGCGCCAACGGCATCGTGCTTGACGATCAGGATATTGATCAGGACCAACGCCGATTGACCGCGCTGGCAATAGCCCAACCGGCGCAGGCCAGCGGGCAGGCTATCTCGGTTGGTGCAAATCCGGCTGCAGCGCAGATCGCACAACTTGATGCCGCGATTGGCACGGCGGAGCGGACACTGGGCCCCAATAACCCGCAGCTGCTCGACATGAAGCGGCAGCGCGAGGCCCTGGCCAGCACCGCTGGTTCGGCGCAAGTGGTTTCCGCTGGCCCTTCGGGTCCCTCGGTCGGGGCACAATACAACGCCCAGTTGCAAAAGGTTCTGGCCCAGCGCGGCAAGACGGATGAGGCCCGGCGTCTGTCGGTCGAAGTGGCGGTGCTGCGCGACCAGTTCCAGAAGGCCAGCATGCGGGTTGCTGAACTTGAGCAGCAGTCACAGTCGATCGAGAGCGGTCTGACCCTGCTTGGCGCGGCGACTGCACCCAACAAACCTTCGTTCCCGAACTGGCCGTTGATCATTTTTGGTTCGCTCGGGCTCGGCCTGATGCTTGGCGTCCTGGCAGCACTCATCGCCGAACTGCTGGCCCGCCGCGTCCGCTGCACCGCGGATCTGCGATTTGGCGAACTGCCGGTGCTGGGCGAAATGGCCGTGCCGGCACGAAGCGGAGGCTGGAAACTGCTCAGCTTCGGCCGCAAGCCGCAAACCTCTGAGGTAATGGCCCATGGCTGACGTCGATTACACGATTGCCCCGGGCGCCTTGCGCGAGCGGCCGCACGCTTTGGCGGATAGTAGCGCCCAGCATTCCTTCGTCCTGACCGAGCACCTGGTGGCAGCAACGCGGCCTGGCTCGATCCAGGCGGAGAGTTTCCGGGGGCTGCGCTCCAACCTGCTCTCTCAACACGTCAATCGTGGCCGCCGGGCCCTGGCCATCTGTTCCCCCGCAGCGGAAGCCGGCTGCAGCTTCGTCTCTGCGAATCTGGCGTTCGTCATGGCTCAGGCTGGCGTCAATACCCTCCTGATCGACGGCAACCTACGCGGACCATCGATCCATCAGTTCATCGCCAGCGATCACTATGGCGCAGGGCTGGGAGAATGTCTGGCCGATGATACCCTGCCATTGGCCGGCGTCATCAAGCGGGTCCAGCCTTCGCTTTCTGTGCTCTATGCCGGCGATGCAGGCATTGCGGCGGCTGACCGCCTCGGCTCGTCCGTGTTCCGCAACCTGATTTCCCAATGCCTGCGGGATTACGACCTAACGATTATCGACACCCCGCCATCCAGCCTTTCGGCCGATGCACGGCGGATCGCGGCGGTTACCCATTATGCCCTGGTGGTCACCCGGCGTGACAAGACCTTCGTCAAGGATGTGCGGGTCCTGCTTGATGAGCTCGCCGCCGATGGGGCAGAGCCGATCGGCACTTATCTGAATGACTTCTGACGCGATTAGCCGGACGAAGCTTGTCATTCCAGCCTGGTGGCCGCTGCTGCTGGGGCTGCTGGTCTTGGCTGTGCCGACCATCGCCAGCCTCTCTAGCAGCGCCTGGTCGACTGATACCGGTGCCCATGGTCCCATTGTCCTCGCGACCGGTCTTTGGCTGCTTTATCACGACGGGCTGCGCCCACCGCCGCCTGGAGCGACCGCGCACTGGCGGCCGGCGCTGCCAGTCTTTGTGGTCGGCTTGCTGAGCTATGCCTTTGGGCGCGCCTATGACTTCATTAGTGTTGAGGGACTTGGGCTGTATCTGGTCTTTGTTGGCATGGTCATCCGGCTGGCCGGGCTTGCGGCGGTGCGTCGGCACCTGTTTCCGTTGTTCTACCTGGCCTTGTGCCTGCCGCCACCAGGCTGGTTGATGACCGAGCTGACTGCGCCGCTCCAGGTGCTGGTTAGCTGGGCGTCCGAAGGGCTTGCCGCCGCGCTCGGCTTCCCGATTGCAAGAGAAGGGGTGGTCCTGCACGTGGCCCAGTACCAGTTGCTGGTGGAGGATGCTTGCGCTGGGCTCAATTCGCTGTTCGGGCTGACTGCGATCAGCCTGCTCTATATCTTCCTCGCACACCGCGCCTCGCTGCGTCATGCCGGGATCCTGCTTCTGGCGGTAATCCCGATCGCGATCCTGGCGAATATCATCCGCGTCTTCGGATTGATTCTGATTACTTATTATTTTGGTGATGCTGCGGCCCAGGGCTTCATGCATTCGACCACCGGCATGGTCATGTTTGTGGTTGGGCTGTTGCTGATCATGGCCTTCGATCAGGTGGTCAGCCGGTGGCTGCTGCGGAGCCCGGCACCATGACGCTGGACAGGCGTGACCTGCTGGCCGGACTGGCCTGTGCCGGCGGGCTGGGCCTTGCCGAATGGCTGCGGCCGCGCACCCCTGTCGTTCTGATGCCACCGGGCGGCAAGCTTACCAATCTGGTCCCGCAGCAGCTTGGTCCCTGGTCCCAGGGCCAGGAAGGGGACATTGTCGTCCCCCGAACCGAAGGCAGCCTGGCTTCGCGTCTCTATGGCGATCAGCTGGCCCGGATCTATTACCGCGCCGATCAGGCTAACATGCCAATGATGCTGAGCATCGCCTATGGCAGCCGGCAAAGCGATTCCTTGCAATTGCATCGTCCTGAGGCCTGCTACCCGGCGGTCGGCTTCACGGTTGGCCCGCCGCGCAGCCTCATGCTCGACCTTGGCGTGACGCAGGTGCCGGCAGTCGCACTGACGGCAACCGTGCGGGACCGAATTGAGGATCTGGTCTATTGGACCCGCATGGGCCGCCGGTTCCCCCGCAATGAGGCAGAGCAACGCGAGATGCGCTTCGCCAATGCGATCGAGGGGCTGGTGCCCGACGGCGCGCTAGTCCGGGCTTCTGCGATCCGCACTAACCCGGATATGCCGGTATTTGGCGCAGTTGAGGCCTTTCTTAAGGCCCTGGCGAGCTCGCTCGGCCGCGATGGCCGCAAGGTCCTGCTCGCGGCCGAAGGATAAGTGCGGCTAACGGAGTGCCAAGGCGTTGCTCCGTTATGGGACAACCGTGGAATCCCCTAGTGTTTTGCATTGTCAGTCCCCCAGCCGAGGGTTAAACAGGCATTAACTCCGAATCGGCCTTTAGCTAAAAAGGTCGCGCTTTCCCGGATGGGGGCATGGGCGATGAGGGGCAGGGAAGAACTGGAGTATTTGAAATGAAGCGGACTTTTACCCTTGCACTCGCAGCTGCCGCGACCTTTGCGGCCGCATCGCCGGCTCAGGCCGCGCTCACTCCGACGGGCCTAGCTTGTAATGCCTCGCAGGTTTCGCCGACGGCTTCGGCCTGTGTCGGCTGGTACCAAGGTCAGCTGCTTGGCGGTTCGCCCGGCATGCGGGCTGATGCTAAGGCTGCCCTCGCGTTGCTCGGCTTTAACTGGTCGCCGAATATCCTGTCCAACACTGTGCAGATCCTCGGCAGCCTTAACGGCAACACGATCGACTTTACTGCTGGCAGCGGGATCCTCTCTGGCAAGACCATCATCGGTATCCACCGTGGTGGTGCGAACAATGGCGAGCAGTCGACCGCTTTCTTCCGCTGGGATAACCTTTCGCCGACCGACAAGATCACCCTGAACCTGGGTGGCCTGTCGAGCTCGACGCTCTTCCTCACCACCTTCTCGGTCGTGCCTGAGCCTGCCACCTGGCTGCTCATGATTGCCGGTGTTGGCCTGGTTGGCTGGCAGCTGCGCCGCCGTCGCCAGACGGTCAAGGTCAGCTACGCCTGATCTGATTACCAGTTAAAACCGCTTCGAGGGCCGGGTCTTTGACCCGGCCCTTTGCTTTTGGGCGGATATGGTTGCGCGAGCGAGGGGGTTTGCAGTTCCCAAGGACTTCGGCGAAGAACCGCCCAGGCCGATCGCGCCCGTAAACACATGAGTCGCCACAGGCGCTGCTTTGCGTCCTATCCAGGTATGCCAGGGTGGACCCTGGGTCAGCTTTGCAGTTCGGCCAGTCGCAACCAGATTGTCAGCGGAACGCCGTCATCGACAAAGGTCAGCGGGATCTCGCCGCTGGCCTCCCCATCGGCCATCGGCTTCAAAGCCGGGAACTGGTTCAGCGTAACTTGCCCGAAATGTTCCAGGGCATGACCAACGGCGGCGCGCAGCTGATCATGCGGGACCTGGGTCAAAAGCTTCTCAACCTGCTGTTGGGCGGCTTCGGGCAGGCGCAGCATCTGTTCGCGCGCCATCATCGCCAGTCCGTCCTTTAGATCGGCTGAAGTCACTGACTTGCCGCCGCGCTCGATTGCGCGGCTACTGGCCTGGTGGGCGATCAGATTGGCCAGATAAGGCGAACCATTGGCCGAGGCGATCAGCCGCTCTTGCGCAATCTTGTCGATCAGAAGGCCGCTGATTGCCTGCCCATTGGTAAGGATCTCGATCAGTTCGGCATCGCTCATCCGGCCAACCGGGATGCCCAGCAGGTTGCGGCGGATCGACGGGATCTGGCGGACCAGCTCGCTAAGGTTTTCAGCAACGCCGCCGATCAGGATCTGGACCTTGGAACTGCGATCGGACAGGTTCTTGATCAGTTCGGCCACTTCACGGCGGAAATCCGGGTTCTCGGTCCGGTCGAACTCGTCGAGAATGATCAGAAGCCGCGTGCCGGATACGCCATCGAGGACCTCGCTGAGCGAGGCAGGCGTCAGCCGGCTCGCATCAAACAGATCGGCCAGGGTCTTGCCGGATTCGACCTGGGCCGAGGTCGGATCACCCTTTTCATGGTAAAGCAGCGGAATGTCCTCGGCGATCGCACGAAAGGTACTGTCGAGGTCACTGGAGGCACTGCACGAGGAATAGCGCACCAGATAGCGGGCATCCTTGGCCAGCAAGGCTATGATATGCAGCAGGGAGGTCTTGCCGATCCCGCGATCACCATAGAGCACCACGTGCATTCGCCGTTCTTCGATCGAACGGATCACGCTGGTCAGCAGTTCGCGCCGCCCGGCGAATTGCCGCAGGTCCGAAACCGGCTGCGAAACCGGGTAGGCGCGGCCTAGCCGGTGACCGGCCGAAAGCTCGCGGGACTGGCCGCGATCGTCCTCAATCTCGTTCGCCAGGCCGGAAAAGCGTGGCAATCCTCCGGAATTGCTGGCCGGCGCAACGGGCGCGGAAACGACCAGCGTTGCCTGTCCGTCATCATACTCCGCCTGGTCGTTCTGTGGGCCAAGCCCGAAAAGCTTTCTAATCCAGCTCATGTGTTTTTGTTATCCGGGAGAGGGAAGGTTGGCGCGCGGCATAGCCCTATTCGGGGCGGGACAGCGGCTTAAGCACGTAATAGATATAGGCCAGTACTGCCACCAGCAAGGCAACAGCGGGGATCGGATAGCCTTCATCGCCGACGTAGTTCACGGCCATGCAGCCCATGGCCGGCGGCAGATAGTGCCAGACCTTGTCAGTCGGTTCAGGCGCGGCCGAACGCTGCAGGTACAGCACAGCTAAACCGCAAAAGACCAGGACCGTGATCCAGTCGAAGATCGATTCCATCAAATGCATCCTGTCATTCGCGACTTGTAGCCGCGAAACTATACCGAAGCTCAGCCTGTGACCAGCAACACTGGCCTTAGACCTGCCGTGGTGGGGTATTGTTCGTTCTTAGAGAAGCGATGATAAACTGAATATGCCAATAATCCGTAATCATGAACTTTGTTGCGCCGATGGCTGGCCAAGCGTCCGGGTGGCTGGCACTAGTCAGGTTTCCGGGTGGTTGACCCGCTGTCAGACAGGGGAGATCGCGGTTGAGGACTTTTGCTGACCTGCCTGCAGGGCGGGACAATCATTTCAACCTGATCCGCCTGCTGGCCGCCGCGGCGGTGCTCGTATCCCACAGCTTTCCCCTGACCCGCGGCATGGGCAGCGAGGAGCCGCTCGAAAGACTGACCGGGCAGTCGCTTGGTGCGGCGGCAGTCTATATCTTCTTTGGCATATCGGGCTACATGATCACGCGCAGTTTTGACCGCCGCACCGATCTGTGGAGCTTTGCCGCGGCGCGGATTGCACGGATTTTCCCGGGTCTGCTGGTGGTTCTGGCGATCACCGCCTTCATCCTTGGTCCGATTGCGGCAGTGGTGGACTGGCGGACTTTCTTCGCTGATCCGCGAGTCTGGACCTATGTGCCCCGCAACCTCAGCCTGCGGTTCCTGCAGTTCGATCTGCCCTATGTGTTCACCGCCAACATTTACCCTGGCGCAATCAACGGCTCGCTCTGGACGCTGTTCTGGGAAGTCGCCTGCTATGCGATGGTCGTGGTGCTAGGACTGCTTGGAGCCCTGCGTGGCAAGTGTTTGCTGGGATTCCTGGCGATTTATCTGGCAGTTTGCGTGGCCATTACCGTCACTGATGAACCGGGGAGCTGGATACGCCTGTCTTTCCCCTTTGTAACTGGCATGGCGATCTACCTGCTGCGCGACCGGATTCCAGCCAGTGGGCCTGCGCTGGTGCTAGTCTGTGCAGGGGCCTTGGCACTTTACCTCACGCCGCTGTGGCCGCTGGCCTACGGTTTCGCGCTTGCCTATCTGGCGTTGCTACTGGGCCATGCCAAGGCCAACTGGCTGCTGGGCTATAACCGCCTGGGTGACTACAGCTATGGTACCTATATCTATGCCTTTCCGGCGCAGCAGACCGTCGCCTGGCTTGTTCCCGGCATTACCGTACTCGAGATGATAGCGCTGACCCTGCCAGCCACGCTCGTCCTGGCTGTCCTTTCCTGGCACCTGATCGAGAACCCCGCGCTGGAGCGGCGGGAACGCCTGGCAGGGCTGATCCGGTCGCTTCTGCCGGCGCGCCTGGTCAAGCGGAGCTAAAGCCTACGCGCGCAGGGCGTGCTTTAGCCGGCTGGCGAGTGGCATCCAGCAAAACGCGCCGTGCATCTTCAATCTGAACAAGCGTTCGGTGTCGGATGGTTCAACCGCCGTACGGCCCCGGAGAATTGCAGCGTGGCCGCTGCCGATCCGTTCGGGCATGACCGAATAGGCCCGGCGATAGCCCGCGCCGTGCACAGCCTGAACCGCCGCATCGTTGAGGCTGCCATAGGGAAACGCAAATTCGTCGACCTTTTGCCCGCAGACCTCTTCCAACGCGGATCGCGACACTGCCGCCTGCCGGGCAGCCTCCTCGGGCCCAACTGCTGCCATCTGGACATGATCGATCGAATGCGACCCGATCCGCAGCAAGGGTGACTGGATCGCTCGGAGTTGATCCGCCGACATCACGGTTTCGGCCTGGTCGTGCAGCGATTCCATTGCCCAACCGGCCTTTTGGCCAAGCCAACCGCTGGGAGCAAAGACTGTCGCGGGCAGCCTTCGCTCCGCCAGGATTGGAACTGCATTGCGGGCAACCGAAGTGAATGCATCGTCGAACGTGATTGCGACCATGGGGCGATCGCCGCCCACGTCACCTTCGAAATCAGCGAAGACAACGTCCGTCTCAGCCGCCAGGATATCCATTTGCCGGGCAAAACCATCCCGCAGATGATCAGGCACGGCATGATAATAGAGGATGGTCAGCGCCGGGCGGACTCTTAACAGGCGCGCTCCCGCCATCCAGGCCGTGGCGATCGATGTCTTCAGAGGGCCGTGCAGCGCCACGTCAGGCTGTCCTGACCGTCATGAAGGGGACGGAGAGTTCAACCTCCCGCGGATCCAGACTGTAGCCGCTCGACGCTCCCCCGGTAAATCCGATCTCCTCCAGCACCAGCTGCGCGGGCCGATTGCGATCGGTCTTGTGGAAATCGATGAAGACTTCGGCCGTCGCGGGCCCCGCTAGGCGAACCAGGTGATCGATCAATGCCTGTTCGATGAACTTGCCCTGGACCCGGCATGACAGCATGAAATCATCAACCACGACCCGCGGTGTGCCGGCGATGTCCTCCAGATGGGCCATGCAGAAGCCGACCGTGCCATAGCTGCCGAACCGGTCGCTGCATTCGATCACTAGGTGGATGCGATCATCCTCTAGCGCCTCGGCGATGGCGGCACGGTCATACTTCCGGCCTGAGAAGTTGAGCTGATTGGTGCGCTGGACCAGCTCGGCAATCCGGTCATGATCGGCGGGCAGATCGGGCCGGATCGTCAGCACCAGCTCGCAACTGCGCAGGAACTCAAGGTAGTCATCTCCGAACGAGCCGGCCGCCTGCGTGCGTACCACAGCCTCCTGGTACATCTTACGGCGACTACGCGATTCGGCGGTTTTGGCACCCTGAAGGCGCGGGTGCTGGAGCAAGTTCGCAAGCGACTGATCGTCGAGCACTTCGACTTTGGGGTGAACCGCGCTGACTTCGGCGCGCTCGAACGGATTGTCGTCGATAAACATGACCGAATCGATCCCGATATCGATCGTGTCGACGATCGTCTTGATCGAGCGCGATTTCGGCAGCCAGCCGATCTGCGGAAACAGAAGGAGTTCATCGAGACCAAACCCGGCAAGCCGCTCAAGCGCGTCCGCCGGAGCATTCTTGCTGGCGACCGAGAGCAGGATGCCGCGCTCGTCCAGTTCCCGGAACAGCTCGCGGATCCCGTCACGCAGGCGAACATCGCCTTCGAGCAGCACGCCGTCCCACAGCGTGTTGTCGAGGTCGAACACCACCAGCTTGGCCGGTACCTTGAACTCTGTCTGCGCGCTTTCAACGGGCTGCGCTGCCAGCGCGGGATCGAACACGACTTCCAGTTCGAACAGGATCAGGTGCGGCGTGGCAGAGCCCAGCGGCGCGAGCGCAAGGTTGAACGGCAGACCACATTCGAAGACCGGTGCAGCATCGGAGATGGGGATGGAAAGCCGATTGCTGCCGGGCACGAGGGTGATCGGGATGCTGACAGGCGGCGGCAACTGACTGGCGGTCAGGTCCCGGGTTAAGCGGGCCTTGTCGACTGCGATAGTCAGCAGGAGCTCGCACGGCTCGGCATCCAGGTTTTCTGCCTCAATCAGCGCCAAGTTCGGGACCGGACCGGTCGGATCGCGGTGCCGTTCGAGCCAGGTATTGACCCGCTTGAACAGGGTTTCGTGCGCGGTGGCCCAACGCGGCGCGGTGGAAAAGCGCCCGATCAGCTGGCCCAGTGCATGGGCTTGCCGAGCGGCCAAGGCTGTCAGGCGCTCTGCCGTGCGCGCCTTGGCGGGCGGAAACAGCCGGGCGTTGCCCTGGGCCTCCAGCTTGCCCCAACGCTTGAAGCGCAGTTCGACGCCAGTGCGCTGACCGGCCTGGACTGGCACCAGTCCGTTTTCGATCCGCCGACACTTGCCCGCCTCGGTTGGGGAGAACAGATCGCAGCTGGCATAACAGCTTGGCGCCGCGCATTCGATGCAATGCTCGGCCCACGACAAGAGCAACCGGTCACGCAGGTCATCCGCAGCCGGCGCGCGATCGCCTCTCCATTCGCTGGGGCGGGCAAAGTAGTTGAACTGGAACATCTAGATTGGGACTGCGATAGCTTTAGCCTTACCGGGATGGCAATCACGGCATTACGATATATTCATTGCGATGGCGTTTAGGCAGGGTGGACTGCCTGAATTCAGGGATCGATTGGCGCATAAGGCCGGTTTGTGGCTTTGGAAGTTTCAAGGACCAGTGTGGACAGCAAGGATAAAATAGTCGTCTGCCTGGTTGGGTTCCGCAACGCTGCAGATGTCATGCGGTGTCTGCCGGCTCTTGCCGCGCAGACTTTCACGGCATTCGAGGTGGTCATTTGCGAGAACGGCGGGATTGAAGCGCTCGCCGCACTTGCGGCGGTGGTCCCAGACCGCCTGGATGCAGGCCAAGCCGTTACCCTCATCGCCGATCATTCCAACCCGGGCTATGCCGGGGGCATCAACCGCTGCATCGCTGCGCGGCCGGATGCTGGCGCCTATTGGGTGCTCAATCCCGATACGGTGCCCTATCCCGAGGCATTGGCCGCCATGGCCGAGCTGGTATTCAGCGGGGCAGGGGACGCCATTGGCGGACCGATCGTGCTTCCCGATGGCCTGCTGCGCACCTGCGGGGGGCGCTGGTCGCCGTGGCTTGCCTATTCCCGCGCCATCGCCAACGGAACGCCGCTGGCGGCCTGCCCGACCGCTGAAGAGGTGGAACCGCACCTTTCATTCATTTCCGGCGCATCGCTGCTGGTATCGCAGCGCCTCATCGCCGAGGCCGGGCTGATGCGAGAGGACTATTTCCTTTACGGCGAAGAAGTTGAATGGTGCCTGCGCGCAAAGGCAAAAGGCCTGCGCCTGCGCTTTAGCCCTGCGGCAGTGGTGCTGCATTATCAGGGTACGACCACCGGATCGGCCCACGATATCAGCGGCCGGCCGCGTTTGGCGATCTTCTGTGATGAGAGAAACCGGATCCTGACACTGCGCGACACGGCTTCCTTTCCCGTCTTCGCCATAGGTGCGATTGGCGCGGGACTAACTGTTCTGATCCGCTATGGACGGCGCCTTGCTTTCCGCGCGCTACGGCATGCTCTGGCCGGGTGGTGGGCCGGGCTGTGCAATCGGCGGGGGAAACCGGCCTGGATGACCAACCCAAAGGAAGCTCAATGCGAAGTGTGACAATTGGGCTGCTGTGGCACTCAGTCAATTCAGGAAACCTGGGCGTTGGCGCGTTGACGATCGGCAACATGGCGCTGATCCGCCAGGCCGCTGAAGCGGCTGGTATCCGCCCTCGCTTCGTGATCTTGGGCTTCGTCGATCCCGGCCGGGCGTTGTATGTCGATGGCCCCGATGTGGAGATTGTCGCACTCAACTCGCGGGCAATGCTCCCCGGTGGAGCCTTTACCCGCGCGGTCCGAAGCTGCGACTGCATCATAGACATCGGCGGGGGTGACAGCTTTACCGATATCTATGGGGCCAAGCGCTTCGCGTTCCTGTGGGGCAGCAAGGCCATAGTCCTGATGCAGGGCAAGCCGCTTATTTTGGCCCCGCAGACTATCGGGCCGTTCACCAAGACGGTCCAGACACGGCTTGCCGCCTGGGCCATGACCCGTGCCCAGGCCGTGTTCTGCCGCGATCCGATTTCGTTTGCCTTCGCCCAGACGATGGCCCCGGCAACGCGGCTGTACCAATCCGTCGATGTTGCCTTCGCCCTGCCGTTTGAGAAGCCGGCGCCACAGCCGGGTAAGGCCAGGATCGGAATCAATGTTTCTGGGCTGCTCTACAATCGGGGCTATGACCGATCGAGCAGCTTCGGGATGGAGATTGACTACCCGGTCTATGTCGATCGCCTGCTTGCGGCGCTGGAAGGACGGGAAGACTTGGAGGTGACAATCGTCCCGCACGTGCTCAGCGACGCGACACCGGTGGATGATGATCGGCGCGTGGCAGACATGCTTACGGCGCGTCACCCCTGGCTGCGGCGCTCTCCCGATTTTGCCGATCCAGTCTCCGCCAAGTCATTCATTTCAGGGCTGGACTTCCTTACCGGCGCGCGGATGCACGCCTGCATCGCCGCCTATTCATCCGGTGTCCCGGTTTTGCCATTGGCCTACAGCCGGAAGTTCACCGGGTTGTTCGAAGGCGCCTTGGCATATCCCCATGTCATTCCCGTTACGGGTGTTCCCACCGAGAAAGCGGTCGATCTGACAATCGAGGCAATCGCCGGGCGGGACAAGCTCGCTGCCAGCATTGGCCGCGGCAGTGCCGCTGTGGCGGCATTGCTACGCAGTTATGTTGACCACCTGGCCGAATTCCTGGCCATTACGGCGCGATAGCCGCTTCCTGCGGCAGTTGCCCTGCCGCGCGCCGGGTGTGTTCGCGAACCCGATAGATCAGGGCAACTGTCAAGCCAAGCACGGCAAAGAAAAGCGTCAGGTTTTCAAGCTGGCTCAACACGGTCTTGATGATCAAGAAGTTTACCAGCGTGATCGCCGCCGGAACCAGCAGCGAGGATTCAAAGTCATAAGTCCGGCTAATTTCCTTGGCGCCGGTCAAGGCGGCCCAGGCAAACATGATGACAAAGGCAGCCAGCCCTATAAGGCCCAGTTCCAGCGCCAGCGACAGCATATAGTTGTCGATCGTGATCATCCCGGCTGGATTGGTGAAACCCAGCGTTTCACCGCTCCGGCCGATGCCATACCCCCATGGGCGTTCCAGGATCATGGGCAGGCCCTTGTTAACCTGGTCGATCCGGCCCTGGTTGCTATCGCTATAGGCGCTGGAGCCCCAGACGATGTTCTTGAGCCGCTGAATTGCAAACGATGCGGCGATGAATGCTGCAAAGCCCAAGGGGTAGCCCAGCACCACAACCGGAGCCAAGAGCGAGTCCTTGCGTTGCCGCATGCGCATCACGGCCCAGGCCAAAATGAACAGCAGCGAGGCAAACATCAGTCCGATCATCCCCAATCGGGCGTCGGTCTTGGCAATCGCCCATATCAGCGGGGGGATCGTGCAGACCGCAGCAATTCGGGCGACCACATTCTTGTGGTAGGCGGCTATGTGCATGATGAATGGCGCGCTAAGGGCCAGAAATTCCGACATTGAGAGCGGTGAGGCAAATTTGGTCTGGGCCCTGAAAACCCCGGTGCTGCCGCGGACCTTGGGCGATAACATGCGTTGCACCGCTTCGTCCTCGATCTTCAGGAAGTTGGGGATGTGGCCGGCCCACGGGATTGCTTGCCGGCGTACTTCCATCACCGCGATAATGCAGATGACGATCGTGCTGGCCCAGACAAGATAGCAGAAGATCGTCGCCGTTCCGGGCCGTCTGAACACATGGCTCGCGATGAAAAAGATCATCACCCAGGCATAGGCGGCAACAAATAGTCGGTTGGCGGAAGCGAAGGGTTTATCCGATACCAGAACGCTAAAGGCTGCAACGGCAGCAAATATCGCCATGGCCTTCCAGATGACCGGGACCTCAGCCAGCACAGCCTTGATCTCGGCTCGATAATGGCGCGACTGCGAAAGCGACGAGATGTAGAAGATTGCCAGCGGTATCGCGGTTATTCTTCCCATCGTGATCCAGGGGAGCCCAGGCAGGGCAATGGCCAGGTAATCGGGCCACAGCATCGCTCCTCCCAGGTAGACAAAGAACAGCACCTCGACGAGCCTTGGTGAGGGATTGTCAGTTTCGGGCAGGAGCCAGAGTACCAGAAAGGCTGCGAAGGCGGGCAATAGCAGCAACTGCATCAGGAAGATCGTGCCGGTAGCCCCCACGACCAGCCCGTAAAAGAGTGAAATCAGCGCCAAAGTTGCAGAAGCAATAAACCGGCGGCGTCGCCTGCGTTGCTGTTGCGTATATCCGCCCAACACCAGAGGCGCGGCGGGCTTCCTGGCCCTACGAGGAAAAGGCCAGCGCCACGTGCCAAGTTTGGTCAGGAGCTCACTGCGATTGATCATTTGGCGGAGCTATGCACCGGGACCGCGGCCACGAACAGCCCAAAGATCACGGACATACAAAGTCCGCGCCGACAGCGCGCCCGGCTGATGCAGAACCGAATGCGGTCTTGCACACGCGCCGCTGGAGCTCTGCCGGAACAGGCGTGCGACTGCGGATAAGGCGCAGGAGCTCACCTTCCCACGGCGGCGCGGCATTGAGCCAGCGGTTGGCCTGCGCGCCCGTAGGTTCCGTGACCGGGGCGGTTGCAGCGGGCGGCCTGCCGAAGTTGCGGGATACCGTGACGCCTTGATCGTTGGGGTTCATGCGCAGGCCGATGGGTCCGCCCAGCATAATGTTGTCGCGGATTGCAACGTCTCTGGTCTTCAGGCCCCAGCTAATCAATGCTCCCAGCGAATCCGGGGTTGAGACCAGCAGATTGTTTTCGAAGACCAGCGCTTGAGGCGTTGCGGTCTTCTCGTTGTTGCCCTGGAATGTCACCGCCTGTTTGGCATCGATCACCGTATTGCGCCGGAAAGCGACATTATTGTTGCCTTGATAGGCGGTCAGTCCGTTGCCGTGGACACCCTTGACGTCGGCGATGAAGTTGTCGGTCACTTCAACGTCCTTGGCCTCGGCAACATAAATTGCTGTGCGACCAATGCCGACGATGGTGTTGCCCGAGATACGCGTATTGACCGATGGCCCGGCAAGGCGAATGCCAGAGCCCCGGACAATACCTTCGATCTGGTTGCCCACTATCGTGAGATCGCTGACCCCGCGCAGATTGATAGCACCCGTGCCCGATCGCAAGTCCAAGTGCCGCAAGCGATTGTTGCTGATTGTCAGGCCGCGAATGCCGGGCGTGTTGACGAACACTCCGATGCCTTTTCCATAGGCCCCGCCGTCACCCATCTGCTCAAAACCAAGGTTCCTGATCGTCACCCAAGAAGCATTTCTGACCATGATCCCGCCGCGGCCGGAAGCGAACGCGAACTTGCTTCCCGCCTGCCGGGGCAGGGCCAGCACCAGTCCGTCGCTGACTGGCAGGTACTCGCCAGGCTCATCAAGAAACTGAGGCAATCCGCGCAAGGCATAGCGCGTATCGCGATCAGTGTAGAAGCGCAGGCCAGCGGGATCAAACTGGGCCACACCATTCTTGATCGAAAGGACCGGTTTGCTCACCACGACATTGCGCTGGACCCACAAGGCCAGCTCCATCCCGCAATCGCCGGCGCAATCCGGACTGCGGATCGGCAGGGGGAATTCGCCGGCCTGGATCCGGCTGGTTGCGATCGAACGGAATTGCGTGATTTCGTCAGGATACTGCGCGGATTCGGGATTCGGATCCTGGGCCAGCCGCATGGGTCCCGCGCTGTCGAAGATCGTTCCCGCCAGCGCCGCGTGGCGATCGATCCGCAGCAGCACCGCTTTGCCGGCCAGGCCCTGGCACTCCGGTTGTGACCCGCACGGGATCGCCTCGACCGGTTCGGACCCGTTGATAATCGCGGGCGCTCCCGCCGCGGCTTCAAAGACAATCGGCGCGGGCTGGGTGCCGCTGTCACTTACGACGATGCTGCCGCGATAGGTTACGCCGGCCGCAAAGGTGACCTTGTCACCCGGAACCAGCCGCAGACCCTTGGGCTGGCCGGTTGCGTTGGGATCGCCGGGCGCGTGCTTCCAGCTCCGCTGCGGCGAAAGGCCATCGTTCTGATCGTTACCGCGCTCGTAATCGACGTGGAAATGGGCTGCCGTCCGTGTTTTGCCGTTCTGTGCCACAGCGAAACTGCCCAGTGCCAACGAGATTGCGGCGACAATGATCCAACCCAGTTTCATCATCACAGGATTACAGATTGTTGCAGATAAGCAAGAAGCCAAGCTCGCTCCGGTCAGGCACGAACTTGCGGGTCTGCAGCGCATCGAGCATGGCCGGATCAAAGATGCCGAGGCGATCGAGGCGTCCGAAATCGAGCCGATCGGCGCCGCCGTGCTGGCGCCACGCCTCGACAACCGCTGCGCTTCCCAGCGCCGCACCAGAGCGCGGCCGGATCCGTTGCCCAACCTTGCGGGCCAGCTTACGGGCAGTGCCGCGCAGACTCTCCAACTTCGTCCCCAGTCCTGGGTTCAGGAAACTCGCGGGCGTCCTGCCGCTATCGAGCGGGATCCTGGCCAGCATGGGATCGATGTCGTGCAAAAGACGGTATGCAGCTATCGATTGGCTGCGGCTGGAAGCCGGAAGAGCCATGGCTGCGGCAACAAAACTCGGATCAAAGAAGGGCATCAGCATCGTACGTTTAACCAGGTTGCTACTGGCTGCGTTCCCCACCCACGCCTGCATGCGCAATCTGAGATAGAGCCGATCCAGCACCTGCCCCCATTCGCCCGCGAAATTGCCCAGTTCTGCCAGCAATGCCTGGCGCTGCGTCGGGATCATTGCATCGCGCGCATGCTTTGACAGCAATCGCGCTGAAACCTTGTCGTTGGCCGTCAATCGCCAGTCGACAAGATTGGCCCACAGGCTCTCAGAGGCGGGCAAGCCAAGCGGTTGCATCGCGTGATAGAAGCCGCGCAGGATTTCACCGTTCTGGCCGCCGAACCGGATTAGTTCAGTGCTGTCTTCGCCGGCCGCCAGCAGTGTTGCCTTGTCGACGGGATTGCCCATGCCCTGATAGCCGTCGCATGCGTCGGCCAAGGTTGCGAAAAGCACCGCGGGATCGTCCCAGGGGGTGGCGGGCGGCTGGTTGATCTGGTGAACTAACCCGTAGTCGCTAGCCAACCTGCTGGCGATGCGCTGGTCCGGGCTGATCTCTCCGGGGCTGCCAAGGGTCAGGGCACTTCGTCCGGCCCGTTGCTCGGGAGTCATAGCGGCCAGGATCAGCCGACTGTCGAGTCCGCCACTCAGCTCAAGCGCCGCAGACGGCGCCGCTGATAGCAGCGCTTGCACCGCATTGCGGAACGTCGATTCCACGTGATGATTTAAATCTTTGGCCTGGCTTTGGGAGCTGGCGGCGTACTGATCCGCCCAGGGATCGGGAGGCAGCAGCTTGCTGACCCCCAGGTAGGGCGTGGCCGAGAAGGCGAAGACGCCCAGCTGCGAATAACCAAGCAGCGCGCCAGTGTCAGGTTCAGCACCGATCGCTCGGGCGACAAGCCGGGCTGACGACGCGGTGAAGAGTACGCCGTCGGAGCGGCCTTCGAACCAGTGTCCGAGCCCGAACTGGTCAAAGTGCACGGTGGGACGGTTTGCGCTGCGATCGACGGTCAGCAGCCGGAACGGCGGTGCTAGGTCCATGACCCATTCGGGGCCGTTGCGAACCAGCGCCCTGCCGACGTCGGCCCGCGACATCAACAGGCCTCTTGCGCGATTTACGAATTGCCGTGTCGGAGTGGCGACCACCCAATCGCCCAGTTCAACGATGCAGTCTTGCCGGTTCGCTCCAACAATCCAGCCTGGACCTTCGCTGATGGACCAGTCCCGCAACTGCTCAAGAAGAGCCTCTACCGCAGCAGGGCGATGGCCTTGGTCATGGTCGGGCCAGCTGGCAGACCAGATTATCGGGCCGGTATCGCGCACTATGGGTCGCCTTGCTGCTGAATCTCAGGACAGGGCAAGGTCAAGGCAATCTCTTGCTAAGTCAATTGAGCTGTCGGCAACTGCGACCACGCCTTCCCGACGCGGTCGCAGCTCCGATCGTCATCAGAAGTTGAAGTCGGTCGACAGCAGTTTCGAAACGCCATGGACCATCATGCTGAAGTCCGGCACCCCGTCACCGTTGACGTCGCCTGAGACCAGCATGCCGCCAGCATAGGCCTTGATCTGCAGTTCTCCGGCCTTCTTCGAGAAGTTGGCGCCCCAGATCGGCGTGAATGTGTCATTGCGCGAGGTGTTGCTGTTCGCGTCGATCCCGCGCAGGTCGATCTTGTCCTGGCGGCTGACGAAGTCGAAGATCTCGTCGAAATCGTTATTCGCAACACTGCTCTGATCAAAGACAAATGCGTCCTTGCCGGCGCCGCCATAAAGCTTGTCGTTGCCGCTACCGCCGTTGATGATGTCGTTGCCGTCACCGCCATAAACAGTGTCGTTGCCGGCACCAGCGCTGAGCCGGTCGTTGCCGCCAAGTCCGCTGAGGACCTGGCTGCCTGCATCCGAATTGATGTAGTTGGCCAAGCCGTTGCCTGTTCCGTTCACCGCTGACCCGGTGAGGTTCAGGTGCTCGACTTCAGCACTCAGCGTGAAATTGACACTGGCGTTGACCGTATCGATCCCGCCGCCGGCAACCTCGTTCACCGTCGTACCGGTGGCGCTTACCGTGTAGAAATCATCGCCCGCCAAGCCAAACAGCTTCGAAGCAATGCCCTTGTCGCTCAAGTTGTCGACGCCTGCCGTTCCATTGATGACCGGCTGCGTCGGCGCTGGCGCCGGTGTCGGTGCAGGTTCGGTGGTGGTTGTCGTCGAGGTGGGGCTTGTTGAACCCGATGTAGTGCTATCGGCGGGGACCGGTTCGACCAAGACGGTGCCGGGTGAAATTGTGCCGGACGTATCCGTCGTCGTTGTCGTTGTCGTTGTCGTTGTGGTCGAGGCTTCCCAAGCCAGCTGACCAGCCCAGGTCAGCACGGCCCCAGCTGTGATTCCGTCAATCTTGGCCAGATCTTCAAGCTTTGGCAGCGTGGCGAGGCCGTTTATGAAAACTTTACCATAATAACCTGCAGCGTTGGGGTCAGCGCGGGTGATGATCATGTTGCCCGACTGGACCGACGTCGAATCGGTGTAAACGGTGACGTGGCCCAGCAGATTATTGGTGATCGTCAGTGAAGAGCCTTCGGCGGCGATCAGGCCGGGCGAGCCTTTGACCATGCTGTTGTCAGGCGCGATCGCGGTGTTGCCGGTCACGATCCCTTGGACGTGCTCAAGCCGAAGCGCCTGGTTGTTGGCGTTCGAGATGATGTTGTTCTGAATGACTACATTCTCATAGCCAAACGGCGTCGAATTGTTGGCAAGGAAGATCCCCAGCATCGCTGTGCCGGTGCCCTGGGTCAGGAAGTTGTCCTTGATGATGATGTTCTTGGAAGCTGTCGTTTGGTAATTGGCATCGGTCCATATGTGGATCAGGTCGCCGTGGTCGCCATAGCTGGTTCCCCAGGCCCACGGCGTATAGTTGTAGGTGTGGTTTGACGAGATCGTGATGTCGTTCAGCGCGGAGCCAACTATTGGCGATGAGCGGAGGTCGTGGATTTCGTTGTTGTGAATGGTCACGCCATTCGACTGCGCCATCACGACGCCCTTGTGGAACAGCGAAATGTCGTTGCCTTCGATGCGGATGTCGCTCGACTTGTTGATCATGATGCCGCGGCCGACGGGCAGGCCAAGCACGTTGCCGGTTGCATCGAGCACGGTCGAGCTGGGATCCACGCCGTTGACCGAGGGGCCGCCGGTGATCTTGGAGTTGAGCACGCTGATCCCGCTGGATTGGGTGATCGTGATCGCGCTGCTTGCCGAGGTGCTCGTCGCGCTCGGGATCAGCTTGTAGGTCAGGCCGTCCAGGACAATGCCGGTAGAACCGAAGATGACCACGCTGTTGAATACCGGCGGGTTGGACGGATCAAGGGCCGTGATCTTGATTGGCGTGTCTGCAAGCTTGTAGCGGATCGACAACGACGGATATTCGCCCGCCGCAACCTTGATCTCGTCGCCTGCCGCCGCCTTCGAGATTGCGTTGGCAAGTTCGGTGCTATTCGTGACAGTCCAAATGGCCATGACCCGGTATTTCCCTTTTTGGTTCATCGGCGGGATACCGGCCGGGTATTAAGGCTTGATGGAAAAGATCAGGTTAATTCGCTAGTCACAGGTTTGACACCATGAGCTTTCACCCGGAGTTAGCCGAGTCCGGTAAACATAGTCATAACAAGACCTTGCGCGCTTATTCAGCGATAAGTCGCCCGCGCAAAACGTCGATTCCTTCAAGGCGGCGCACCGCCAAAACGCAGCTAATCGCGCGAAAGGCCATTAATGAAGAGATGCAGGCGGCCAAGCCGGTGGCGCCCCATGTCCGGACAAAGAACGGAGCGGTTAGCACGATGGCGGCCGTGGTCATCAGATTGACCCACAGATTGATCCGCGGATGTCCGCTCATCGCCAGGACCATGCTGGCCGATCCGGCAAATGTGAAGGCGATCTGTCCCAGCAGCAGAACGCGCAGGACAGTGGCGCTGGCGGCGAATTCTGGGCCCACCAGGCCTAGTAGGTAAGGCGCAAGGAGCAGGACAATCAGCGCCAGCGGCAGGACAAGAGCGAGGGATAGCATGGTAGCCTGTCCCGCCGTCTTTGCGGCGAGCTCCTTGTCGTTGGCATGGAAGGCGGCACTGACCGGCGTCGAGTAGGTACCCAACAGCCCCAGCGTGATGATCGAGAACGATACCGCGAATTGGGACGCAACGCGAAACAGGCCGGTCTCTGCCAGACCGCCAATGGCTGTGATGGTAACGAGGCCATACCAGTCCGCAAAGTTCTGGGCGATCGCCACGCCCCACAACGGCCAGGCGGTTGCATAGAGCTTGCGCATGTCGACCTGCCAGGCATCGCTTGCGCCGCTGGATTCGCGCCAAGCGACGACCATGCCGCCAGTCGCTGCAATGCACCCGGCGATCAAGGTGGCGAGCAGGATCTCGCTGACTGTTCCGGCCAGGCCTGCCGCAATCAGGACGACCGTAAGCAGTGGCACGGACAGCATTTCAATCGCTTGGCTGGTCAGGAAGTAGGACTGGGCGCGAAGGATTGTCGCCAGCATTCGCAGCAGGGTGCGCGACAACAGGATAAGGCAGAGCAGCAGGATGCTGCCTTGCGGCAAATCAGGGCGGCCCAGCATGTGGAGGAAGGGGCCGGACGCAACGGTTAGAATTCCGGCCAGGGCGATTGCTATCCCGAGCGACTGGCCTAGCACCAGGGCCAGGCTACGACGCGATACCGACTTGCCCTGGACCTTGGCTTGCGGAAACTCTCGGGCGACAGCCAGATCGAGGCCGCCGATGGCGATCATGGCCAGGAAGATGGCCGTCTGCGAAACGATCGCATACTGTCCGTTCGCGACCGGGCCGAACAGTCTTCCGATATAGATCGTGACGGCAAAACCGGCCAGCACCCCAAGCCCGCGCACGCCCAACGAGGCCATCGGCATGATGTAGGGCTGCAGCTTTTCCAGAAGCCTGGCTTGGAGTGTGCCCATGATCAGGCCGCCGCCCGTTCGATTGCCGCGCAATAGCTGGAGACGATCGCTTCACGCTGAAAGCTTCGGGCGCCGTCGTGCAGTTGCCAGCCGGCCAGCTGGGTCTTGATCTCGTGCTGGGATTTCAGTGCTTGCACTAAGGCAGCACCAACACGCTCGGGATCTTGCGCTCGGGCGGCAAGGGCAAAGGGCAGATTGTCGAAATAGCCATCAACGGCTGCCCCTGCAGGATGGACTATCGGCGTGCCCGCCAACAACGCCTCGACAAAGACCATGCCAAAGGTTTCGCGGCGCGAGGGCAGGGCAAACACTGCCGCATCGTTCATCCAGTCCTGAATGCGTTCGGGCGGGATATGGCCAGACAGAGTCGTTATCTCCGCAATCCCCGCAGCTTCAATCAGCTGTCCGACCTTGGCTGTTGCGACATTGCTGCCTGCTCCGGCAATCTTGAACCTCAGCGCAGGGATCTCGCGGCGGGCAAGGGCAACGGCCTTAACCAGGGTCTGCAGATTCTTATTCTGCCAGAAGTCCAGATTGAACGCCGTGCAGACCGTGTCTTGGTTTTCGCTTGGCGCCAAGATCCGCTCGCTCGCGACGATGCAGGGCAGATTGGAAACCGGCCGACGGCGCCTGCCAAAGCGGCCCTGGCACCAGGCTGCGATCCACGGGCTGAATGCAAACACATGGGCCGCATCGTGCCACGCTGCACTGAAGTGCCGATGCAGGTCGCGGCGGGCAGAGATCACTTTCTGGTCGGTGTTGCCCTGTAGCGACATCACGAAGGGCTTGCCGAGGCGCCGCGCCAGAGCTTGCCCTGCCAGCCCTTCAAAGCTCAGCTTGTGGGCATGGATCACGTCGGGCTCATATCCCAACGCTGCGATGTCTGCAGCGATCGCTGCCGCAACACCCTCCATCGATTTGGCGAGCATCAGACCCCAACGGGGTGCGTGGTAGCGCATTGGCACTAGCGCGAGGCCGCGCTCCACAACCTCCGTGCTGCCCGGCTGCACCCATCCTCTCCAGCCGTTCGCGCGGTTGAGCGAATAGACACGATGATCGAGCTGCCCAGCCGTCGCCTCGACCAGGTTAGAAATGGCACGCGTCTTGGCCGGTTGAAGCGGATCGGGATAGTCAGCCGAAATGTGCAGGACCCGCAGCATGATCGTCGCTTGCCGGAGTGGAGCGCTGACGTCGAGCGGATTTACCAATCCCGGTCTATTCCCCTGTCACGGTTTCGGCTGTCCCCACCAGAGCCGCCGCATCGGGTGAGGCGCGGCTGGACTTGAGGTTCGGGAGGGTAACTCCGTCAAGTGCCGATAGGGTCCCGGTCAGCAGCGGGACATCCCCCTTGCCCTTGACCCTGCGGAAGTGATCGGAGGGATCATAGAGTGTTAGACCATCCGACATCTTGGTCGGATCAAGCTGGCCCATGGCGGCGAGCAGTGTGGCGCGGCTCTGGTACTCGTCAGCCAGTGCCGCATTGTAGGCATTGCGGACATTCAGCAGGTCGCGCGCCAAATCGAGCACATCAAGCGTGCTGCGCATCCCGGCCCGCTCCTGCCGCTGTGCGTTCTCGTAGGCACGCTGGGCACTTTCCACCGCCTGACGATAGTGATCAATCGACATCCTCGCGGCGAGCAGGTTGTTCCAACCGGTCGCCACTGCCGTGCGGCTGTCACGCTGGGCGGCTGCGATCAGTTGCAGATCGGCGGAATTGGCCTCGCGCGCTTGGCCGGATTCGGCTGAACGGGCACCGCTGTCGAACAGCGGGACGGACAGCGTCACCGTGCCGCGAACCCGCGTGCCGCGCAGGTCGCGAGTGTACTCCGAGACCGAGCCATAATCAGCCGTTCCGCGGAAATCGACGCGCGGCGCCGCCTCGGCCCGGGTCCCGGCCAGAAATGCGCGCGATACCCGTTCACGCGCCTGGGCCGCGCGGACCAGCGGGCTTTCGGTATCAGCCAGCCCATAAGCCTCAGACAGTGCGGTGACAGGCAATGTCAGCGGCTCGGGCGGGGCGAGTTCGCCCGGCGGCATCCCAACCGCGCGATAGAACCGCGACTGGATTTCACCCAAGCGTGCCTGCGCATCGAGCAGAACCGTTTTGCCAAGAGCGAGCCGGGTTTCGACCTGCTGGACATCCGCTAGGGTAATCTCGCGCACCGCAAAGCGGGCATTGGATTCTTCCAGCTGGCGCTGCAGCAGAGCGACGTTCTCGCGCGCGATCGTGACGGCACCAGCCTCGCGCAGTGTGCCGACATAGGCCGCGATGACATCAAGCATCACTTCGTTCTGGACCAGTCGCAGCGACTCGCGGCGGTACTCGATGGTGGCCGCCGCCTGGCCAACCCGCGCCTGCGAGCGGCCGAAGGTCAACAGCGGCTGGCTGAGGATCAGGCTGGCGGTGTCGCTCCAGCCCTGCTGGCGCAGGAAGCTGCCGGGCAGGACCTCGTCGCGATCGCGCGTGTAGGACAGGTTGGCACTGGCATCGAGCCGCGGTCCGAATGCGGCGCGCGCTGCCGGATAGCCGAGATCGGCGGCGCGGCTCGAGGCGCGCTCCGCCAGTAGGCGCGGGTTGGTTTCGTAACTGTAGGCGATCGCCTGGGCGAGGGTGCTGGCCGAACCAGGGCTGGTCGGCTGCTCGGGCGGCTCGATCGAGGAATAGGCCGCTGGGATGAACTTCGCTTCGGGCGGACCGAAGGCCGGTTCGGGATAGATAACCTGTGCCGGCGCGCCCACCGGCACAGTCTTGGCAGCAGTCGTTTCAACCCGGCGCGGCGGGCCGGCCGGGGTTGGCTCCTGCGCGATAGGCGCAGGCGTGAATGCGGCCAGCACCAATTCACCCACTGGCAGCTTCGCCCGCGGCACGGCCACTGGCTCGGCCACTGGCTCGGCCGGTCTGACGGGGGCTGGCTGTAGGGTGGCAGGGATTGCCACTGGCTGTTGAACTGGCGCCTTGGGTGCAGCTGCGGCAAGCACCTCGGCCAGTGGCTTTGCCTTAGGTGGCAACACAGGAGCGGGATTACTGGGCGGCACTGCCGATGCAGCCTTTGGCACCTCGGTCGCAGCCAGCTTGACTGGAACGGCCTGGACCACAGGGGCAGCAACATAGGCCGGTGCCGGCTTCGCTGCCACCGGATAGGCTGGGGTCGCCGTGGCCTTCACCGGGTGCGGGGCGTCAATCGCTTTCGGCGCTGGTAAGGGCGAGGCGGGAGTGCTGGCCTGAGCCTCACCTTGCACCGCCGCCTCGGCTGCTACGGATAGTAGATCGACCCGGGCCACTGCAGCGGGCTGAGGGGGCAGTTCCAGGCGCGCCAGGACCACTGGTTGAGGCGGGAGCGGCTGAACCAGCGGTTCCGCCACAAAATTCGGGGTGGCGGTCGGTTTGGTCAACAACGGCGGTGGAGTATCGGCTTGCGCCAGCAAGACCGTCGCAGATTGTAATGGCGGCACCGAAGAGGCCGGCTCCGCTATCGGCGCTGGTAGCGGCTGCACCACGGGCCTCGCCACGAAAGCAGGCGATGGCTCGGGATCTGCCACGACTAGAGCGGGCAGGGCAGCGACAAGGTCGGGCGGCGGCAGCGTTGGCAAGGCCAATCGTTCGGCTTGGGTCAACGGTTCGATCGGCGGAACAAAGGTGGGTTCCGGCAGCCGGAAGGAATCTTTAGACCCCGGTTGCATTTCCGTTGCCGGGACGGCCGCTGCGGGCGCTTGCCCGAAAGCCGGTTCGATTGCGGCAAGCCGCTTGGCTGGATCTGCGACAACTTGCGGCTGGCTTGCGCCTTCTGGCTCAGGCGCCAAGGGCGGCGCGGCACTGCGCTCATCCGCGCTGGCCAGCAGCCAGGCACCCGGCACGGCAGCGGCAGAGGCGAGCAAGCCTGCTATCGGACGCTTCATTTCCCGAATCCCGAGCTGCGGGGCGCGACCTTACCCCAACTGTTTCAAGTTGGGACAGGCTACGGCAGCCCGGGAATCTTTGCACCGGCAACACTGATGTTTTCCACTATCCGGCGATGACTTGAGCCCGACTTGTCAGTTGTCCCTGAAGGCCCGCGCAAACTGGTCGCGTAGCGGCTTGGTCAGGTAGGATAGCATCGAACGGCTGCCGGTCTCGATAAAGGCTTCGGCCGGCATTCCCTGCCGCAGCTTCAGTTCCGGATAGCGTTTCAGCATTGCGGCATCGATCCGCACCCGGACCGGGAAGAAGCTGCTGCCGTCCCGTTCACGCACGGTTGGATCTGCCGCAACGTAGAAAACTTTGCCGGCGATTTCCGGTGTGGCGGTTGAATTGATTGTGCTGAACCGGATTCGGGCTGGTTGTCCCACCTGAACCTGCTCGATATCCGCTGGCGAAATCGCCGCCTCCACGATCAGGTTATCGTCTACCGGTACGATTTCCATGATTGGTTCGGCTGGACGAACCACCCCGCCGACACCCGTAAAGGCAAGCTTTTCGACCACCCCGGCATAGCTCGCCTTGACGACGCTGCGATTCTGGCTGTCGGCTGCCGCAATATTGCGCAATTGCTGCTCGTTCAGCGCCGCGTTTACCGTGGCGAGCTCGGTGCCGGCATCGGCACGGCGCTGCTGGCCCAAGAGGACAATCTGCTGGCGGGTTTCGCCGATCCGTGCCTCGGTCTGGGCGATCGTAGCGTAGAGCGCGCCGACATTGCCCTTTAGGTCAACTGCTGTGCGCTCCAGTTCGTTCTTGCGGCTGATCGTCACCAGGCCGCGATCCCAGAGTTCCTGTACACCCTTGCGCTCGGGCTCAATCAAGGCGCTCTGCTGGTTGAGTGCACCGATCTGGATGCGATAGCCGGATATCTCGCGTTGGAGCTGCGTCACGCGGGCTCCAAGCTGGGCGCGCTGGCTGGCCTCCTCAACCTGACGCAGGCCGAACAGCCGCCGTTCGTATTCCATCGCTTCCTTGGCGCCGGGTGAGGTCGAGTTCAGCAGGGCATCGGGGAAACGTATGGTCGGCAGGCTGACCTGCTCGGCCTCAAGCCGCGCGCGCTTCGCCAGCAATTGATCGACGGAGAGGGCCGAAATCTCCGACTGGCCGCTAGTAACGCCATCGTCAAACCGCAGCAGTGGATCGCCAGCCTTCACCCGGTCACCATTGCGAACATAGAGATAGGCGATCACCCCGCCGTTGGGATGAGTCACGCGCTTGGCGCTGCTTTCCATCCCCACCTGGCCCGAACCGATCACCGCGCCACCAATCGGAATCAGCGTTGCCGCAGCAAGCAGAACGGGAACTAGGATGCCAATCCCCCAAAGAACCTTGCGCGTCTGCTGGCGCAGTTCACCCTCGGGTTCAGCTGCCTGCTCTGGGGCGGCAGTTTCCAAGGCGGGAAACTGGTGAGTCATGTCCATTCGGGTGCGATCCCTTGTATGTGGTTAAGCGGCTGCGGGCAACTTCCGACCGTCACCCTGGCGAAGTAGCGGGGCGAGCACCTCGTCGCGCGGGCCAAACCCTTCCATCCGGCCATTGCGGAGCAGGACGATGTGCGTAGCCTGGGCGAGAATTGCCGGGCGATGGGCGACAACGATCACGATGCAGCCACGGTCCCGAGCCGCGGCAATGGCCGTTTCCAGCGCCACTTCGCCTTCCTGGTCGAGGTTCGAGTTGGGCTCGTCCAGTACCAGCAGGAATGGGCTGCCATAAAGCGCACGGGCCAAACCAATCCGCTGGCGCTGACCGGCCGAAAGCCAAGAGCCATCGCGACCGATCGGGGTTTCGTAACCCAGTGGCATCCGTACGATCATATCGTGCACGCCGGCCAGCTTGGCGGCCTCAATCACTGCGTCGGAGTCGGTGCTGATTGCAAAGCGCGAGATGTTTTCGGCGATGGTTCCGTCGAACAACTCAACCGACTGCGGGAGATAACCGATCGCCTGACCGAGCCGTTCGGCTGGCCATTGATCGATCGTCGCACCATCAAGCCGAACTGAGCCGCGGCGAGGCGCCCAGGCGCCGACGATCGTGCGGGCGAGAGAGGACTTGCCAGCGCCGCTCGGCCCGATCACCCCGACGACCGAGCCAGCCGCTACGGCAAACCCGACGTTGCTGACCGCCGGCATCGGGTGGCCCGGAGGGGCGGCCTGGACGCCCTCAAGGCGCAGTTCATTCTGTGGCAGGGGCAGGGCAATGTTGCTGGATGCCAGTGCTGGCACCTCATCAAGCAACTGATTGAGCCGCGCCCAGCTGGCTTTGGTCGAAGTAAAGCTGCGCCAGTTGCCGATTGCCATATCAATCGGCGCGAGCGCGCGGCCAAACAGCAGCGAAGACGCGAAGATCACCCCGCCGCTCGCCTTGCCATCGATCACCAGCAATGCGCCGACCGACAGGATCGCGGACTGCAGAAACAGGCGAAATACCTTGGAAAAGCTGCCCAGCTTGCCGGCGGCGGCTGACAGGCGATCCTGCGCGATTAGATAGCGCTGGTTCACCTGGTCCCAGCGGCGCTCCATCGCGCCGCGCATGCCAAGCACGGTCAGCACTTCGCTATGCCGCAGCGCGGTCTCCGCCTGGCCTGAACGTTCGGCGATCAGCTGACCTAGTTCGCGGCTCGGCTCTGCCCCAACCCGATGCGTGGCGACTGCCAAAGCGATCAGAACAATCGCCCCGGCCAGTGCAAACAGGCCCAGCCAGTAATGCAGCAGACCAAGGACAATCAGGAAAAAGCCGATCCACGGCAGGTCGAGCAGGGTGGCTGGACCAGTGCCAGTCAGGAAGGTGCGGACCTGATCAAGGTCACGCATCGGGGCAAGGCCATCGCCTTCGGTCTTGCCGTTGAGCCGCGCCATGTCGTTCATGGCACGCTGGACTCGGCGGCTTAGCTGGCGTTCAAGCTGGGCGCCAACGCTGGCCAGCAGCTTGCCACGGCCATGTTCAAACAGGCCCTGGAAGCTGTACGCAATCGTTACGAGCGTAAAGAGTCCGACCAGTGTTGGCAGCGAATGGCTTGGCAGAACCGAATCATAAATCATCATCAGGTAGAACGAGCCGGCCAGAACCAGCACGTTCAGCACTGCGCTGAGCACGGCCACTGTTATTAGCGTTGCGCGGTAACGCTTTAACGCGGCCCCCAATTCCCCGGTCCAAAGTGCCAAGTCTGCCTCCGCCAGAGCCGCTGCAAATCCCGCAAATCTGCGGAAACGACCCCTTTGAGGCGAGGATTAGGTCGGCATGGTCAAGATTGACTTAATGCCGAACCCTTATTTTTTATCTACGGGGAGTGCCTCCGGTCCGCCTCGGCATTGCCCGGCCGGTGTGCCCTTGAACAGCGCACAGTCGAACTCGATCGTTTCGCGGTTCTGATCATCGAGGACATAGCTCATGCTGATCCGGTTACGTGCCTGGGGCGGGACGGGATAGCCACGCGGAACGGCACTGCGATCAGCCCAGGCCATGACCCGGCAGTAACCATTGCCGCCGCACAGCCGGCGTGCCATCGCAACCGCCCCCGATGCGCCTGTCCCCGGCTTCAGCCCCACCAGAAAGGCACCGCCGTCTGGATGGGGAATAACCAGCTCTCCGGCGGTTTTGCCAGCAGCCAGACTGCCGACCTTGGCCACATCTGCCGCCTCGCTCGCCGCGTCCATGGCGGATTCGCTAGCGAGCGGATCGGGTACCTGCACCTGCTGGACCAAGGCGGTGAAGCTGGGCTCACCACCGCGATAGCGTGACTGGACCGCAGCCGGCGTCCCCCAGAAACCGCGCCAGCGGAAGAACAAGTGGGTATCGACCTGGGCAACCTTGTCGAGACTGGGGCTCCAGTAAGGATAGACCCAGTTGGTGTGGTAATGGGTGGCAAGGCCTACTGGCTTGTAGACATAGCCATCGAGGGCCTCGCGGGCCCGCTTGCGGGCGGCTTGCCAGGCCACATCCGGATAGCGGCGAGCGAGCGAGCCATCGCAGGTATACGTAAACTGACAACCAGTCGCACGCTCAGAACCCTGGAAGACCACGCCGCAGATCGTCTTCGGGAATGCGGGGTGTCGCACCCGGTTGAGCACGACCTGGATCACTGCACGCTGGCCGGGATCGCTGCCGCCCGCCTCAGCCATGGCAGTCAGCGCAAGGCATTCCGTCGCCTGAAGCCGGTCAGCGGCCGAGCCAGTGAAATTGAAGGCACGGGCAGGCGTGATCGGGCCTTTGACAAAGGGCACTGCCGCATTCTGATTGAGCGCAGTGAGCGGATCGAGCGATGGTTGCACGATCGGTTCTGATCCGGGCTTGCCCGGCAGGACGGCCAGCTCGCGCTGCCGCGCCGCCTGACCGCCGGGCGTGCGAGCGGGATCGCCGAACAGGCCCTGCTGCCAGGCCAGGGCCAGGACCCCGAACAGGGCTATAGCCACGGCAAAGCCGATGATCAGACGAACATTGGACATCGGCACGCGGGCCGCAGCGGCGGGCATGGTCAGAACGCCTTGTGGTGTATCAGCACCCGCACCGTGCCGATCATGATGCGGAAATCACGCCACAAGGTCCAACCCTCGAGATACTCGATGTCAGAATTGAGCCGCTGGGTCAGGTCTTCTTGCTCTTGCGTCTCGCCCCGGAAGCCCCGGATCTGCGCCAATCCGGTGATCCCGGGCTTCAACGCATGGCGTTGCCAATAGTTCGGGTCGATTTCCCAGAACAGCTTCTCACCGGCGCGCGAACCCAGCGCATGGGGGCGGGGGCCAACCAGACTCATGTCTCCCAGCAAGACGTTGAACAACTGCGGTAGCTCGTCGATCGAGGTCTTGCGGATGAAGGCACCGACACGAGTCACTCGGCTGTCACCAACCGAAACCGACTTGTTGCCATTGCTGTCAGTCGCCTCATGGCGCAGCGAGCGGAACTTGTAGATCCGGAACGGACGATTGCCGTAGCCGACCCGAGACTGGCGGAACAACACGGGGCCTGGACTGTCGAGCTTAATCGCAATTGCCACTACCAATAGCAGAGGTGCCAGCAGCAGCAGGGCAAGTGCCGAAACCAGGATATCGACCAGCCGCTTCTTGATCCGGCTTGCCACGGAGAGCTGGCCGCGATTGACGATCAGCGTCGGCCGATCGCCCATGCGACCGATCCCGATGGCACCGATCGGCAAGTCAGACGGCATGACAACCTCAGCCTGGATATCGAAGGCTTTCAGCATCAGGCTCCAGGCGCTGGCGCGCTCGGCATCGTTGCAGATGACAACGACCTTGTCATGGTCTGCCAGTACTGAACCGAGGCGAGCGACCACGTCTGGGTCATTGCGTTCAGGGCTAATGCCTTCGGCCTGCGCATCTAAAGTGGTCAGTCCCGGATCTGCCGGGGGCGGTGCGCCATCCAGCAGGACGATTCGACTGGTCCAGAATTCATCGCGATTGTGCAGAAACAGGGTCAGGAAGATGATCCGGCCGGCACCAATAAACAAGGCCGACAAGACAATGGCGGTGAGCAGCGATAGACGCGACAGCGTCAGGCCGTGCGGCTGGAAGAACAGAATGGCGATGCACAAGGCACTGGCCATCAGCAAGGTCCGCTCGCCCAGCATGGCCGAACGCAGCCGCGAGCCGAACGCATCGCGGGTAACGCTGCCGCTCGACAGTGCGAGCATGGAGTAGATAACGCAGAACAGAACCGAGACTGGAAAGCCGTACAGCTGCAACCAATAGGCCCCGCGCCAATGCGAAGCTATCGCAAACCCAGCCTGGATCGAAGTCAGGTCGCACAGCAGCATTGACCCGTAGCTGATCAGCCGCAGGGCCTCGCGCTTGTTCAGCGAGTCACCAAACAGACGGGTATTACTCATCGCGGCCTGCTCGCGGGCGAATGCAAGTTCCTGTTCCCTCACCATGCTGCAGGAACCTCGAATATAGGCTCCCGGGTGCAAAACTGACAATGCCCGCCACGCGAAATCACGCAGCGGGCATCAACAGTGCTAGCAGATGCGGGTAAACGATCAGTTCTTGTCCTGGTCGACCAGCTTATTTGCGCCGATCCAGGGCATCATGGCGCGCAGGCGGGCACCCGTCTGCTCGATCGGGTGGGCTTCGGCCGCCTTGCGGGCGGCCTTCAGTTCCGGCTGGCCGGCGCGGTTGTCGAGTACGAAGTTCTTCACGAAGCGGCCCGACTGGATATCAGCCAGCACGCGCTTCATCTCGGCCTTGGTCTCGGCGGTGATGATCCGCGGGCCAGTGGTGATGTCACCATATTCGGCCGTGTTGCTGATTGAGTAGCGCATATTGGCGATGCCGCCTTCATAAAGCAGGTCAACGATCAACTTGGTTTCGTGGAGGCACTCAAAATAGGCCATTTCCGGGGCATAGCCCGCTTCAACCAGGGTTTCGAACCCAGCCTGGATCAGGTGCGTGATCCCGCCGCAAAGCACGGCCTGCTCACCGAACAGGTCGGTCTCGCACTCTTCCTTGAAATTGGTCTCGATAATGCCGGAACGGCCGCCACCAACGCCCGAGGCATAGGCAAGGGCGACGTCGAGGGCATTGCCAGTCGCATCCTGATGCACGGCGACCAAGCACGGCACACCGCCGCCGCGCTGGTACTCGCTGCGCACGGTGTGGCCAGGACCCTTCGGCGCGATCATGATCACGTCGATGTCTGCGGGTGCTTCGATCAGGCCGAAGTGAATGTTGAGGCCGTGCGCGAAGGCGAGGGCCGAACCGGGACGCAGATTGCCCTTGATGTCATCGGCCCAGATCGCAGCCTGGTGCTCATCCGGGGCGAGAATCATCAGGATGTCGGCCCATTTGGCAGCTTCGGCGTTCGAGAGGACCTTGAAGCCGGCAGCCTCGGCCTTGCGCGCACTGGCCGAGCCGGGACGCAGCGCAATCGCTACTTCCTTGACCCCGCTGTCGCGCAGGTTCTGCGCATGGGCATGGCCTTGTGAGCCATAGCCCAGGACGGCGATCTTCTTGCCCGTGACCAGGTTCAGGTCGCAATCGGCGTCGTAGTAAACCTTCATGTCAGTCCCTCAGTTCGTCATTCCCGCGAAAGCGGGAACCCATCTCCCGCGCTTTCGTGAAGCTGTACCGTCCGGTGATGGGTCCCCGCTTGCGCGGGGATGACGGTATGTGAGTTATGCGTTCCTCGGCTAAGCCGCCTCGGCCCCGCGCATCATGCCGACCACCCCGGTGCGGCCTACTTCGACCAGTCCCAGCTCGCGCATCAGTGCGACGAAACGGTCGATCTTGCCGGGGTCACCGGTCAGTTCGAAGACGAAGCTGCTGGTGGTCGTGTCAATCACCTTGGCCCGGAACACCTCGGCCAGGCGCAAGGCCTCAACCCGCGCGTCGCCCGTGCCCTTGACCTTGACCAGTGCCAGCTCGCGCTCAACGTGGTCGCCAGCCTCGGTCAGGTCGATCACCTTGTGGACCGGCACCAGCCGCTCGAGCTGGGCATGGATCTGGTCGATCACCGCCGGCGGGCCGTGGGTGACGATCGTGATCCGGCTGACCGCGTGGTTTTCGGTGATGTCGGCCACGGTCAGGCTGTCGATGTTATAGCCGCGCGCGGTGAACAGGCCGGCGATCTTGGCCAGAATCCCGGCCTCGTTGTCGACGGTGATGGTCAGGACGTGGCGTTCGGCCGCCTGGTGCTTGATCTTCATCATGGCCTGCCCCTTACACCAGCGCCTTGGCTTCGTCGTCCATAGTCCCGGCAACGGAATCGCCATAGAGGATCATGTCGGTGTGGGCCGCGCCGCTGGGGATCATCGGGAAGCAATTTGCTTCCTTGTGGACCAAGCAATCGACGATCACTGGTCCCGCATGGTCGATCATCGCCTGGATCCCGGCATCAAGCTGACTTTCGTCCTCGATCCGGATCCCCTTCCATCCATAAGCCTCGGCCAGCTTCACGAAATCGGGCAAGCTGTCCGAATAGCTCTCCGAGTAACGGCTTTCGTACGTCAGTTCCTGCCATTGGCGGACCATGCCCATCCATTCGTTGTTGAGCACGAAGACCTTGACCGGCAAGCGGTACTGCGTGGCCGTGCCCAGTTCCTGAATATTCATTTGGATCGAGGCATCGCCGGCAATGTCGATCACCAGGCTGTCCGGGTTACCCAGCTGCGCGCCGATGGCGGCCGGCAGGCCATAGCCCATCGTGCCGAGCCCACCCGAGGTGAGCCACTTGTTGGGCGCAAAGAAGGGGAAGTACTGCGCCGCCCACATCTGGTGCTGGCCAACTTCGGTAGCGATCACGGGGTCGCGTTGCTTGGTCAGCTCGTACAGGCGCTCGATCGCGAGCTGCGGCATGATCGCCTGCTTGTTAGCCGGATAGGCCAGGCTTTGGCGCGCGCGCCAGCCGTTGATCCGGGCCTTCCACTCGGTCAGGTCCTGGCCCTTGCGGGTCCCCCAGGCGTTGAGGAGTTGCTCGAGCACGAGGGTGCAATCGCCAAGGATCGGAAGATCGACCGGCACGGTCTTGTTGAAGGACGATCGGTCGATATCGATGTGGATCTTGGTCGAATTGGGAGCGAACGCGTCAAGCCGCCCGGTCACCCGGTCATCGAACCGAGCGCCCACACAGACGATCAGGTCCGCCTTGTTCATCGCCATATTGGATTCATAGGTGCCATGCATGCCCAGCATGCCCAGCCAATCGGCATGGTCCGCTGGGAAGGCGCCAAGGCCCATCAGCGTTGACGTGACTGGTGCCCCAGTCTTGGCCTGCAACTCGCGCAGCAGTTCGGTGGCGCGGGGGCCTGAATTGATCACGCCGCCGCCGGTATAGAAGATCGGGGCCCGGGCATTGGCGAGCAATTCGATTGCGCGGGCAATATCCTTGTCAGTACCGCGCAGGGTCGGGGTGTAGCGGTTGGGCCGCTGCGGCGCGCCATCGGTGTAGCTGGCGACCGCAACCTGCACGTCTTTCGGAATGTCGATCACGACCGGGCCTGGGCGGCCCTGGGTTGCGATCTGGAACGCCTCGTCGATCGTCGCGGCCAGGTCCGAAGGGTCTTTCACCAGATAGTTGTGCTTGGTGCAGTGGCGCGTGATGCCAACCGTATCGGCTTCCTGGAACGCGTCCGAGCCGATCAGGCCGGTCGCGACCTGGCCGGTAATGACGACCAGCGGGATCGAATCCATGAAGGCATCAGCAATTCCGGTAACCGCATTGGTTGCGCCGGGGCCGGATGTGACCAGCACGACGCCTGGCTTGCCGGTTGAGCGGGCATAGCCTTCGGCGGCATGGGCGGCCCCGGCTTCGTGACGCACCAGGATGTGGCGAATGCGGGGATCGGCGAACAGCGCATCGTAAATCGGCAGCACAGCGCCCCCGGGATACCCGAAGACGAATTCGACCCCCTGGCGGACCAGGCTTTCGACCAGGATGCTTGCGCCGCTGCGCTCTTCACTCACCGTAACAGTCCTTCATTCGTATTCCCGCACCCTTGAAAGAACCGACCCGGCACAGTTGCCTGTGCCGGGTCGCCCTCTCCAACTCGTGCGGGCCTGCCATGGGCAGGTAGTGATCTGGCCCTAAGCGACAGTAAATAACGTGTCAAGCGCTAATGTTGTAATAATGATGCGAATTGATGGCCTAGATCGACATTTTGGGACTCAATTTGCTGCCAATTGGCTGGCGGCTGGTTGCGGAACCAGGTGTATTGGCGCTTGGCATAGTTGCGGGTTGCCTGCGCTCCGCGCTCAAGCAGTTCTCGTCGCGTAATCTCTCCGGCCAGGAAGGCGCGGATTTCCGGTACCCCAATGGCCCGCATGACGGGCAGGGCAGGGTCAAGCTGGCGAGCGAGCAGGGCTTGGACCTCGGCAATTGCCCCTTGCTCAAGCATGAGCCCAAACCGCCGGTCGCAGCGCTCGTAAAGCCAGGCTCGGTCCGGCAGGAGCACGACCGCGTGAAGCGAGACGGACTGGCCAATCCCGCCTTCCCGGCGCGCTTGCCAGGCGGCCAGCGGCTGTCCGGTTGAACGGACGACCTCCAGCGCGCGGGCAATTCTGGTCGTGTCATTCGCCGCGAGAAGGGCTACCCGATCTGGATCTTCCTGTCGCAAGGCCAACCAGGCTTCGGCCACAGGCAGGGCGCGTACTTCTTCCCTGATTGTGGGATCGATCGGCGGCACTGGCGCAATCCCGTCCAGCAGTGTCCGCAGGTAGAGACCGGTCCCGCCGACCAGGATCGGGACCGCTCCATCAGCCTGGGTGGCATCAATTTCGGCCCGCGCAGCCTTTGCCCAATCGGCTGCCGAGCAGGCTGTCGCGCCGTCCCAAGTGCCGAACAAGCGATGTGGCACGCCTTGCATTTCTTCTTGCAAGGGACGGGCGCTTAGTATGGCAAGATCGCCATAGACCTGTGCGCTATCAGCGTTGATCACCACCGCCTTGCGCCCCTGCGCCTTCAGGGAGAGTGCCAGCCGCACGGCCAGATCGCTCTTGCCGCTGGCGGTCGGCCCTGCGATGAGCGCCAGCGGCGGCCGTTCGCTGTCCGAATCTGAAGGGGAATCCTGCGTGCTCATTGCCCGGGTGATAGCAGAACCGGCGATCTTGTCCGCCCATCTCGATGCCGCGGTCCATGCGATCGAGGCGCAGGGCGCGCGGGTGATCGGCGCCGATCCGCTGCCGGCGATCGATCAGGTGCTGCAGGTCATGACGCAGGACGGCGATCCCGCCGCAATTCGGGGCGTGCTGGATCGTCACTTCCAGCCGTCGGACCTGCTGATTGCCGATCATCTGCCGCAAGTTCCGCAAGTCTTCGTGTCGGACATGGATTCGACCATGATTGGCCAGGAATGCATCGATGAACTGGCCGATTTCGCGGGTCTCAAGGACCAGATCGCCGACATTACCGAGCGCGCCATGCAGGGCGAGCTCGATTTCGCCGAAGCCCTGACCGAACGCGTGCGGCTGCTGGGCGGGTTGGGTGAGGACGCAATCCAGCAATGCCTGGATGAGCGGATTCGCGACATGCCGGGCGCACGCACGCTCGTGGCAACACTCAAGGCCCATGGCTGCAACACCGTGCTGGTCACGGGCGGCTTTCACCAATTTGCCGATCCGGTGGCCGAGCGGCTGGGGTTTGAACGCGTGGTCGGCAACCGCCTGGCCGTGAGCCACGGCAAGCTGACCGGCGGGCTGGTCGGTGACATCGTCGACAGCGCGGTCAAGGAAGCGGTATTGCGCGGCGAGGTCGAAGCGCGGGGCGGGGCGGCCAGCCTGGCCACCGGCGATGGCGCCAACGATATCCCGATGCTGGTCGCGGCCAGCTATGGCGTGGCTTATCACGCGAAACCCAAGGCCCGCGCCGCCGCGAACGGTGCGATTGACCGCGGCGATCTGACCGACGTACTGCGGCTGCTGGGGATTCCAGAAAGTGACTGGAATTAGATAGTTAGCTGATACTGACACACTATTGACATTTCTGTAAGTAGTTCGCATTATCGTGTTCGCTATGAACATGATGACCGCACCGCTCGAAGCCAGGCCCTCGCTGCGCCAGGCCCATGTCGATTTCGCCGCACCGGACCTGCCGCTGATGCTGCCGGGGCGCCCCGAAATGCGCTATGACTTGCCCAAGGCCTGGCGCAATTTTCGTGAGCTGGTGAAGGACAAGGAAGACACGTCCAAGGTCACCCCGATTTTCGAAGCTCTGCCGTGGCGCGGAGTTTATGACGCTGCGCTAAGCTTCCTGAAGACCGAGCGTGCGCAGGAAATCCGCCGCAAGGAGCCTTCGCTGATGAAGCTCCTTGACGATCACGAAACGCTGCGCAAGATGCACAAGGGCAGCCTGGCCCACGTCTATTGCGACTTCATGGAGCGCGAAGGTCTCTCGGCCCACGGCCTTGTGGACGAGCTCGACAAGGATCGCCCGCTCAACTTCTACTGGGAAGATCAGGTCACCTGGTATTTCAACCGGATGCGCGACACGCACGACCTGATGCACATCCTGTCCGGTTTCGGCCGCGATGCGCTGGGTGAGCAGTGCGTGCTGGCCTTTACCTATAGCCAGCAGCCAAGTCCGGCTCACCTGTTCCTGGGCTATGCCGGTGCGGTGGAGATTGCCAAGCGCAAGACGGTGAAGGTGCCGGTGTTTCGTGCGGTGCGCGAGGCGCAGAAGATGGGTAAGGCCTGCCCGCGTCTGGTTGAAATGTGCATTTCCGACCTGCTGCCGCTGCCGATCGAGGAAGTGCGCGCCAAGCTCAACATCAAGCCGCCGAGCTACTACCAGCAGGCGCACGCGATGTGGCGGGCGGCGGGGATCGATCCCTATGATCTGATGGCGCCAGCCAAGCAGGCCGCCTGATCAGGCAGCCTAACGCAGGTCCTTGCGGATCACCAGCTTCAGGCCGGACCAGACTTCGTCCACCGCGCAGACCTTGGTGTCGACCAGGCCGAGCGGCAGGCAGACTTCGCGGATCGTGTCCTCGGTGATGTCGGTCTGGACCTTTGCGGCCTTTTTCGGCCAGCTCACCCAGATCTGACCATCGGGCGTGATCTGGTGGCGCAGCGCGCCCAGCCGCGCTTCCAGCACTGCGCGCTCCGTCACGAAAACATGTGCGGCGTCGATCCCTTCGGCCGGGTCGGCGATGAAGTGCAATTCCAGCGCATATTCGTCGATTTCATCGGCAACGGATTCGGGCATGGCATCGAACCACACCCGCATCCCGTCACGCAGGTTGAGCTTCTTGGCCAGCGGCGTGCCGGAATAGCCCGCCGTGCTCACCGGCTCAGCCTTCCATCCAGTCGCGGAAGAAGCGCTCGTTCGCTTCTTGCAGTGCACTCAGCTTGACCGGCTGGCCATTGATCACCAGTGCATCGCCGCCAACTGTACCAATCTTTTCGAACGGTACCTTGCTGCGGTCCAGCGGCTTGTCGGCCGGGTAGGTGACCAGATACCGCGACTGGGTCTCGTTGAAGGCGAAGGCCGTATCCATTGGATCGATCGCCGCACCCAAATTGCCCGCCAGCGCCATTTCCGCGATCGCGACCAGCAGGCCACCGTCGCTGATGTCATGAACGGCGGTCACTGCGCCGTCGGCAATCAATTGGCGGATCACTTCGCCATGGAAAAGTTCGTCGCCCAGATCGACCTTCGGCGGATCGCCATCCTCGCGGCCATGGATTTCGCGCAGCCACAGCGATTGGCCAAGCTCGGGATAGCTTGGGCCAATGATCGCCAGGCATTCGCCTTCGGCCTTGAACGCGATAGTGGCCATGACCTCGTAATCGGCCATCAACCCGACGCCGCCAATCGCCGGAGTGGGAAGGATCGCCGAACCACCGCCGGTCGCCTTGCTCTCGTTGTAGAGGCTGACGTTGCCTGAGACGATAGGATAGTCGAGCGCCCGGCAGGCATCGCCCATGCCACGCAGGGCTTCGACGATCTGTGCCATGATTTCAGGACGCTGCGGGTTGGCGAAGTTCAGACAATTGGTGATTGCCAGAGGCTTAGCGCCAACAGCTGAGATATTGCGATACGTTTCGGCGACGGCCTGCTTCCCGCCTTCATAGGGATCGGCATAGCAATAGCGCGGGGTGCAATCGGTGCTGATCGCCAGCGCCTTCTTCGTCCCGTGAATGCGCACCACTGCCGCATCGCCGCCGCTCTTCTGCAGGGTGTCGGCGCCAACCTGGCTGTCATACTGCTCCCAGATCCAGCGCCGGCTGGCGAGATCGGGGCAAGCCATCAGCTTGAGCAGGTCTGCGCCCAGGTCCGTGCTCTGCGGCACCTCGCCCAAAGGCTTGACCTTGGCCCAGGCCTTGTATTCCGCCAGGCTCAGCGCCGGGCGGTCATAAAGCGGGGCGTCCTCGGCCAATGGACCGAGCGGAATGTCGCAGACCGTCTCGCCTTGCCAGGTCAGCACCATGTGGCCGGTGTCTGTCACTTCGCCGATCACGGCAAAGTCCAGCTCCCACTTGCGGAAGATCGCCTCTGCCATGGCTTCCTTGCCGGGCTTGAGCACCATGAGCATGCGCTCCTGGCTTTCGCTCAGCATCATTTCGTAAGGCGTCATGCCTTCCTCGCGGCACGGCACCTTGTCCATGTCGAGGATGATGCCAGCCTTGCCGTTGGTCGCCATTTCCACCGAGCTGGAGGTCAGGCCCGCCGCGCCCATATCCTGGATCGCGACGATTGCGTCGGTCGCCATCAGTTCGAGGCAGGCCTCGATCAGCAGCTTTTCGGTGAAGGGATCGCCGACCTGCACGGTCGGGCGCTTCTCGTCAGACTTCTCATCGAAGTCGGCGCTGGCCATGGTCGCGCCGTGGATCCCGTCGCGCCCGGTCTTGGAGCCGACATAGACGATCGGGTTGCCGATCCCGGTGGCGGCCGAATAGAAGATCTTGTCGGTATCGGCGATCCCCACGGTCATCGCATTGACCAGGATGTTGCCGTCATAGGCCTGGTGGAAGTTGGTCTCGCCGCCCACGGTCGGCACGCCGACGCAGTTGCCATAGCCGCCAATGCCCGCGACCACGCCCTGAACCAGCGATTTCATCTTGGGATGGTCGGGCCGGCCAAAGCGCAGCGCGTTCATATTGGCGACCGGGCGCGCGCCCATGGTGAACACGTCACGCAGAATGCCGCCAACGCCAGTTGCCGCGCCCTGGTAGGGCTCAATGTAGCTCGGGTGGTTGTGGCTCTCCATCTTGAAGATCGCGGCCTGGCCATCGCCGATGTCGATCACCCCGGCATTTTCGCCTGGGCCGCAGATCACCCAGGGGGCCTCGGTCGGCAGCTTCTTGAGGTGGATCCGGCTCGACTTGTACGAGCAATGCTCCGACCACATGACGGAGAAGATGCCGAGCTCCACCAGGTTCGGCTCGCGCCCCAAGGCGTGCAGGACGCGCTGGTACTCGTCTTCGGAAAGCCCGTGCTGGGCGACGATTTGGGGAGTAATCTCGGCCATGGGCGGCCCTTAGCGCCCACCTGCGGCTAAGGCTAGCCCGCGAGGATATCTTCCCCACCTTCAAGGAAGGCATCGATCAGCTTGGGGGTTTCATCGCTGTCAACCAGGGTGCCCATGAACTCGGTCGCTGCGGTCAGCAGGCCCTGCTCCAGCGTTTCGCCAAAGGCAACTTGCCGCGCCATCCGCTTTGCCGCGGCGACGGCATGGGGCGGATTGGCAGCCAGCTCTGCCGCGATTTCAAGCGCGCGGTCGAGGGCGGAGGGAACAACTTCATCGACCAGACCAATCCGCAGCGCCTCGTCCGGGCCAACCACGCGGCCGCGCATCACCATTTCGCGGGCTCGCGATAGGCCAACGGTCCGGGCCAGCAGTTGCAGTCCGCCGACGCCCGGGATGATGCCGAGGCGGGTTTCGGGCAGACCGATTGTGAAATCGCCCGCCTCTGCAATCCGTATGTCGCAGCACAGCGCAAATTCGCAGCCGCCGCCCATGCAGATGCCGTTGATCGCGGCGATGGTCGGCTTTTCGCAGGCCAGCATTAGGTCGATCAGGGCATAGACCGGTGAGGCCGCTCGATCCCCGCCCGGCTGGATTGCCCCGGCCCGCAGCGCGTCCGCCACCGCCTTGATCTCGCCTACGTCATAGTGCCGAATGAACACCCCGGGCAGGCCGCCGGTGAAGACGATCACACGAATTTCCGGAGCGGCGAGGGCGTCCTGCAGGGCGACCAGCAGCTGCGCCGCGTTGGCTGCATTCATATAGCCGCGCGGCGGATTGGTCAGCGTGATGATCCGGACCGGGCCCTTATCGTGGGTGGATACCTGGCTCATGCCTGCGAGCTCTCGCTTTTGCCCATCCACCAGGCGGCCAGCGTCCCCAGGCCATAGGCGAAGAAGGCGAGTAGGCTGGTCCCGGCAGTCACTTCGGGCTCCACCGGTCCGAACCAGTTTACCGCCTGGAGTGCGATTAGGATCATGGCCAGCGCAATCACGCGCAGTCCCGCAGGCTTTCGGACCTTCGCATACCACCATAGCGCACCGAAAGTGATGCCCAGTTCGAGCGGTATTTCGACCATCGGATGGTTCCAAAGACCCAAGCCGAGCTTGGGCGGATTGCCGGCAAGGGTCAGGTCCGGCACGTGCACCAGCAGGTCGAGGAACCAATGCGACAGCACCACCGCGCTGCCGATCAGGGCGGCCGAGGGGTCCTTGCTGCCCAGCCAGATCAGCCCGGCAAACACCGCCGCAAACCCGGCCGAGCCCAGCAGGCTATGCGTGATCGGCATACGATAGAGGTCCATCGGGTTCATCACGCTGATCCCGGGGGAAAAGCGCATGTGCTCTACGCCCAGCAGCAGGAGGCCAAAGAAGGCCCAGTCGACCAGCTGCGCTGCCACGAACAACACGCCGATTTTCGGCGCGCGCTTGCTGGCCGCTGCGGCGGCGAGGGCGGGCGCCCAGTGACCGATGAACATGGCTTTCCCCCTCCCGTCAAAGCCCTATTGCGAAGTGAGTTTCTGCACCGCGAAGACTGCGAGGCCGCTGGCCAAGGCCGTGGCCGATGCGCCCCAGGCAATGTCGATCAGAGTCATCTGGGTGGACCAGACCTTCAGCGTGGCCTGGTTGGTCAGGTCATAGGTGGCATAGCACAGCGCCCCCAGCAGCGCGCCGTTCAGCACGCCATAGGGCACCCCTTGCGAGAGACCTGGCCGGACTGCGAACCACACCATCCCGGCGATATAGAGCGCGTAGAAGACCAGCGCCGGAACCATCCTGAAACTGTCGGCCAGCATTTCCCCAATCAGCGGGCGGTAAAGGTTGGGTGCGGCCCAGCGCAGCCACAGCGCATCGAGCACGCCAAAGGCCACGGCGGCAGTCACATAGGCGGTAATCCACTGCATCGACATTCTCCCTTTGCCGATCAGCTTGACCGGCGCGGCGGGCGCGGTCAATGCTGTGCGACGATGAGCGAGGACAATTCCGATATCGCCGACCTGAGCTTCGAAGACGCGCTGCGCGCACTCGAAGACATCGTGCGCAAGCTGGAGGGCGGGGAAGTGCCGCTCGACAGCTCAATTGTGCTCTACGAGCGGGGCGAGAAGCTGCGCCAGCATTGCCAGGCCCGGCTCGATGCGGCCCAATTGAAGATCGAACAGATCATTGCTGGGGCCGACGGCCAGGCAGCCGGAACCCGCCCGTTCGATTCAGAAGCCGGACACTGAATCATGACCGGCAAGGCAACGCCGCTGCTGGCTGAGGCGATCCGGGACATCGGTACTGATGTCGCCGCTTTGTTCGATGCGCTGCTGCCGGTGCCAGAGGACCCGCGCGCCCGGCTTGTTGAAGCCATGCGCTACGCTCTGCTGGGCGGCGGCAAGCGGCTGCGGCCGCTGCTGGTCACTGCCACGGCCGCGCTGTATGGCGTGGACCGTTCTGCTGCGCTCCGTGTCGGCTGCGCGATCGAGGCGATCCATGTCTATTCACTGGTCCATGATGACCTGCCCTGCATGGATGACGATGCCCTGCGCCACGGCAAAGCGACCACCCACCTCGCCTTCGACGAGGCGACGGCGGTCTTGGCGGGCGATGCACTGCACGACTTTGCCTTCGAGATCCTGGCCGATCCCGTCACCAGCGGTGATCCTTTCGTTCGGGCGGAACTGATCCAGGTCCTGGCGACCGCCAGTGGCTGGAACGGCATGGCCGGCGGGCAGATGATGGACATGGTGGCCGAAACCACCACTTTCGATCTTCATACCATCACCAAGCTGCAGCAGCTCAAGACTGGGGCCTTGCTGGGTGCATCGGTCGAACTGGGCGCGGTGCTGGGCCGGGTGCCGCAAGAGGGGCGCGCACACCTGCGTGGCTATGCCCGCGATATCGGCCTTGCTTTCCAAATTGCCGACGATCTGCTGGATCACGAGGGCGATGCCGAAAAGGCTGGCAAGGCGGTGGGCAAGGATGCGGCGGCCGGCAAGGCCACCTTCGTTTCGCTGCTCGGCCCGGACCGGGCGCGCGATCAGGCGCGGATGCTGGTTGATCAGGCCATTGCGCACCTGGGCCAGCATGGGGCAGAGGCGGACCTGCTGCGTGATCTTGCGCGGTTCATTGTGGAGAGGGACCACTGATGGAACGGGTTGGGGTATATCCGGGGACGTTCGACCCGATCACGCTGGGTCACATGGATATCATCGCCCGCGGGGCGAAACTGGTCGACCGGCTTATCATTGGCGTCACGACCAACATCGCCAAGTCGCCGATGTTTTCTGATCCCGAGCGGATCGACATGGTCAAGCGCGAGGTGGCTGCCCTGGGGGTCACCAATATCGAGGTGGTCGGTTTCAATTCGCTGCTGATGGATTTTGCCGAAAGCCAGGGCGCATCGGTGGTGATCCGTGGCATTCGTGGGGTGACCGACTTTGAGTACGAATACCAGCTCACCGGGATGAACCGCCAGCTCAACGCCCGGGTCGAAACCATCTTCCTGATGGCCGACGTCTCGCTTCAGCCAATCGCCTCGCGCCTGGTCAAGGAGATCGCGATCTATGGTGGCGACATCTCCAAATTCGTTACGCCCACCGTTTGCGCCGACGTCCTGGCGCAAATTGCCAAGGCGGGCGGCGTGCGCGGTTAATAGTCTGCGGCCATTCATTGCCACGACAGGCTGACGCGGCTATCCCGCGCCAGCACGAGCGAACCTCCAGATTCCGAGACCTGACCTGATGATCCGAGCCAAGTTTACTGCCGTTGCCCTGGGCCTGGCCCTGATTGCCGGACCCGGCTTGGCGAAAGACAAGGCGCCGCCGGCCCCTGCCGCTCCGGTGCTGAGTGCGGTGATCAATCCTGATCCAGCCTTTGAACCCGAGAATATCCTGGTCCTTGACCTGTCGAACGGCGGCCGCGTGCTGATCCGGCTGATGCCGGCCTGGGCACCGGGTCATGTCGAGCGGATCAAGACCCTGGCCGCTCAGGGCTTTTACAACGGGATCATTTTTCACCGCGTGATCGACGGCTTCATGGCCCAGACTGGTGATCCGACCGGAACGGGGCAGGGCGGCTCGCCGCTGCCGGACCTCAAGGCGGAATTCAACTACATCCCGCACGTGCGCGGTTCGGTCTCGATGGCCCGCACGGATCAGCCCGACACGGCCAACAGCCAGTTCTTCATCGTGTTCTACCCGCGTTTCGCGCTCGATCACCGTTATACTAACTTCGGCCGCGTGATCGCAGGCATGGACTACGTCGACGCGATTGAGCGGGGCGAACCACCTGCAAACCCGACCAAGATCCTCCAGGCTTCCATGCTCAGCGAGGGCAAGCCGCGCCCGGCTGCTCCAGCAGCCGCCGCGCCGGCTGCGATCTCGGCCGACATGCTCACCCAGTCGAAGTCCAACTAGCCCACTTTGCCGACTTGACCGCTGACCACGCCCCGCTAGGGCGCGGCCATGCGCGTTGACCTGTTCGATTTCGAGCTTCCTACTGACCGGATTGCCCTGCGGCCGGCCCGCCCGCGCGACGCCGCGCGGCTGCTGTTCGTGCCGGGGCAGGGGGACTTTGCCGACAAGGGCGTGTTGGACCTGCCCAGTCTGCTCGAACCCGGTGACGTGCTGGTCTTCAACGACACGCGGGTCATTCCGGCCCAGCTTGAAGGCTATCGCGGCGCGGCCCGGATCGGCGCGACGCTGCACAAGCGGATCGACCTGCGCCGTTGGCAGGCCTTTGTCCGCAACGGCAAGCGGCTGAAGGCCGGAGACCTGATCGAGTTCGCCGCCGCGGTCAGCGCGGTGGCGGAGGAGCGCCATGCCGATGGCTCCTGGACGCTGGCCTTTGCGGGCGATGAGCCAGTCGAGGTGCTGCTCGACCGGGCCGGCCAGGTCCCGCTGCCGCCCTACATCGCGGGCAAGCGCGCGATCGATGAGCAGGATAAGTCTGATTACCAGACCATGTTTGCGGCGAAGGACGGTGCCGTCGCCGCTCCGACGGCCGCGCTCCACTTTACGCCAAGGCTGATGGAAGCGCTGGCGGCGCGGGAGATCGGGCATGAGACGCTGACGCTCCACGTCGGCGCCGGCACCTTTCTACCGGTCAAGGCTGACGATACCAATGATCACCAGATGCACGCTGAGTGGGGTGTGATCAGCGCGGAAACGGCTGAACGCCTGAATGCCAGCCGGGCGCGCGGTAACCGGATTGTTGCAGTGGGTACGACAAGCTTACGCCTGCTTGAGAGCGCAGCAGATGCGGACCGGGTGATCCATCCATTCGAGGGTGACACGGCAATCTTCATCACCCCTGGCTATCGCTTCAAGGGGATCGATGGGCTGGTGACGAACTTCCACCTGCCCAAGTCGACCTTGTTTATGCTCGTTTCCGCGCTAATGGGGCTGGATCGGATGCAGGCGGCCTATGCCCATGCCATTGCCAACGAATATAGGTTCTATTCCTATGGCGATTCCTCGCTGCTGCTGCCGAGTTAATCGCGCGCCTAAACACCGCTTGCGCTGATCAGCCTTTTCCGGTCTCCTTGTCCGGCTTCCCGCAAAGCGGGGGTCTGGAGGGGGATTTGAGATGACGGATTCGACTGCGACAGCGGCGCCAGGGCCACTTGCTGGGCTGGGCATTGTTCTGATCGTTGTGGTTGCGGTAATCGCCTGGGCGATCATCGGGACGGCGCTTTTTTCAGACCTGACGCTGTTCGGCGGGTTCCTGTTGCTTTGGCACTGGGCCAATCTTGAGGCGCTGGAGATCAAGCGCTTGCCGGCAACGATTGCCGGGGCACTGGTCGGCATTGGACTGGCCTGGCAGGTGGTCTACCTGACCGGCAAGATGGGCAGCAACGGCATGATCCTGGGCTTGTTGATCATGGTCGCTGCGATCTACCTGCAGGTGATCGCCGTGCTGCCATTCCTGTTCAACGCCGCGGCGATGCTGTTCCTGACGGTGGCGGCTGCCCCGCTGATTCAGCTCAAGATCGATTTTGCTGAACTCGCATTGGCGACCGTAGTCGGTGGGCTGTTCTTCGGCGTCTTCGTCGAGGCGATCAAGCGGATCGCGGCCAAGTTCATGCCCGCGGCGGGCTAGCGCGTGAACAGGGTGCGCGGGTCGATCACCCGGTCGATCAGCGCGTGATCCTGCGGCAACTGTCCATCAAGCATCAGCATGGCCAGGCCGTGGACCACCGCCCAGGCCTGGACCATCAGCCGCTGGGCGCCGGCCGCGTCGCCGCCGACCGCGTGCAGCGCCCGGTCTTGCAGCAAACGGGCGGCAAGGTTGTCGCCAAAGATCGACGGGCCGACATCGCGGCATTGCCCGAAGACCAGACGGAACAGCGCCGGATTGGCGAGCGCCCAGCGGACATAGGCCCGGCCAGTTGCGCCGAAGGCATCGCTATTGCCCTCCGTACCGGCTGCAGCGGCTTGCTGGTACTGGCCCAGTTGCTCGATCCCTTCAGCCGCCAGCGCAGCCAGCAATGCCTGCTTGTCGGGGAAATGGCGATAGACGGCCGTCGGCGATACGCCGACTTCGCGGGCGAGGGCACGCAGCGAGAGTTCCTCGATCGGTGCGGATTCCAGAGCCTTGAGCCCGGCATCGACCAGCGCAGCGCGCAGGTCGCCGTGGTGATAGGCGCGGGTTTGCGGTGATGTTGACACTGTTACCATTGCTGCTATGTTTACGCCATAAACATTAAGCGGAGATTCGCATCATGGCAAGCGCAGTCGAGACCGTTATCCGGGGGGTCGTCACCAAGGGTGTCATGGCCGTGGCCAATTTCAACCGTGCGCGCCAGGATGCTGAGCAGCAGCACCCGTTCCTGACCGGCATCCACACGCCAATGACCGAGGAACGGACGCTGACCGACCTCAAGGTCACCGGTACGATCCCGGCTGAGCTTTCCGGCCGCTATGTCCGCATCGGGCCGAACCCCTTCAAGCCCGATCCGCGCGGGCACCACTGGTTTATCGGTGACGGCATGGTCCACGGCGTTCGGCTGCAAGGCGGCAAGGCGCTGTGGTATCGCAACCGTTATATCCGCAGCCAGGCGCTTGAGGCGCAGGGTGGCCCTGAGGCCGCCCCAGGGCCACGGCGCGGACGGCGTGATCTGGTCAATACCAATGTGATTCAGCACAATGGCCAGACCCTCGCGATTGTCGAAGCGGGTTCATTCCCGGCGCAGCTCAATGATGAGCTCGAAACTGTTACCTACACCGATTTCGGGGGCACCCTGCATGTGCCGTTCACCGCCCACCCACACGAAGACCCGCTGACGGGTGAGCTGCACGCGATCACCTATGACGCCATGACTCCCGACACGGTCTGGCACGTCGTTGTTTCAAAGGACGGCAAGGTGCTGCGCGAAGCGCCGATCCCGGTGGAGCATGGCCCGTCGATCCACGAATGCGCGATTACCCAGCAGTATGTGCTGGTATTCGATCTGCCTGTGACCTTCTCGATGAAGGCGATGATCGCGGGTGAGCAGTTCCCCTTTGCCTGGAACCCGGCCCACCGCGCCCGCGTCGGCCTGTTGCCGCGTCAGGGAACGGCGGCTGACATCGTTTGGTGCGATGTTGATCCCTGCTATGTCTTCCACGTCAGCAACGCCTTTGATGCGGCGGACGGCAAGGTAATCGTCGATATGTCGGTCCATGAAACGATGTTTGCCGGTGGCCCCGAAGGCCCGAACGGCAAACCGCTTGGCATGGAGCGCTGGTCGATCGATCCGGCCGCCGGCAAGGTCGTCCGGACAACGCTCGATTCCGCGCCGCAGGAGTTTCACCGTCCAGACGAACGCTACTTCGGCCAGCCCTATCGCTATTCCTGGTCGATGGGTCTGCCGAGCGAGGAAGACGTTGGTTTCCTCGGTGAAGCGCCGATCTATCGCTATGACCTTGAGACGGGCGAGCGCAGCCAGCACAATTTCGGCCCGGGCCGCGTGCCGGGTGAGTTTGTCTTCGTACCACGCAGCACCGATGCGCCCGAGGGCGATGGCTGGGTCATGGGTTATGTCATCGACACCACCAACGAGACGACCGATCTGGTCATTCTCGACGCGGCCAATATAGCCGCACCGCCGGTCGCCTCGGTTCATATCCCGCATCGCATCCCGCCGGGTTTCCACGGCAACTGGCTGCCCGACGCTTGATTTCTGACAAGACATCGACCCTCCGCTGCGGTTAGCCTGCGCGGCGGAGGGATCGATGACGAATAGCCAGGGTCAGGCCGCGATTGAAGCGCGACTGGAACGTGCCGCCGAAGTTCTTGGTGACCTGACCAGGCCGGTGATCACTGAATACTATCGCCGCTTCCCGCAGGCCCGCGCCAGTTTTGCCCACCATGCTCCGCTTGGGCCGGAGCGGCTCGAGGCCGAGATGGTCGGCAACACACTCTACTACGTCATGACCTGGTTCGATTCGCCGATTGAGGCGCGAATCTATTTCGATACCTCGGTTCCGCACCACCGCGTCGCGCTGGATGTGCCGCCGGACTGGTTTCGCGGGCTGATCGATACGCTGATCGATGTGGTGGAGGATGCAGTCCCGGCTATCGATGCGGCTGAGCAGCATGGCTGGGACGAAATGCGCGGGGCACTGGTCGGGCTGGTCGAGCGCAACCGTTTCGTCTAGCGGGCCGCTATGACAGCGCCGCGCTTCCAGTTTGAAATCCACGCCACCGATGGCAAGGCCCGTACCGGCACAATTCGGATGCGGCGTGGTGAGATTCGCACACCCGCCTTCATGCCAGTTGGTACGGCCGCGACAGTCAAGGCGATGAAGCCGGAGAGCGTCCGCGCGACCGGAGCGGACATCCTGCTGGGCAATACCTATCATCTGATGCTGCGCCCGGGTGCAGAGCGGGTGGCGCGACTGGGCGGCCTGCACAAGTTCATGAACTGGGACCGTCCGATCTTGACCGACAGCGGCGGTTACCAGGTGATGAGCCTGTCCGACCTGCGCAAGATCACCGAAGAGGGCGTTACCTTCAAGAGCCACCTCGACGGCAGTCGGCACTTGCTGACCCCCGAGCGCTCAATGGAAATCCAGCGGCTGCTCGGCAGCGATATCGTCATGGCCTTTGACGAGTGCCCGCGTGCCGATGCGCCTTATGACACGATCGCGCAGTCGATGCGGATGTCGATGCGCTGGGCCGCGCGCAGCCGCGCGGGGTTCGACAGCGGCGCAGAGCATGCCGAACGCTCTGCCCTGTTCGGGATCCAGCAGGGCGCGCTGAATGAGGACCTGCGCCGCGAAAGTGCACAGGCGCTGCAGGAAATCGGCTTCGATGGCTATGCGATCGGCGGTCTGGCCGTGGGTGAGGGGCAGGAAGCGATGTTCGCCACGCTCGATTTTGCGCCTGGGATGCTGCCAGCGGACCGTCCGCGCTACCTGATGGGCGTGGGCAAGCCCGATGACCTGGTCGGTGCAGTCGAGCGCGGGGTCGACATGTTCGACTGCGTTCTGCCAAGCCGCTCGGGCCGCAATGGTCAAGGCTTTACCTGGAATGGCCCCGTCAACCTGCGCAACGCCAAGCATGCCGAGGATCCGGCTCCACTGGATGAACGCTGCCCAGGCGATTGCTGCACCAGATACAGCCGTGCCTATCTCCACCACCTCCACAAGAGTGGCGAGATCCTGGGTGCCATGCTGCTGACCGAGCACAACCTGACTTTCTACCAGCAGCTGATGCAGGCAATGCGCGGCGCGATTGCGGCAGGCACTTTCGCAGCCTTTGCGGCCGATTTCAGGCGCAGTTACCTGGGCACCTGACAAGCGCGGCGAATCGTCTTAGTCTGCCCGCAAAGAGACAAGGAGAGCGATCATGGCCACTGTGCTTGAAACCAGAACCGAAACGAACGACGATCATGTGCGTGCATCGGTAAGCGCCGAAGAATGGGCGGTCCGGGTGGACCTTGCGGCAGCCTATCGGTTGGTGGCGCTGTATGGCTGGGATGATCTTATCTTCACTCACCTTTCCGCCCGCGTGCCGGGGCCAGAGCATCACTTCCTGATCAACCCCTATGACATGATGTTCGAAGAGATCACCGCCAGCTCGCTGGTGAAGATCGACGTCGAAGGTCAGCCGGTGATCCCGACGGCCCACCCGGTCAATCCCGCCGGCTTCACGATCCATTCGGCGCTGCACATGAATTGCGAGGATGCGCACGCGGTGATGCACCTCCACACGCCTGCCGGCCAGGCTGTCAGCGCCATGTCCGAAGGATTGCTGCCGCACACCCAGACTGCGATGATTGCCGGGTCCGACATCGCCTATCACGACTATGAAGGTATCGCGACCGACCTCGAGGAACGCGACCGGCTGGTGGTCGACATGGGCGACAAGCACGTGATGATCCTGCGCAACCATGGGACCCTGGCGATCGGCAAGACCGTGGGCGAATGCTTCCTGCGGCTCTATTTCCTGGAGCGGGCCTGCGATGCGCAGGTCAAGATGCTGTCGGCCGGGCGTGATGGCCTGAACAACCCGCCGCAAGGCACGCCCGAAAAGGTCAAGTCGCAGACTCCGCCGGCCGGGATTGGGATGCTGGCCAACGGCCTTGCTTGGCCGGCTCTGCTGCGCAAGCTGGACCGGATCGATCCCTCGTTCCGCAATTGATCAGAGCAGGATTCCCGCAATAGATTGCGGCAATTGCAACGGCGCTGCGGGCTGATAGGCTCCTACGATTGGAAGGGGGCGGGGCTCATCGCTGCCGACCCCCGGCAGGGGGAGAATGCTATGCGAATTATCAGGGGCTTGCTCGCGACGGCTGCGGTCACCCTGGCTATGCCTGCTGCGGGGCAGGATGCTGCGACACTGGCGCAAAGGTTCGGTGCGCTGGAATCGATCCGTCAGCTCTCGATGTCGCCGGGCGGCAACTACGTCTCGATCGTTGCGCCTGACAAGACTGGCGGGCAGGTGCTTTATCTGGCTGACCTGACGGTGCCTGGCCTGCCAAAGGCGATCATGCGCCAAGGCCAGCCGGACCAGCAACTGCGCTGGTGTGAGTTCGCGACTGACACCCGGCTGGTCTGCATGGTTACCTTGCAGATGGATGAAGGCGGCGAGACGCTCAATTTCTCTCGGCTGTTCTCGATGGCGACCGACGGAACCGATGTGAAGCAGCTTTCGGCGCGCAATGGCGGGCGTTCGCTGGGGCGGGTCTTTTATGGCGGCGGGATCATCGATTGGGATCTCCCGGGCAAGCCAGGCAAGGTGCTGATGAGCCGTGTCTTCCTGCCACAGGATACGTCCGGAACCAATATCCGGTCCAAGGGGGAAGGGCTGGGAGTCGAAGAAGTCGACGTGACCACGCTTAGCCGCAAACTGATCGAAAAGCCTCGCTCAGAAGCGTCGGAGTATATCAGCGATGGCCATGGCAATGTCCGGATCATGGGCATCACCCCGCGCGACGCCGATGGCTATTTGCGCGGCAAGGTCAGCTACTCGTACCGCAAACCGGATTCGCGCGAATGGGAAGGGCTGGCCAAGGTCGTGCAGAGCGACGCCGGGCTGTGGGGCGGGTTTGAGCCCTATGCTGTCGATGGCGCGCGCAATGTAGCCTACGGCTTTGACGACAATAACGGTTATTCCGCGCTTTTCGCCATGTCCCTCGATGGGCTGGGCAGCAAGGAACTGGTGCTTGGCCGCAATGACGTCGATGTGGACTCGCTGATCCAGATTGGTCCGAGCAACCGTGTGGTCGGCGCCAGCTATGCGACCGAGCGGCGGATGATCGAATTTTTCGATCCGGAGCTGAAGAAGCTCGCAGCGGGCCTCGGCAAGGCCTTGCCGGGCAAGCCGGCGATCAGCTTTGTCGATTCGAGCGCGGATGAGAGCAAGCTGCTACTCTTCGCCTCCAGCGACGTCGATCCCGGCCAGTTCTATCGCTATGACAAGACAGCCCGCAAGCTGGAGCCGCTGCTGCCGGTGCGCGCCGAACTGGCCGGAATGAAACTGGCCGAGATGAAGCCGATCACCTTTGCGGCGGCAGACGGCACTCAGATCCCGGGCTATCTGACTCTGCCGCCGGGCAGCGCTGGCAAGAACTTGCCCGCCATTGTCATGCCGCACGGCGGACCAGGTTCCCGCGATGAATGGGGTTTTGACTGGCTGGTCCAGTTCTATGCGCTGCGCGGCTATGCGGTGCTTCAGCCCAACTTCCGCGGCTCGGCGGGATATGGCAACGCCTGGTTCCGCCGCAACGGCTTCCAGTCCTGGCGGACGGCGATCGGTGATGTGAATGATGCCGGCCGCTGGCTGGTTAGCCAGGGGATTGCTGCACCTGATAAGCTCGGCATCCTGGGCTGGTCGTACGGCGGCTATGCTGCCCTTCAGAGCTCTGTCCTCGATCCCGGATTGTTCAAGGCGATTGTTGCGATTGCGCCGGTGACTGACCTCGAAGGTCTGCGTGCCGACCGGATCGACTATGCCGACTATCCATTGGTTGATCGGCTGATCGGGACGGGCGCGCATATCCGCGAAGGCTCGCCAGCGCGCAATGCCGGGCAGATTAAGGCGCCGGTGCTGCTGTTTCACGGCGATCAGGATACAAACGTCAAGATCACCCAGTCTAGGCTGATGGCCGACCGGCTGCGCGATGCCGGCAAGCAGGTCGAACTGGTCGAATTTCAGAAGCTGGATCACTATTTGCAGAGCAATGCAGCCAGAACTCGGCTGCTCTCGCAGTCCGATGCCTTTTTGCGCAAGGCGATGGGAATACCGGCCAACTGAATGGGCGGGAATCGAAAAGGGCGGCCCCGCAGGACCGCCCTTCTTGAATTCGGTAAGGCCGAAGCTTAGCGCGAGTAGAACTCGACGACCAGGTTCGGTTCCATCTTCACCGGATAGGGCACTTCGTCGAGCGTCGGGACGCGAACGAAGGTGATCTTGTCGGTGCCGTCGGCAGCGACATAGTCCGGGATTTCACGCTCGGCCAGGGTCTGGGCTTCAGCGATCAGGGCCATTTCCTTGGCCTTCTTGCCCAGGCTGACGACATCGCCCGGACGCACGCGGCGGCTGGCGATGTTGCACTTCACGCCGTTCACATAGATGTGGCCGTGCGAAACGATCTGGCGAGCCGAGAATATGGTCGGCGCGAACTTGGCGCGGTACACGACCATGTCCAGGCGCTGTTCGAGCAGGCCGATCAGGTTCTGACCGGTATCGCCCTTCATGCGGCTGGCTTCCTGGTAAGTGCGCTTGAACTGCTTTTCGGTGACGTCGCCGTAGTAGCCCTTGAGCTTCTGCTTGGCGCGGAGCTGCAGACCGAAGTCCGACACCTTGCCCTTGCGACGCTGGCCGTGCTGGCCCGGGCCATAGGAGCGGCGATTCACCGAGCTCTTGGGACGACCCCAGATGTTTTCGCCCATCCGGCGGTCAATTTTATACTTCGACGCATTGCGCTTCGACATGGCGCATCCTTCAATTTGCATGCCCTGGAACTGCCCGGGGCTTCTGGTCCGGAACCGCACCATCCGGCCTGCTGCCGGATGCGACCGCCGCTTCACCGGAGTGCGGGGTCAATTGCGAAGTGGCGCCCCTAGCTGTGCCGGGGGCAGAATTCAAGAAAAAATGCGCCTTTGTAGGGCGTCAGATCTTGGGACCGACCGGCTCAACCTTGGTCGTGTCTTCCATCCGCCCTTCCATATAGACGTCCTTGTCGCGGATCTTCCATTCCGCGGCAGTCTTGCAGACGCGGCCCTGCGGGCGGTGACTGCCGGTGCGGGCGGGCAGCGGACGGCAGATCAGCTTGGGCTTGGCAGCCGTGGTTGCTTCCGGCGTCGGCGCGGCATCGGCCGCCAGGACCGGCGCGGGCGCGGCAACCAGGGCAAGGACAAGGGCGGTGGCAAGGTGACGCATTGAATCGAACTCCATAAACGATTGCAGCGGCCTATGGCGCAGGAGACCGAGCGGCGGAAAGGACTTTCGACGAACGACCTAGTTCGGCCGCCGCGGTCCCTTGGCCAGGTGTGACAGCACCCCGCGCAGGGTCCGCACTTCCAGGTGATTCCAGCCCGGCTTGGTCAGCAGACCGCGCAGGGTCCGCCGGGTTGCTGCGGCGCGGCTGACCGGGTGATAGAAGCCGGTAGGGGCCAGCATGGCCTCTAGCTGGGCAATCATCCCTTCAAGTTCATCCTGCGGGGCGGGGGGAAGCAGTTCCTCGACCGTCGGCTGCACGAGACTGGCCTGCTTCGACCATTCGTAGGCGCAGAGGATTACCGCCTGGGCCAGGTTGAGCGAACCGAAATCTGGATTGATCGGCACCGTTAGGATCGTGCGGGCCAGGGCCACGTCATCGGTTTCCAGGCCCGACCGCTCGGGTCCGAAGACATAGGCCGAGCGGCCTGGCTCCCGATGGATCGCCAGCGCTGCCTGTTCGGCATCGACTACCGGTTTGGTCACCCCGCGCTTGCGGACTGTCGTGGCGTAGACATGGGCGCAATCGGCCACGGCTTCGGCCAGACTGTCAAAGACCCGCGCTCGTTCGAGCACGATATCGGCGCCGGCTGCGGCAGGCCCGGCACCTGGATTGGGCCAGCCATCGCGCGGCGCAACCAGGCGCAAGTCCGTCAGGCCGAAATTGAGCATGGCCCGCGCTGCCTTGCCGATATTCTCGCCCAGCTGAGGGCGGACCAGCACGATGGCGGGCTGGTTACTGCTTGGCGGCATCCTGCACCGCGCTCGCAAAATCTTCAAAGTCCTTGGCTTCGCTGAAATCGCGATAGACCGAGGCAAAGCGTATATAGGCCACGCTATCGAGCTGGCGCAGCCCGTCCATCACCATCTCGCCGATCTGCTTGGCACTCACTTCGCCATCGCCGAGCGTTTCGACTTGACGCTGGATTCCGGAGACGAGTTGATCGAGCCGTTCCTGCGCCACCCCGCGCTTGCGGCAGGCGAGCGCGACCGATTGTTCGATCTTCGAACGGTCGAACGGCTCCCGCTTGTCGCCCGATTTGACCACGGTGATTTCACGCAGCTGTACGCGCTCGAACGTGGTGAACCGGGCCCCGCAGCCTTCACATTGCCTGCGGCGGCGGATCGCGGTGTTGTCCTCGGTGGGCCGCGAATCCTTTACCTGGCTGTTGTCGTGCGCACAGAACGGACAGCGCATGCGTTACGGGCGCAGTCGCTTGTAGAGCATGAAGCCCGCCCCCGCGATCAGTCCGACCGGCCAGGTAATCACCGGTAGAACCGTCGCAGCAACCGCACCAACTGCAGCGCCAGTCAGCACCGGCTTGGTTGAGGGATGGGCCATCCCCTGCTTGCCCATGCCGACAATTTCATCGCGGGCTTCGGACAGCAGGTCGTTCGGGCGGTTCGGATCGGTCATGGCTTATAGCTCCGGATAGATCGGGAAGCGGGCGCAGAGCTCTTCCACCTGTCCACGGACGCGGGCTTCGATCTGGCCATCCCCTTCGTCGCCGTTACGGACCATGCCGTCAACCACTTCGGCGATCAGCGCACCGACCTTGCGGAACTCTTCCTCGCCAAAGCCGCGGGTCGTGCCAGCCGGGGTACCGAGCCGGACGCCCGAAGTGACGAACGGCGAGCGCTTGTCGAACGGGATGCCGTTCTTGTTGCAGGTCAGCCAGGCACGATCGAGGCCCTTTTCAGCGGCCTTGCCGGTCACGTCCTTGGCGGTCAGGTCGACCAGCATCAAGTGGTTGTCGGTGCCGCCTGACACGATCCGCAGGCCGTTTTCGGTCAGACTTTCAGCCAGCGCGCGTGAATTCTTGACGATCTGTGCGGCATAGGCCTTGAACTCTGGCTTCAGCGCATCGGCAAAGGCCACGGCCTTGGCGGCAATGACATGAACCAGCGGGCCGCCCTGCATGCCCGGAAACACGGCGGTGTTGAACTTCTTGGCCAGATCCTCGTCATTGGTGAGGATGATCCCCGAACGCGGCCCGCGCAGGCTCTTGTGCGTGGTCGAAGTAACGACATGGGCGTGGGGGAAGGGCGAGGGGTGCGCTCCGCCAGCAACAAGCCCCGAGAAGTGGCTCATGTCGACCAACAGATATGCACCTACCGCATCGGCGATCTCGCGGAACTTCTGGAAATCCCAGACCCGCGAATAGGCGGTGCCGCCGGCGATGATCAGCTTCGGCTTATGTTCGTGGGCAAGACGCTCCACCTCGGCCATGTCGAGCAGCTCGTCCTCGGCGCGCACGCCATAGGGGATCGGCTTGAACCACTTGCCGCTCATGTTGACCGGCGAACCGTGGGTCAGGTGGCCGCCCGAATTGAGATCGAGGCCCATGAAGCTGTCACCCGGCTGCAGCAGCGCCAGGAACACCGCCTGGTTCATCTGGCTGCCCGAATTCGGCTGGACGTTGGCGAACTGGCAGCCGAACAGCGCCTTGGCGCGCTCAATCGCCAGGTTCTCAACCACGTCGGCATATTCGCAGCCGCCGTAATAGCGCTTGCCCGGGTAGCCCTCGGCATACTTGTTGGTGAAGACCGAGCCGGTTGCTTCGAGCACGGCAAGCGAAGTGATGTTCTCGCTGGCGATCAGCTCGATCTTGGTCTGCTGGCGGTGCAGTTCCGAGCGGATCGCGGCGTAGACTTCAGGGTCGGCGCTGGCGAGATGTTCGGTGAAGAAACCGGCGGAGCGGATCGCGGGGCTGGCGAGGGTGGTGGTCACAGGAAGGCTCCTCAGGCGGGCGGATTGGAGAGTTTGGCAACGCGGCCAGTGTGGCGACCTTCGCCAAAGCCGGTTGCCAGGAAGGCGTCAATACAGGCCTTGGCCATGTCACTGCCGATCAGGCGCGCGCCCATCGCGATGACATTGGCATCGTTATGTTCGCGGGCGAGGGCGGCCGAAAGCGGCTCTGAAACCAGGGCGGCGCGGCAGGCCGGGTTGCGGTTCACCGCGATCGAGATGCCGATCCCGGATCCGCACAGCGCCACGCCGCGCTCGGCCATGCCGTCAGCGATAACCGAGGCGAGCAGATAGCCATAGTCAGGATAATCGACCCGGTCGGCCGTCTCTGGGCCAAGATCGGCCACTTCATGGCCCAGTTCGATCAGGTATTCGCGCAGTTCCGCCTTCAGGTCGACGGCAGCATGATCAGATGCGATCGCAATACGCATGGCACACCATAGGGTTTAGCGGGGGTGCCCAGACGAGCGGCAGCTACGTTTCACGCTCCCCGGCGGTACTCCGCCTGACTCGTCAGTTACGTGAACGAAGGCGGTATAGTTCCTGGCGACGGGAACCGCAAGCGATGCCCCGCCGCCAAGTGCGTCATTGATCGAGGAACGAACGCATCTTGCGTGACCGGCTCGGGTGCTTGAGCTTGCGCAGCGCCTTGGCTTCGATCTGGCGGATACGTTCGCGCGTCACCGAGAACTGCTGGCCAACTTCTTCCAGCGTGTGATCGGTGTTCATGCCGATGCCGAAACGCATGCGCAGCACGCGTTCCTCGCGCGGGGTCAGGCTGGCCAGGACCCGGGTGACCGTTTCCTTGAGGTTGGCCTGGATTGCGGCGTCGACCGGGATGATCGCGTTCTTGTCCTCGATGAAATCGCCCAGGTGCGAATCTTCCTCGTCGCCAATCGGCGTTTCGAGGCTGATCGGTTCCTTGGCGATCTTCATCACCTTGCGGACCTTTTCGAGCGGCATGGACAGGCGCTCGGCCATTTCCTCGGGCGTGGGCTCGCGGCCCTGTTCGTGGAGGAACTGGCGGCTGGTGCGGACCAGCTTGTTGATCGTTTCGATCATGTGCACCGGGATGCGGATCGTCCGCGCCTGGTCGGCGATCGAACGGGTGATCGCCTGCCGGATCCACCAGGTGGCATAGGTCGAGAACTTGTAGCCGCGGCGGTACTCGAACTTGTCGACCGCCTTCATCAGGCCAATGTTCCCTTCCTGGATCAGGTCAAGGAACTGCAGACCCCGGTTGGTGTACTTCTTGGCGATCGAGATCACGAGCCGCAGGTTGGCCTCGACCATTTCCTTCTTGGCGATGCGCGCCTCGCGCTCGCCCTTCTGGACCATGTTGACGATGCGGCGGAACTCGTTGAGGCTCATGCCAGTCGCCGAAGCGATGTCGGCGATTTCGGCGCGGATGCGCTCAACCGCGTCGGCTTCGTTCTCGGCGAAGGCGGCCCACTTCTTGTCCTTGGCCGCCATGGTCTGGAGCCAGCCATCGTCCAGCTCGCGTCCGACGTAGCTATCCAAGAAGTCCTTGCGATTGACCTTGTGACGCTCAGCCAGGCGCAGCATCTGGCCGCCCAGGGCGGTCAGGCGGCGGTTGAAGGCATAGAGGTTGTCGACCAGGTATTCGATCTTGGTCGCGTGGAACTGAACCGATTCAACCTGCGCGGTCAGGTCTTCGCGCAGCTGCTGATAGGTCTTTTCCTTGGCGGCGGAGAACACCCCGCCAGCGCCCATCACCTCAAGCCGTTCGGCCTGCAGCTTTTCGAACTTCTTGAAGAGCGAGGTGATCTCGGCAAACTTCTCCAGCGCATGCGGTTTGAGCTGCGCCTCCATCTGCGCGAGGCTGAGGGTGTTGTCCTCTTCCTCTTCCTCGACCGGTCGGCGAGCGCGGCGTTCGATGCCGTCCTCATCCTCTTCGTCGGCCGATTCCTCTTCCTCGATGTCTTCCTCTTCCTTGTAGGAAGGGCCGGCAGTCGCTTCAGAGATTTCCCCGTCGCCTTCGTCTTCGCCGTCCTCTGAGAGGTTTTCCGGCGCCGGTTCCTTGGAAAGCATGGCATCGAGATCGAGGATCTCGCGCAGCTGCATTTCCTCGTTGTTGAGAGCTTCGGACCACTGGATGATGGCGTGGAAGGTGATTGGGCTTTCGCACAGGCCGAGAATCATCGTGTCCCGACCGGCCTCGATCCGCTTGGCGATGGCGATTTCGCCTTCACGGCTGAGCAGTTCGACCGCGCCCATTTCGCGCAGGTACATCCGCACCGGATCGTCGGTGCGCTCGACCGTTTCTTTCTTCTTGATGAGGTCCGGCCGCTCGGCCATGCCGTCCGGCTGCTCGTCGATCTCCTCGACTTCCTTCTCGTCGGGATCGACCGCATCCTCGTCGCTTTCGACGATATTGACGCCCATCTCGCTGATCGCGGCCATGATGTCCTCGATCTGCTCAGAGGTCATCTGGTCCTGCGGCAGGGCCTCGTTCAGCTCGTCAACCGTGATCACCCCGCGGCGCTTGGCCCGGGCAATCAGCTTCTTGATCGAGGCTTCATTGAGATCGATCAGCGGGGCGTCGCCACCCTCATTACCGCCGCCGATGTTATCGTCTTCGTCCATTAGTCCGCCATTGGTTTGGCAGGGGAAGACAGCGCCGCCCCCGCTCGCGCGCTGGCCATTTGCCGCAAGCGCGCATCGAATTCCAGTTTTCTCTTCAACAGCCGCTGCTGTTCGGCATAGGCCCCCTCGGAAAGGTCGCTTTCAAACCGCTTTGTGGCCGCTGCCAACGCCGCTTCCAGCGCCGGACGCTCGACCAGCAAGCCGATTGCCTGGGCAAGCTCGGCGCGGGCCTGTTCCGGTGGAATGGCATCGGCCAGAAAGCCAAAGCGCATTGCGGCATATTCCTCTGGGGTCGGGGCAGCCATACCCCGTTTGGCCAATATGGGTTCCATCGCCCCCTTTTCAAGCGTTGCCGCCGAGTCGGCTGCATCCAGCAGTACATCAAAGCGCGGATCGGCCAGTCCCGCCTGACCCAGCACCTCGGCATGACGGTGAATCTGGTCCGGAAAGCGCAGCAATCCGGTCAGTACCGCGGCCGAAAGCGCATCGCGCGGGGGAGCGCGAAGAACGGCCGAGGCCCGCCGCGGCGGCGCGGAAGGCTTGCGCCAGTCGCGGCCGTCGCGGCTCTCGCGGCGGGGAAAAGCGAAATCTGAGAATCGCTCAAGCAGTTCGCGCCGGTAGAGCGCCTGGATGTCGCGATCGGCAATCGTCTCGACATGGGCCAGCAGCCGCGCCTTGAGCCCGGCCTTGTCCTCCGGCGTGGCGAGCGGAGCGGAATCGCGCTCATGTTCCCACAGCACCTCGATCAGCGAGCGGGCATTGGCGAGCTGGGCTTCCATCGCTGCGACGCCCTGCTGCTTGATCAGGTCATCGGGATCCAGCCCCGGTGGCAGGCGGACAATCTTGAGCGAATGAGCAGGGCGGAGTAGGGGCAGGGCGCGGGTGATCGCCCGCATGGCGGCGCGCTGTCCGGCAGCATCGCCGTCAAAGCAGAGGACTGGCGCTTCAACCAATCGCCACAGCAGTTCGATCTGCCGTTCGGTCAGCGCGGTACCCAGCGGCGCGACGGCATCGGCAATTCCGGCTGCGGCCAGAGCGATCACGTCCATATAGCCTTCAACCACCACGATCCGCCCGGTCTGGCGGCTCGCTGGGCCAGCGCGGTGGAGATTGTAGAGCGTGCGACCCTTGTCGAACAGAGGCGTATCGGGTGAGTTCAGGTACTTGGGCGCATCGGTCTTCTGCGCATCAAGAATACGGCCGCCAAAGGCAATTACGCGCCCGCGCGCGTCCTCGATCGGCAGCATCAGCCGGCCGCGGAACCGGTCATAGGGTTCCTTGTCTTCAACTGCGATGCGCAGGCCCGCCTCGATCAGCTTGGCTTCGGGCACATCCTTCAGCGCCGCCTTCAAGGCTTGGCGGCCTTCCGGTGCATAGCCGAAGCCGAAGCGCTGCAATGTATGGGCATCGAACCCACGCGTGGCGAGATAGGCGCGGGCCTTATCGCCCTCCGGCCCGGCGAGCTGCGCCACAAACCAGTCCTGCGCGGCCTTCATCACATCGTGCAGGCTGTCCCGCTGCTCTGCGGCCTGGGCCGCGCGCGGATCGGGGGCGGGGACTTCCAGCCCGGCCTCGCTCGCCAGCTCCTTGATCGCATCCATGAACGACAGGCCGCGCTGGTCGGTCATCCAGCGGATCACATCGCCATGCGCCCCGCAGCCAAAGCAGTGATAGAACCCCTTCTGGTCGTTGACCGTGAAGCTGGGGCTCTTCTCGTTGTGGAACGGGCAGCAGGCCTTGAATTCATGCCCCGCCTTGGTGAGCCGCGTCGTCCGGGAAATGACGCTGGACAGCGTCACCCGGGCGCGGAGTTCATCAAGCCATTGGGGGCTGAGCATCTAGGATTTCTCGCCGCGCAGCGGGCGAGCCCACAGGCTCCCCTCCCGCCTACGGGAGGGGCTGGGGGAGGGCATGTTTTCAAGAGTCTGCCCGATCACAGCCAAAACACCGTCCAGATTGTCGAGAACCTCATTGTTCCAGAAGCGCAGCACCTTGTAACCCTGCACTTCGAGGAAGGCTGTGCGCCGTGCGTCATATTCGGTGGAAAAGGCATGCTGCCCACCATCCAGCTCAATCACCAGCCGCCGTTCACGCGAAACGAAGTCGCAAATGAACTGGCCGATCGGGTACTGCCGATTGAAGCGGACACCGCGCAGTTTCCGCGCACTTAGGTGTGGCCAAAGCTTGCGTTCGGCCTCGGTCGCATTGCGGCGGAGCTGGCGCGAACGCAAGGTTGGGCGGGAATAGCCCTTGTCGTTCGACTTGAACCAGTCTTCGTCCAACTTGCGCTCCGGTAACAGGCCCTCCCCCGGCCCCTCCCGCAGGCGGGAGGGGAGGTTTTTGAAAATCACGCCAAGGCGGATTTAACGAGTTGGCTGGCCTTGCCCATATCGATCTGCGTCCCGTGCTTGGCCTTAAGTGCGCCGACGACCTTGCCCATATCCTTCATGCCTTCTGCGCCGGTTTCGGTGATGATCGCGGCGATTGCGGCCTTGACCTCGTCCTCACCCATTTGCTGGGGCAGGAAGGTCTCGATCACGGCCAGTTCGGCCTTTTCGATCTCGGCCAGCTCCTGACGGCCGCCCTGCTCATAAAGCGTGATCGATTCGCGGCGCTGCTTGGCCATCTTCTGGAGCACATCGGTCACCACCACGTCGTCATCGGGTACATTGGCCGCGGTGCGCAGTTCGATGTCCTTGTCCTTGAGCTTGGCGAGAATCAGGCGGACGGCGGCCAGTCGGGCCTTGTCGCCGGCCTTCATCGATTCGATCTGGGCGGCCTTGATGGTATCTCTCAGCATTATCTCTCTCAGCGTTTTGGCGAGGATTGGGGAAAGAACCCGCCTAGCCGGATTTTTCGCCTTTTCCTAGGTTGACGCTGGGGGTCATCCCCTCTAGCGGCGGTGCCTTAGCGACATCGCTGGAACCCCATTATTCGGAGCGCCTCCCCATGGCCGACGCCGCCTCTTCGCACGCACCCCAACCACAGGGTGCGACGGGAGTCCTTGTGCTTGCCGATGGCACGGTGCTCTGGGGCCACGGCTTCGGCGCGAGCGGTGCCGCAGTGGGCGAGGTTTGCTTCAACACCGCAATGACCGGCTATCAGGAAGTCATGACCGATCCCAGCTATGCCGGGCAGGTCGTCACCTTTACCTTCCCGCATATCGGCAATGTCGGCGTGAACGAGGAAGACCTGGAAAGCCACGTCGATGGTGCGGTCGGCTGTGTGGTGCGCGAAGACGTGACCGCGCCCAGCAACTTCCGCTCGACGGGCACCTTTGGCGATTGGTTGACCAGCAAGGGCAAGATTGGCCTCGCCGGAATCGACACCCGCGCATTGACCCGCCGCATCCGCCTGTCCGGTGCGCCCAACGCGGTGATCGCCCATGCGCCGGACGGCAAGTTTGACATTCCCGCCCTGATCAAGCGCGCGCAGGACTGGCCGGGGCTGGAAGGCATGGACCTTGCCCGCGTGGTCAGCCGCGAAGAGATCGAAAACTGGGAAGGCAGCGTCTGGACCCTGGGCAAGGGCTATGGCCGCTCACCCCATGACAAGCGCCCGCATGTGGTGGCGATCGATTACGGCGCGAAGGACAACATCTTCCGCAACCTGGTGAAGGCCGGTGCCAAGGTTACCGTTGTCCCCGCGCAGACGCCGCTGAGCGGTGTGCTGGCGCTGGAGCCGGACGGCGTGTTCCTTTCCAACGGCCCGGGCGATCCCGCCGCGACCGGCGCCTATGCCGTGCCGGTTATCCAGGGCCTGCTGGAACGCGATATTCCGGTCTTCGGTATCTGCCTCGGCCACCAGATGCTCGGCCTCGCCGCCGGGGCCAAGACCACCAAGATGCACCAGGGCCACCGCGGCGCGAACCATCCGGTCAAGCGGCTGGCAGACGGCGTGGTGGAGATCACCTCGATGAACCATGGCTTCGCGGTGGATAACACCGCCCTGCCGGACAATGTCGAGGAAACCCACGTTTCGCTGTTCGACGGCAGCAACTGCGGCATCGCCATCAAGGGCAAGAAGGCTTTCGGGGTGCAGTATCACCCCGAGGCATCGCCGGGGCCGATGGACAGCTTCTATCTCTTTCAGAAATTCATCGAAGGCCTCGCCTGATGCCGAAGCGCACTGACATCTCCTCGATCCTCGTCATTGGCGCTGGCCCGATCATTATCGGCCAGGCCTGCGAGTTCGACTATTCCGGAACCCAGGCAATCAAGGCGCTGAAGGAAGAGGGGTACCGGGTGATTCTGGTCAACTCGAACCCGGCGACGATCATGACCGATCCGGAATTCGCCGACGCGACCTATATCGAGCCGATCACGCCCGAGATTGTCGCCCGGATCATCGAGAAGGAGCGGCCCGATGCCGTCCTGCCCACCATGGGCGGGCAGACCGCGCTGAACACCGCGCTGGCGCTGTTCAACGACGGCACGCTGGAGAAGTTCGGCGTCAAGATGATTGGCGCCGATGCCGATGCGATCGACAAGGCCGAGGACCGGATGCGGTTCCGTGAGGCGATGACCAAGATCGGGCTGGAATCGGCCCGCTCCGGCATTGCCCACAATGTCGAGGAAGCCTTTGCGGTGCTGGAGCGCACTGGCCTGCCGGCGATCATCCGCCCCAGCTTTACCCTGGGCGGCACCGGCGGCGGCGTGGCCTATAACAAGGCCGAGTTCGAACACATCGTCCGCACCGGCCTGGACGCCAGCCCGACCACCGAAGTCCTGATCGAGGAATCGCTGCTCGGCTGGAAAGAGTACGAGATGGAAGTCGTCCGGGACCGGAACGACAACTGCATCATCATCTGCTCGATCGAAAACGTCGATCCGATGGGCGTCCACACCGGGGATTCGATCACCGTCGCCCCGGCGCTGACGCTGACCGACAAGGAATACCAGATCATGCGCAACGCCAGCATCGCTGTGCTGCGCGAGATCGGGGTCGAAACCGGCGGTTCGAACGTCCAGTTTGCGGTCAATCCCAAGGATGGCCGCCTGATCGTGATCGAGATGAACCCGCGCGTCTCGCGCTCATCGGCGCTGGCCTCCAAGGCCACCGGCTTCCCGATTGCCCGCGTCGCCGCCAAGCTGGCGGTCGGCTATACGCTGGACGAGCTGACCAACGAAATCACCGGGGCCACCCCGGCGAGCATTGAGCCCTCCATCGACTACGTGGTCACCAAGATCCCGCGCTTCGCCTTTGAAAAGTTCAAGGGCGCCGAGCCGCTGCTCTCCACCGCGATGAAATCGGTGGGTGAGGTCATGGCGATTGGCCGCAACTTCAAGGAATCGATGCAAAAGGCGCTGCGCGGGCTGGAAACCGGGCTCGACGGCTTCAACCGCGTCATGCACCTCGAAGGCGCGGGCCGCGATGCCATCGTCGCCGCGCTATCCCGCCAGACGCCGGACCGGTTGCTGATCGTCGGCCAGGCCTTCCGCGAAGGCTTCACGGTCGAGGAAGTCCAGGCAATCACCCATTACGATCCCTGGTTCCTACGCCACATCCACGAAATCATCGCCGAAGAGACGGCGATCATGGAAAACGGCCTGCCCAACGATGCGGCTGGCCTGCGCCGGCTGAAGGCGATGGGCTTTTCCGACAAGCGATTGGCGATCCTGGCAGTGCGCGGGATCCATGTCGCGGGCGGCATGGGCGAAACCTCGGCCCGCCGCTCCGGCCTGCTTCACGACGCCCTGCGCGCCATGGCCGGGGCGACCAGCGAGGAAGAAGTGCGCGAGCTGCGCCAGCGGCTGGGCGTGCACCCCGTGTTCAAGCGGATCGACAGCTGCGCGGCCGAGTTCGAGGCGGTTACGCCCTACATGTACTCGACTTACGAAGGCCCCAGCTTTGGCGCGCCAGAGTGCGAATCCGCCCCGTCGAACGCCAAGAAGGTGGTTATCCTCGGCGGCGGTCCGAACCGGATCGGGCAGGGGATCGAGTTCGACTATTGCTGCGTCCACGCGTGCTTCGCGCTGGAGGAGGCGGGCTATGAAACGATCATGGTCAACTGCAACCCGGAAACGGTTTCGACCGACTATGATACCTCTGACCGGCTCTATTTCGAGCCGCTGACCGGCGAGGACGTGCTGGAAATCCTGCGCGTCGAGATGAGCAAGGGCCAGCTGCTGGGCGTGATAGTCCAGTACGGCGGCCAGACCCCGCTGAAGCTCGCCCAGACCCTCGAAGACAACGGCGTGCCGATCCTGGGCACCTCGCCCGACGCGATTGACCTCGCCGAAGACCGTGAGCGGTTTGCCGCGCTGGTCAATAAGCTGGGCCTCAAGCAGCCGCTCAACGGCATTGCCCGTAGCCGGGACGAGGCCGTCGCCGTCGCCAATCGCATCGGTTACCCGGTGCTGATGCGGCCGAGCTACGTGCTCGGCGGCCGGGCGATGGAAATCGTCGATTCCGAAGCCCAGCTCGATGACTATATCGCCACGGCCGTGCAGGTTTCGGGCGATAGCCCGGTTCTGATCGACCAGTATCTGCGCGATGCGATCGAATGCGATGTCGATGCCCTGTGCGATGGCGATCAGGTCGTTGTCGCGGGCGTCATGCAGCACATCGAGGAAGCCGGGATCCACTCGGGCGATAGCGCCTGCACCCTGCCGCCCTACAGCCTGTCGGCAGAGATCGTCGCCGAAATGGAGCGTCAGGCCGACGCCCTGGCCATGGCGCTGGGCGTACGCGGGCTGATGAACGTGCAATTCGCGGTGAAGGACGGCACGGTCTACCTGATTGAGGTCAACCCGCGCGCCAGCCGCACCGTGCCTTTCGTCGCCAAGGCCATTGGCCAGCCGGTTGCCAAGATCGCGGCGCGGGTCATGGCCGGTGAGAAGCTCAAGGACTTTCCGCCGTTCAAGCGCGAGCTCGATTACATGGCGGTCAAGGAAGCGGTCTTCCCGTTTGCGCGCTTCCCGGGGGTCGATCCGGTGCTCAGCCCGGAGATGAAGTCCACCGGCGAAGTCATGGGCATCGACAGCAATTTCGCCACAGCCTTCGCCAAGGCTCAGCTGGGCGCGGGCATGGTCCTGCCGCAGGGCGGGGTGGTGTTCGTCTCGGTCAAGGATACCGACAAGCCGGTGATCCTGCCGGCGATCAAACAGCTCATCGACCTGGGCTTCACCATCATCGCCACGGGCGGGACGCAGCGTTACCTTGCCGAAGCAGGCCTGCCGGTCGAAGCGGTCAACAAGGTGGCCGAAGGGCGGCCGCACATCGTCGACCGGATCATCGATGGCGATGTCGCGCTGATCTTCAATACCACCGAGGGCTGGCAGAGCCTGAAGGATTCGCAGTCGATCCGCGCTTCGGCGCTTACTGGCAAGGTGCCGTATTTCACGACGGCCGCGGCATCGGTGGCGGCGGCAGAGGCGATTGCAGCCTTGCGGGGGGCGAAACTTGAAGTTCGCAGCCTGCAAGACTATTATGCTTGAGTAGATCGCGTTTTCCCCCACATCGCGACGGCACTGCCTGCAATCCCCTGAGGGATGCGGGGCAGGGTTCTAGTCGCTAAACGGGGCGGTCAGAAGGAACGGACGGAATGGCAAGTGTCGAAAAGCTGCCGATGCTGGCGGAAGGCTATGAAAAGCTGATCGCCGAGTTGAAGGCGCTGCGTGAGGAGCGGCCAAAGATCGTTGATGCGATCGAGGAGGCGCGCGCCCACGGTGACCTCTCCGAAAACGCGGAATACCATGCCGCCAAGGAGCGCCAGGGCCAGGTCGAAATGTCGATCGCCGACCTGGAGGACAAGGTCAGCCGCGCCCAGATCATCGATCCGGCGACGCTGTCGGGCGACAAGATCATTTTTGGTGCCACCGTCACGCTGCTCGATGACGATGACAATCCGGTGAGGTACCAGATTGTCGGCCCCTATGAGGCGGACGCCAAGGTCGGCCGGATCAGCTACAACTCGCCGCTCGGCCGCGCCCTGATCGGCCGCCGGGTTGAGGATGAGATCGAAGTGACCGTACCCGCAGGCGACCGGTCCTATCTGGTGCAGAAGATCGAGTTCGTCTGATCCCGGAACGGGTCCGGGACGACTTCATTCCGGCCGCTTGAGCTGTTCCGGCTCAAGCAGGCGGTGCAGGTGCACCACGACATACTTCATTTCAGCGTCGTCGACCGTGCGCTGCGCTTTGTCGCGCCAGGCTTCCTCAGCCTCGGCGTAAGTGCCGTAGACGCCGACCAGGTCGAGCGCGGCAAGATCGGTAAATTCAAGCGTTTGCGGATCGCTGACGCGACCGCCCATCACAAGGTGAAGTTTCTGGCTGCTCATCGCAAATATCCCGGGGGAGGGTGGATGGCGCGCCTTTAGCGTCCCTTGCGTTTCGCGCAAGGGGTGTGCGGGCTATTTCCGGACGCGCGCCGCCAGCTTGATCGCCTCACGCGCGATGGTTGCGCCAGTGTTGCGAGCGGTTGAGCGGACCTGCTTGCCGCCTTGCTTGGCCAGTGACAGCCCATCCCGTCCCGCTTCACCAGCACGTTCGCCGGCCTGCTTGCTCAGCGCCAGACCGATTTCGCCAGCGGCGATTGCCAGGCTGAGCGCACGCTTGCCGAACTTGCTGCCAGTCTTCTTGGGCATCAGCGCGCCGGCCAGCAGACCCAAGCCTGCACCGGCTGCAACGGCCAGCCACGGATATTCGGCGATCAGCGAGCGATAATCCTCAGGCGGATAGGCATCCTTGGACGGAAGGGCAGGGCGGGTGCTGCTATTGCGATCAAGCCGTTCTTGCGAAGCGGCGATCTTGGCTGCGATCCGTTCCTGGCGGGGTTCGGGCTTGCTCATTGGGCCGGCTCCTCAAGCGCTTCGTCGAAATCGTCATTGGCAGGTTCCGGCTGAACGTCACCTTGCGCATCGCGACGCGACTTCAGCAGATTGAACAGGGGCTCACGGAACATCCAGGCAAGCAAGGCGGCGATCGTGGCCGCGACCAGGCCCTTGTTGTCTTTGGCGACTGCCACGGCCTCGTTTGCAACTGCCAGGGCGTCTTCCTTGGCCTTGGCAACGATCCGGCCTTTGATGCCTCGCGCGGCGAGGTCTTCCTTGACCTGCGCCAGACGCCCTTCGAACAGGCTCCAGGCTGCCTTGCGGTTGGCGCGATCCATCTCGAACCCGCTCATGCCGCGTCATCCTCGCTCAGCCGCCGCGACATCGCGTTCCAGCGCTTCGCCGCAACCCAGCCGCTGAACGCAGCAGCGGCCAGCAGGACTGCCACCACCACGAGGGTGGCCCCGAGTCCCCCGATCAGCGGGGCCAGGGCAAGCAACATTCCCATAACCAGCGCCATCAATGCGAAGAACACCAGGCTGAGCGCCAGAGCGATCCAGCCCGCCATGCTCTTGGCGGTGCGGCCAGCCAGAGCCGCGCGGGACTTCTGGTAGGCCAGTTCAGCCTCAAGCAGCGTCCGCCCGTCGGCGACGAGCTCACGCACGTCGTCGACCAGCGAACGCTCAGCGGCATCAGCCGAGGCTTCTTTCACCAATGAGGGATCGGGCTGTTCCATTGTCCTGTACCGGCAAAACTCGCCGGATCAGGCTTTGTTCGATCCCTTGAACAAACGCGCGACTAGGAAGCCGAATGCCGCTGCAATGCCGACGGCGAGGCCGGGGCTCTTGCGGACGAATTCCTTGGCATCGTCGCCCAGTTCATTGAGGTCCTTGGAATCGAGCTTCGCAGCCGATTCCTGCATGGTGCGGGCGGCGGTGCGCGCATAGTCGCCATAACGGGTGCCGAGTTTCTCATCGATCGTGGTGGCATTTTCGCCCACCAGTTTGCCCAGCGTCGAGATAGCATCGCTGGCCTTGGCCTTGCCTTCAACGGCGAGGTCGGTCGCGCGGCCCTTGGCCTGGCCGGCAATATCCTTGGCTTCTTCGACCCAGTCCGCGCTCTTGGTGGACAGCTGGTCGCGGTAACCTTCGGCCTTGGCCTTGGCTTCGGCGGTCAGCGCAGTAGCGCCGGCCTTGGCTTCTTCGATTGCCTTGGTGAACTTCGCCTTGGCTTCGCCAGTCCCGGCCGAGGCTGCCTTGGCAGCCGGCTTCTTGGCAGCCGGCTTGGCGGCGGTGGTGGTGGTCTTTTTCGGAGCGGCGGTGGGGGTCTTGGCCATGATGTTTACCCTTTCTGCACCGCAAGATGCGGCAATGAATAAGAATGTGGTGCCGTTACGGCAGTGCTGCAACCCCGAATATGCTGCAATGCACCTTGCCTGCCAAGGCTCCGCTGCTTAGGAGCGGCCCAACCGAGCCATACAAGGGGTAAAGCAGCCATGACCGCGATCATCGACATCCACGCGCGCGAGATTCTCGATAGCCGCGGTAACCCCACGGTTGAAGTCGATGTGCTGCTGGATGACGGTTCGTTTGGCCGTGCCGCTGTGCCTTCAGGTGCCTCGACCGGCGCGCACGAGGCGGTGGAACTGCGCGATGGCGACAAGGGCCGCTACCTTGGCAAGGGCGTGCTCAAGGCCGTGAAGGCTGTGAACACCGAAATCAGCGACGCGCTGCTGGGCCGCGATGCCGAAGACCAGCGCGATATCGACGCGGTGATGATCGAGCTCGACGGGACCGAGAACAAGGGCCGGATCGGCGCCAACGCCATCCTCGGCACCTCGCTGGCCGTTGCCAAGGCCGCCGCCAATGCCCGCGGCCTGCCGCTCTATGCCTATGTCGGCGGGGTTTCGGCCCACGTCCTGCCGGTGCCGATGATGAACATCATCAACGGCGGGGAACATGCCGACAACCCGATCGACTTCCAGGAATTCATGATCATGCCGGTCGGCGCGCCGACCCTGGCTGAGGCGGTCCGATGGGGCGCGGAAGTGTTCCATACCCTCAAGAAGGGCCTCCATGAAAAGGGCCTCGCCACCGCCGTGGGAGATGAAGGCGGCTTTGCCCCGAACCTCTCCAGCACCCGCGCCGCGCTCGACTTCATCATGTCTTCGGTCGAAAAAGCCGGATTCAAGGCCGGGACCGACATCAAGCTGGCGCTCGACTGCGCCGCGACCGAGTTCTTCAAGAACGGCAAGTACGAGATCAGCGGTGAAGGCCTCTCGCTCAGCCCGGTCGAGATGGCCGATTACCTTGCCGCGCTTTGCGCCGATTACCCGATCATCTCGATCGAAGACGGCATGAGCGAGGACGATTTCGAAGGCTGGAAGGCCGTGACCGACAAGATTGGTCACCAGGTCCAGCTGGTCGGCGATGACCTGTTCGTGACCAACCCCAAGCGCCTGACCATGGGCATCGGCAAGGGCCTGGCCAATTCGCTGCTGGTCAAGGTCAACCAGATCGGCTCGCTATCGGAAACGCTCGACGCGGTCAGCATTGCCCAGCGCAATGGCTACACCGCCGTCATGTCGCACCGTTCGGGCGAAACCGAGGACGCGACCATTGCCGACCTGGCGGTCGCCACCAACTGCGGCCAGATCAAGACCGGTTCGCTCGCCCGCTCTGACCGGCTTGCCAAGTACAACCAGCTTATCCGTATCGAGGAAGAGCTGGGCGATGCCGCCCGCTACGCTGGTGCGGCTGCGTTCGGACGTCTCGCCTAGGCTCTCTGGCCTAAGCCCATTGCCACCCGTCTCCGGCTCGTTTAACCGTTCGTTTAAACGACCGGAGGAGAGGGCCGGGTGACAGCGATACCGTCGCACCCAGATTCGATTACGCCTGCCTGGCTGACCGAGCGCCTGCGCGCTGCTGGGCTGCTTGAGCGTGGTTCCGTCACCGCTATTCGCTGGGAGCCGATTGGCACTGGCCAGGTGGGTGACAGCGTCCGCCTCCATGTCAGCTATGACCAGCCCGGAGCCGGTCCGGCGACGCTGGCGGGCAAGTTCCCGGCGGCCGATCCCACCAGTCGCGGCACGGCGGCAATGTTCGGGCTCTATGCCAAGGAAGTCGGCTTCTACCGAGAGCTCCAGCAGCACCTGGGGGTGCGCGTGCCGCGGACGATTGCGGCCGAGATTGCCCCCGATGGGGTCGATTTCATCCTGTTGTTCGAAGATCTGGGACCGGCGCGGGGCGGCAACCAGATCGCCGGTTGCACGGCGGAAGATGCCCGGGTCGGAGTGATCCAGGCAGCAGCCCTTCATGCCCCCAGCTGGGGCCATGCCGAGATCCTGGCGACCGAATGGCTGCAGCCCAAGCCCGAGGTCATCACCCAGATCGGCGCGCTCTACCCCAACGCTCAGGCGATCTTCCGCGAACGCTATGCCGACAGCCTTGAGCCGGAGTTCATGGCGCTCTGCGAGGAACTGGCGGAGGTCAACGCCGAGCGCATGGGGCGGCAGGATCCGCCGCAGTGCCTGATCCACGGCGATTTCCGGCTCGACAACATGCTGTTCGACATCAAGGGCGGCGCCGAGCCGATTGCCGTGCTCGATTGGCAGACGGTCGCGCTGGGCAATGCCATGACCGACATCGGCTATTTCCTTGGCACAGGGATCGGCGACGAACTGCGGCGGGTGCACGAAAACGAACTGCTCGATCTTTACTGCGCCGAGATGACCGCGCGCGGCGTGCCGCTGACCCGTGACGCGATCTGGGACGATTACGTGATTGGCGCGCTGCACGGCGTCTCCACCGCCGTGTTCAGCGCCGCCTACGTCGAGCGGACCGAGCGCGGCGATGCCAATTTCCTCTCGATGGCCCGCGGCGGCTGCGCTCTGGCGCTGCAGCACGGCAGCATCGCCAAGCTGAAAGGCTGATTTGATGGTTCTGACCAAGGGTGACGATTTTCCGCTGCACCAGACGCCCGAACCGGTCGCCTATGCCGGGACCAATCGCAACTTCTACGATCGCTATTTCTTCAATGGCTATGCGCCCGATGGCACGGGCTTCTTTGCCGTGGCACTGGGGATCTACCCGCACCTCAACGTGGCCGACGCGCATTTCTCGGCGATCCGCGACGGGGTGCAGCACAACGTCCACGCCAGCCGCGAGCTCAACATGGAACGGTTTGACCTGCAGGTTGGGCCGATCCGGATCGAAATCATCGAGCCGCTGCAACAACTGCGGGTCGTTGTTGACGGGGAGGGGCTCAAGGCCGACCTGACTTTCACGGGCCGAGCCTTTCCTATCGAGGAGCCGCGCTTCATCCATCGGATCGGGCCGCGCACCTTCATGGACTACACCCGGTTGACCCAGAACGGCCACTACGCCGGCTGGATCGAGATCGACGGCGTGCGGCAGGACTGCGCACCCGGCACCGCCGGGACGCGCGACCGCTCATGGGGTGTCCGCCCGGTCGGCTCGCGTGATGAGCAGCCCCACGGCCACGGCGTGATCCCGGGCTTCTTCTGGCAATGGACTCCGCTCAACTTCGCGGACCGCTCGGTCTTCTTCCACATCAATGCGGATGCAGGTGGCCACGCCTGGAACACCCGCGCCGTGATCGCGCCGGACGGCAGCGGGGGAGAAGGGCATTACGAGACGCCAGCTGCGCAGATGGCATCACCGCTTATGCCGGGAACACGCTGGCCCGATGGCGGGACGATCACGGTTGAAACCCCGGACGGCCCCGACACCATCACCTTCGAGCCGCTCGGCCGATTCCAGATGCGCGGGCTTGGGTATACCCATCCCAAGTGGGGCCACGGCCTCTACCACGGCAAGCAGGTGGTCGAGCGCGAGGACTTTGGCCTGGCGCAATGCGATCCGCGCACGATGGACAATTACCATGTCCAGTTCGTCTCGCGCGTCCGCTCGGAGCGCTATGGCGAGGGGATGGGCGTGTTCGAGCAGTTGATCATCGGGCCTTACAAACCCCTTGGCCTGAAGGAGTTCATGGATGTCGGGTAAGCTCGCTACCGCTGGCGTGCTGCTTGCCGGCCTGGCCGTCGGCGCGGCTTCGGGATGGTACACCTTGCAGCATGGCATGGTGCAGGGCGACACCTACTCGGGATGGAGCGGCAGCAAGGTGACCGGCTCGGTCGATGCCGATCCCTGGACCCGCGCGCGGGTGGCTGTTTCGGGTCTACTGGCGCTCAACAAGAGCCAGGCGATCTACTTCAGCCGCAACACCGACGATAGCGGTGCCCGCCTGCGCGAGGATTGCCGGTACCGGGTGACCGGTGGGGCCATGCCGGCGCGGTGGTGGTCGATCACGGTCTACGCGGCCGACAACTACTTGCCGCTCAACGACGACGATGCCCTATCGTTTGACCAGACCGAGGCGCAGCCGACGGGGAAAGCGGAATGGACCGGCATCCTTTCGCCCAAGCAGCCAGATGGCGAACCCTGGGCCTCGACCAACAAGGCGGGCGACTACGACATTACCCTTCGTCTCTATCAGCCGACGCCGCAGGCGCAGCAGGATTATGACGCGATCCCGATGCCCAAAGTCACCAAGCTTGATTGCGGAGGTGCAGCATGACCCGCAACCTCAAACTGCTGGCACTGTTTGTCGGCGCGGCAGTGATTGGCCATGTCGGGCTGGTCATGGCCGTACCGCACGCACTGATGAAAGTGGCGATGAACCGGATGTCCGGCGATGGGGCCCGGATCAACCAGTTCAGTTTTGGCCCGCGCACCACCAAGGATTCGCGCGGCGTGGTGCGGCCATCGCCGGATCTCGCCTATTCCTCCTGCGTCTATGATCTCAGCAAGGGACCGTTGCTGGTCAGCGCGGCACCGTCACCCAACCAGGGCTATGTCTCGCTCTCGGTATTCGCCGCGAATACGGACAATATCGCGGCGCTGGACACGACGCAGTACCCCAAGGGCATCCGGTTTGTGCTGAAGCGCGAGGATCAGGTGGCACCGGTGGGTATGCAGGTGGTGAATTCACCCTCGGACAAGGGGATCATCCTCGACCGGCGCTTGGCACCTTCCGCAGAACTGTTTGCCGAGGTCGACCAGGCCCGCCGCGCCGATAGCTGCGCCCCGGTGAAGGGTTGATCGCGGGCGCCTAGCCGAGCTGAACGGCGCTCAGGCGCTCGACCTGATCGTCGCTCAGTTCAAGCGCGGCGCTTTCGATCAGCTGGACCAGCTGTTCTACGCGGGTGGCGCTGGCGATCGGAGCCGCGATGCCAGGCTGATGGCGCAGCCAGGCCAGAGCAATGGCGGCATGCGAAGCGCCGGTTTCGGCGGCGATCTGATCCATCGCGGCCAGCATCGGCTTGCCGGTGACGATCAGCTGCTGCAGGCGCATGCCGCGCACCGATTTGCCGAGGTCGGCCTCCACCCGGTACTTGCCGGACAGAAAGCCGTTGGCGAGGCCGAAGAACGGCAGCATCGCTACGCCGCTTGCGGTGCAGATCGCCTGCAGATCCAGGCCATAGTCTGCGCGTGACACCAGGTTGTATTCGTTTTGCAGCGCTGTGATCGCCATCCCGCCGCTGGCCTTGCTGGCGGACAGCACCGCTTCAAGGCGAGCCGCCGAAAACTTCGAGACGCCAAACGCGCGAACCTTGCCCTCGGCTGCACCGGTAAAGGCGGCGACGATATCGCTGGCGGACAGCTCTGTGTAATCGCGGTGGGCATAGTAGAGATCGATGTAATCGGTCCGCAGCCGGTCAAGGGACTGCTGGAGCGAATGCGCAATCCGCTGCGGGTCGTAGAGCGAAGGATCGCCGCCTCCGGGTGCGAGCATGCCGGTCTTGGTGTGGATACGCATATCTTGGCGCACGCCGCGGCTTTCGAGCCAATCGCCCAGCACCGCCTCGCTCTCGCCGCCTCTGTGGCCCGGCACCCAGGCGGAATAGACGTCGGCGGTATCGATCATCCGCCCGCCGGCTACATAAAACGCGTCGAGGATGGCGAAGCTGGTGTCGCGGTTCGCGGTCCAGCCGAAGACGTTGCCACCCAGGACTAGCGGAATCCCGGCAATTGCCGGATGACTCACGTAAATTTCTCGCGCAGCTCGAGCATTGCAATCGCCGCCTTGGCCGCTTCGCCGCCCTTGTCCTTCTGGGCCGGATCGGCGCGGACCAGGGCTTGCTGCTCGTTCTCGACCGTAAGGATGCCGTTGCCAATGGCCATGCCATCCATGGTCAGCGCCATGATGCCGCGGGCGCTTTCGCCAGCGACGATCTCGAAGTGATAGGTCTCGCCGCGGATCACCACGCCGATCGCGACATAGCCGTCATAGAGCTGGGCCTGATCGGCAAGGCTGATCGCGCCGGGGATTTCCAGAGCGCCGGGGACCGTTATGACGTCAGCCTGGTGCCCGGCAGCTTTCAGCGCGGCCTTGGCCCCGGCGATCAGCTGATCGTTGAGGTGGTCGTAAAAGCGCGCTTCAACGATAAGAAATTTCGCCATTATTCGCCTGCCGTTCCGGTGATGGGCCGCTCTCCGACGATCGACAGGCCATAGCCATCGAGCCCGGCAAGGGTGTGGTGGGTGTTGGTGAGAAGGATCATGTCGTGGACGCCCAGTTCCGCCAGGATCTGAGCGCCGACCCCGTAATCGCGCAGCTGCTCGACTTCGGGCGCGCCGGCACCTTTCCCCTGTTGGCGCAGTTCGATGAAGCGCGACACCATGCCTGGCATACGCTTGTTGATCAGTACCAGCACCCCGGTGCCTTCCTCGGCGATGATCTCCATCGAGCGCGAGAGCAGGCCCGAGCGCTCGTTGGTCTCACCGAACACGTCCACGAACATGCTCATTGTGTGCATTCGGACCAGGGTAGGCTTGTCGGCAGTGATGTGGCCCTTGACCAGGGCCATCGTCTCGTCCTCGGTGGCCTTGTTGAAGAAGGTATAGGCGGTCCATTCGCCGCCCCACTTGCTCTGGAACCGCAGTTCCGCCCGCTTTTCGACCAGGTGGTCATGCTTGCGGCGATAGGCGATGAGGTCGCGGATCGTGCCCATCTTCAGCCCGTGCTTGCGGGCGAAGGGCAGCAGGTCATCCATCCGCGCCATGGTGCCGTCTTCGTTCATGATCTCGCAGATCACGCCCGAGGGATTGAGGCCGGCCAGGCGCGAAATGTCGACCGAAGCTTCTGTGTGGCCGGCGCGTACCAGGACGCCGCCATCGCGCGCGATCAGCGGGAAGACGTGGCCGGGGGTGACGATATCCTGGCGGCCCTTGCTGGAATCGATCGCCACGGCAACAGTGCGGGCGCGGTCGCCAGCGGAGATCCCGGTCGTCACGCCTTCGCGCGCCTCGATCGAGACGGTGAAGGCGGTTTCATGCCGGGTGCCATTGTTGCGGCTCATCAGTTCAAGGCCCAGCTGCTCGGTCCGTTCGCGGGTCAGGGTCAGGCAGACCAGGCCGCGGCCGTGCATGGCCATGAAGTTGATCGCGTCGGGCGTGGCCATTTGCGCGGGGATGACGAGGTCGCCCTCGTTCTCGCGGTCTTCGTCGTCGACCAGGATAAACATGCGGCCGTTGCGGGCTTCCTCGATGATCTCTTCGATCGGCACCAGCACCGGCTCATCGTCGCTGTCCCACAGGAAGCGTTCAAGCTTGCGCAGGGTCTCGGCCGTGGGGTTCCAGTCGGTTTCCGTGCAGTCACGCAAGGTGTTGGCATGGAGCCCGGCAGCGCGGGCGAGGCCGGCGCGCGACATGCCGCCATCGTTGATAAGACGGCGGACGCGATCGATGAGTTCAGCAGACATGCGAATCGCCTATCACATCACAATGTGATGCAACAGGCGGAAAATCACATCGATGTGATTCAGTCACCCTTGAAGACGGGTTTCCGCTTTTCGAGGAAGGCGTTGACCGCTTCCTCGTGATCGCCGGTGGCATGGGCGACGGCCTGCATGGCGGCCGACATCTCCAGCACAGTGGCGAGGTCTGCGCGGCGCGCTTCCCACAGCAGGCGCTTGGTCATGCGCACGGCGTGCGGCGGATTGGCGGCAATCTTGGCGGCAAGCGCCCGGGCCTCGGTCAGCAGGTCCGCATCCGGCACAACGCGCGAAACCAGTCCGCAGGCCAGGGCTTCGGAAGCATCGAGCATGTCCCCGGTCAGCGACATTTCCGCCGCCTTGGAGAAGCCCACGACACGCTGGAGCAGCCAGGCTCCGCCATCGCCCGGAATGATCCCCAGCTTGACGAAGCTCTCGGCAAACTTGGCGCTTTCGCCGGCGATGCGCAGATCGCACATGCAGGCCAGATCAAGCCCCGCGCCGATCGCCGGGCCGTTGACCGCAGCGATCACCGGAACTTCGAGGGCCGCAAAGGCCAACGGAATGCGCTGGATGCCGCGCTTGTAGTTACCGCGGGTTCCGGCGGGGAGACCGGCATTGAGCCCGCCGCCGCCCGGCTTCATCGCGTTGATATCGCCGCCCGATGAGAAGGCCTTGCCGGCGCCAGTCAGGATCGCGACGCGGACCTTGGGATTGGCTTCCATTGCCGCCAGTGTATCGCAAATGCCATTGACGACATCGTCGCCCGAGATCGGGTTGCGCATATCGGGGCGGTTGAGTGTGATCGTGGCGATGCCGGCATCGTCAAGGTCGAACAGGACGGCGGGTTCCATCGGGGGTCTCCTCTAAGTCTTTGCCAGCGCCTTGCGGGCATCGCGGCGGTTTGTCCACCACACGATTGTGAGAGCGGTCGCAAGGGCGAGCGGGATCGCCTGCCACTTGCTGCCACCCAGCTCACGGACGGCTTCCAGGATCGGCAGGTGCACCGCGAAGAGTGGGAACGAGATCGCGGCGGAGAGCCAACCGAGCCGGGTCTGGCGCGTGATTGCCGTCGCCGCAGAAATGACTAGCGGGCAGAGCAGCACGACGAAGGCCAGATCGAATTGCCAGGTGCGCCAGTCACCATACCAGCTGCCCATGATAGCAATCGACATGGCGGCGAGGACCACGGCGGCGGGGAGGGGGAGCAGCACCCGCTCCTGCCGCCAGCGCCACAGGCCGATGCCCAGGCAATAGGCAAAGAACACCCGCGGGATCGCCGCCCAGATATGACCTGGCCGGGCGCCCACATCGAGCGAGCCCCAGGCCATGGCAACCCACACCGTCAACCCGCCCAGAACGATGGTCAGCACTGCCAACCAGCGGTTGGTGAGGTGGCGCAGCGCGAAGACATGGGCGCCATTGGCGACCAGTTCGGCAAAGATTGTCCAGGCGGGGATGTTGAGCGCGAACAGCAGGTTGGCCACTGGCCAGGGCAGCAACGCGAAGTTGGCCAGCAAGGCTGGCAGGAACGGCCACCATTCGCCACCTGCGCGGATCCACAGGTACGGAATGCCGATCAGCGATCCCAGCGCCACCGTGCCCCAGAACCGCTTGTAGCGCGCGACCATGAAGCGCTGCGGCAAGAGGCCGGCAGCAAGCCGCGGTTCGGTAATCCGGGCCATCAGGAAGCCCGATAGCATCAGGAAGAAATCGACCCCCAGGTAGCCCTTGGAAAAGGCCCCAAGCCCGCCGAACACGGCATTGGCATGCAGGCCCATCACCAGCAGCGCGGCAATCCCGCGCAGTGCATCAAGGCCCGCCAGGCGCGGTGCAGCAGCGCTCACGCCCAGATCCGTTCGATGAACCAGAAGCTGGCAGTCGCGCCGATCAGGTAGGTGCTGGCGATGATTGCAGGTCGCCGCACCTTGGGGGCCAAGCGCTCAAGCGTGGCTAGGGCCGCCAGGGTCGCGGCGATGATCAGCAATTGTCCCGCTTCCACGCCAAGATTGAAGGTCAGCAGCGCCATCGGCACGTCGGTTTCAGGCAGACCGATCTCGCGCAGCGCGCCGGCAAAGCCGAAGCCGTGGAGCAGGCCGAACAGAAAGGCGACTACCCAAGGCAATCGCTCCGACAGGCGCGGTTCGCCCGGTCTGGCCTTGGCGATCTCTACCGCAAGGAAAACGATCGAAAGCGCAATGCTGGCCTCGACCGGCGTCTGCGGAAGGCCAAACAGACCCAGGGTGGTACCGGCCAGGGTAATCGAGTGGGCCAGCGTAAAGGCCGATGCTGCAACCACGACCGCCCGACCGCGCTGCAACAGCAGGACCAGAGCGACCACGAACAGCAAATGATCGAACCCGGCGACAATGTGTTCGACACCGATCACGAAATAGGTTCGGGCCACTTGCCAGCGATCGGGTACGCCGCTGACCGTATAGGTGCTGCTGCCGGAGGTCAGCCGCTCGCTCTGGATCGGGCGGCCCAAGGGCGCAACCCGGAGCAACGCGTCGGTCGAGCCAGGTTCCATGCCGGTAAGGCCAACAGTCGCGCCATCGAGCGACCTGCTACAGGTGACCGTGCCTTTGGCGACCACGGCAGGTCCCGCCAATTGCGGCGTCTCCAGCCGGAGCTGGCAATAGTCGGGCAAAAGCGGCTGCGCGCGGGTGGCTAGGCCGCCCAGGATCGGTGCTTTCCAGACGAGCTTCCATTCGCTGGCGCTCTGCTGCGTAAGTTCAAGGTAGCCGGGTCGCAGTTCATCGGCTCGGGCGGGGGCAAGGCCGACCAGCATCAGCAGTGCCAGGAGCAGCCGCGCGAGGCGTTTCACCGTGGCTTCTCAATCACGACGTCATACCCTTTGAGCAGGGCATTGAGGTTGTCTTCCTCAGCCTTGCGCACCGCCGCACTGCGCCAGTCGTTTTCAAGCCGCTGGCGGATATCTGCGAGCTTGGGCGGTGGCGGATTGTCGCGCCGGATCACCTTTACCAGATGCAGCCCGAAGCCCGATGCGACAGGACCAGTCCAGCGGCCGGTCGGCGCCTTTTCGAGCGCGAGGGCAAAATCATCGCCGAACTGGGTCGCAATATCGATCAGCGGGGCGCCATCGAGGGTTCCAGGCAGGGGGATGGGTTGCTCGGGCAGGGTCGGAGCATCGCCCGGCTTCAGCGAAGAAAGCTGTGCGATTGCAGCAGCGCGAAGGGACGGCGTGTCTGACCCCAGGTAGCGCTGTTCCAGCGTGTAGCGCGGGGGCTCGGCGTAGCGCGCTGGGTCCTTGTCGAGCAGTGCCTGGAGTTCAGCGTCACTTGGCCTGGTCGCTTCGGCTTCCGCCCCCGCAATCGCCAGCATCTTGTTGCGCAGCCGTTTCTTGACGACATCATCGTCACGGTCGAGTCCCAGCCGCAGCGCCTCACGGTAATAGACCTCGCCGCGAACGTAGTCGCGGATCAGCCCGTCCAGTTCATCGTCGCTCGGCGGGCGGCGAAAAGCCTGGACATAATTGTTGACCAGCCCAGTCACGACCGCTTCGTCGACCACGATCCGCCGCTCGCCCGTATCGGGAGCACGGCCGGACAGAACGACGAAGATCAGGGCCCCGGCGACCAGAAAGTGCACCAAGGGTTCGCGCAGCAAGGCCGCTGCGCGGGTCCGCCAGGTCATTTAGGCTCCTTATGACTTGGTCGGGTTATACCAGATCGCCGAGGTATAGGCGCGTTCCTGCTGCTTGACCCGCACGTCCGGGGTTAGCTTCAGCTTGAAGCGAACCGCATCATAGGCTGGCCAGCTTGGCGTCGGGATCTCCATCACGCGCACGTAATAGAACGCGCGCACGGCGGGATCGAATTCCGGATCGGTCCAGACAGTGGCCAGGGTCGGCGCGCCGATGGTGTTCTTGTAGGTCGCCGTGGCCACATCAACCGTATCGCCCACCGCCGGCACCTTGCCGCCCACGGGCTTGCGCTTGCCCGGATCGCTCCAGACCACATCAAAAACCTTTTCCTGGGCCTTGCCAGACTTGTCGACCCAGCCCTTGACCACCTGAACACGGTCAAGGTTGGCACCGATCGGATCCTTCAGCGCCGATACGATGAAGCTGGGCGCGCCGTTTTTGCCGCCGGACAGTTCCCCGCCCATCGGCACGCCGCGCTTGTAGCCGGCCTGGACCCAGTTGCCCTTCAGGTCATCGGCCTTGAAGTCCCAGCCGCCGAAGAACCGCACGGTCATGCGCGGGCCGGTGCTGGCATAGACTTCGCGCCGCTCCATCGCATCGAAGATCGCGGCGCGGGTGTTGGCCTTGGCCCAGACCGCGGCATAGCCGCTGGCCAGGTAGTGCCAACCGAATCGGCCCTTGCGAGTGCCCAGGTTCTGCGGTTGCATGACGCGGTTGGGGTTGGGTTCGTTACCGGTGTGCTTGCCGAAGAATTGATCCTCATCGGCAGTTGAAAGCGCGGTGTGGCTGTCGGTCGAGCCGATCACCCCGAACTTGTAGGGGTTCACGCCCATCTGCGCTTCGAGCAGCAGCCCGCGCTTCAGCGCCTCACGGACATACTCACCTGCAAACATGTTGGGCGTCTTGGGCTGGTTGCCTAGCAGGTTGCTCAGTTCCCAACCAGCCACGCCAAAGCCGGCGAATTCGTCGTTGGGAGACAGGAACGGATGCGCTTCGCTGTCGCCCTTGATCTGGGTGATTTCGACCACTGGTTCGAGCTTCGCGCGGCGCTTGGCATAGGCTGCCGTCATCGGCCCGCCGCCGGGCTGGGTTAGCTCGAACATCAGGCCGTTGGAGAGGTTCGAGTTGTGCGGGATTGCGAGGACCCGCCCGCCGGTCGCCTTCTCATAGGCTTCCATGTAGTTCCAGATCTCGTCCGGCGTGGCCTTGTAGGTCGGGTCGATCGGCGCGACTGTACCAACCTTGTCGGCGCCATCGCGGAAGATCACGTTGCGGTGCAGGTTATTGCCGCCTTGCATCAGGGTATATTCAAATCCGTGGAAGGCTGTGAACTTGCCCGGCTCGTTGTAGTCCTCGACCGTCTCCATGTTGGACTTCCAGACCGACTTGGTCCGTTCGGCCGCATCGCCGGCATTGAGCATGGCCTTAGGCAGATCGTTCCGCCCGCGCGCGTCCAGGATCTCTGCCATTGCGCGCTGTGAGCCTTGGGGCCCTTCGTGCATCATGTCGTACCACCGGCGCATCGTGGGATCGGTGATCAACATGCGCGGCGCATCATAGAGCGCTTTGGTGGCGCCGAGACCTTCGGCGTGATCGGTCACGACCAGAAAGTCGAGCGGACGAGGCAGCTTGGCCTTGAGGCCGGTGGTCGAGGTGACTTCTTCACCGCGGGCAAAGCGCAGGGCGTCTTCGGGCGAAAGGCGGACACCGAAGCCGAAGGCGTCGACCGAGTTGGCGGTATGCAGGTGGGTATCGCCCCACAGCACCTTTTCCGGATAATCGGCTTCCTTGACCTCGACGGTCTTGCCACCGACTGCATTCTTGACCTGATCGCAACCTGCAATCAGCCCGCTTGTCCCCAGCAGCAATGCTGCCAGCATAACCTTGCGCCGCATATTCCCCTCCGCATGGCATTTCAGTTTTGCTTTGCAATTCACCATGCCACGCAAATGCAGAGCGTCAATCCCGAGTTGTTGCGGAATTGGTGATCAGCGGACCGCGATCGCCAGGACTTCGATGACATCGGGGCGGCCGGAAAAATCCAGCATCTCGCCGGCCTCGGCGCCCATCATCGCGCGGGCCAGCGGGGCGGACCATGAAATCAGGTCCCCGGCGGGATCGGCTTCATCATCGCCAACAATTCCCAGGGTCCGTTCCTTGCCATTGAGCCGAAAGGTTACGTGCACGCCAAACTCGACTGTCTCGCCCGTCGGGATTGGCATCAGTTCGGCAGTGATTTGCCGGGTGTGCCAGTAACGCAGGCTGCGCTTGGCCGCCATCAGTTGCGGATCATCCGCCGCCAGTCCCGCCAGCGCGGCCACTTCGGCTTCCAGCGCTTCGACCTGCTGCGCGATCAGCGCCAGGCCGCGCTCCGTCACCCGGTTCGGTCCGGGCGGGATCGGCAGTTCGAATTTCGGCTCCAGGTGTTCCTCGTCGCCGTCGCGCCGGAAGGCAACGCTCATGCTGGCCCCCGTCTCACGCGACAAGTGCTTCGAGGGCTTCGCTCGCCTCCAGCCAGGCTACCTCCGCCGCTGCGATCCGCGCTTCCAGTTCGGCCCGGTGCTTCATCAGCTCGGTCATGGTCAGCTTGGCGAGGTGGGCCTGGGCGCTTTTGGGATCGAACATTGCCTGATCGACCGCCTTCAGCTGGGCAGTCATTTGGGCCAGCTCAGCCTCGGCCGCATTCGCGCGTTTGCGCATCGCCTGGCCTTTTTCACGGGTTTCGGCAGCGGCCTTGCGCTGGTCCTTCTTGTTGATCTTGCGGTTGTCGTTGTCATGCTCGCCGCCGCCGCGGGACTGGGCGGGATCCTTGGCGAGGACAAAGGCGATGTAATCGTCGATCGAGCCGTCGAATTCCCGCGCCGTGCCGCCATCGACCAGAACGAGCCGGTCCGCCGTGGTTTCCAGCATGTGCCGGTCATGGCTGACGATCACCACAGCGCCCGAATAGGCATTGAGCGCCTGGATCAGCGCCTCACGGGTATCGACGTCGAGGTGGTTGGTCGGCTCGTCGAGGATCAGCATATGCGGCGCCTCGCGCGTGATCAGCGCCAGGGCAAGGCGCGCGCGCTCACCGCCTGACAATTTGCCGACTTCGGTCGTGGCCTTGGGGCCGGAGAAGCCGAAGCGCCCCAACTGGGCCCGCACTGCTGCAGGGCTAGCGCCTTTCATCAACACGGTCATGTGCTGCAGCGGCGTTTCGGAGCGATCAAGCTCCTCGACTTGGTACTGGGTGAAATAGCCTACGCGCATCTTGCCGCTGGCTGTCATCGACCCATCCAGCGGGGCAAGCTGAGCGCAAAGCAGGCGTGCCAAGGTGGTCTTGCCGTTGCCGTTGCGACCCAGCAGCGCAATCCGGTCGTCCGGATCGATCCGCAGGTTGAGCCGCTGGAGCACCGGCACATCGCCGTAGCCGACCGATGCGAGATCAAGCGTGATCAACGGCGGGCGCAATTCTTCCGGATCGGGAAAATCGAACTGCAGCGAGGGATCGTCGATCATCTCGGCGATCGGCTGCAGCTTGGCCAGCGCCTTGGCGCGCGACTGCGCCTGCTTGGCCGTGCTGGCCCGCGCCGAATTGCGGGCAACATAATCGCGTAGCCTGTCGCGCAAGGCTTCCTGCTTTTCCCGCGCCGAGGCGAGCTGGGCCTGACGCTCAGCACGCTGGCGTTCGAACGCGTCATAGCCGCCCGGATAGAGCGTCAGCTTGCCGGCGGAGAGGTGCAGGATGTGATCGACCACGTTATTGAGGAAGTCCCGCTCGTGGCTGACCAGCAGGATGGTGGCCGGGTAAGACCGCAGGAAATCCTCCAGCCACAGCACGGCTTCAAGGTCGAGGTGGTTCGAAGGCTCGTCAAGCAGCAGCAGGTCAGGCTGCGAGAACAGCAGCGCGGCCAGGGCCACACGCATCCGCCAGCCGCCAGAGAAGCTCTCCAGCGGGCGGTGCTGCGCCGCTTCGTCAAACCCCAGACCGACCAGGATCCGGGCCGCGCGGCTTGGCGCCGAATGCGCTTCGATCGTGATCAGCCGCTCGTGGATTTCGGCCAGGCGGTGCGCGTCGTGGCAGGTCTCGCTTTCCAGCATTAGCGCGGCGCGCTCAGTATCGGCGGCCAGAACCGTCTCAAATGGCGTCGCATCGCCGCCGGGCGCTTCCTGCGCGATATAGCCCAGCCTGCTGCCGCGCGGCATGGTCACTTCGCCGGTATCGGCTTCCAGCATCCCCGCGATTACCCGGACCAGCGTGGACTTACCCGCGCCATTGCGCCCGATCAGCCCGATGCGCCCGCGCGGCGGCAACTTGGCCGTCGCATCATCAATAATCGTGCGTCCGCCAAGGCGGACCGTGATCCCGGTCAGGTTAAGCATGGCGCGCGCCTAGCAGGAGCGGACGATAATCGAAAGCCGCGTGTCACGATACGGGAGCAGAGCGGCTTTGAAGGGGGGTGGTGGACGCACTAGGGCTCGAACCTAGGACCCGCTGATTAAGAGTCAGCTGCTCTACCAACTGAGCTATGCGTCCACACGGGCGGTACTCCGCGAGGTCCCGAATCGTCGGGAGCGCCCCCTATAGCGGCTGTTTCGCCGGTGAAAAGGGGGCAAGTCGGGTTTTTCTAGCTGGCAATGCCACTCCCGCGCCGGCTCCAGCGATCAACAGCCATGATCGTGCCCAGGCAGATCATGTTGGTCATCATTGAAGAGCCGCCATGGCTCATGAACGGCAGCGGGATGCCGACCACGGGAGCAAGCCCGACGACCATCAGCAGGTTGATCGCCACATAGAAAAACACCGTGCAGGTCATCCCCGCTGCCAGCAAGCGCGAGAAGCGGTCCGGCGCGTTCTGGGCGACGCGCCAGCCCCAGCGCAGGATCAGCATGAAGATGAACAATACGAACAGCGCACCCAGCAGGCCCCATTCCTCGCCCATGGTGGCAAAGATGAAGTCGGTGTGGGCCTCGGGCAGGTATTCGAGATGGCTTTGCGAGCCATTGCCGAAGCCCTTGCCGAACAAGCCGCCGGAGCCGATCGCGATCTTGGACTGCGAGATGTGGTAGCCGGAGCCGAGTGGATCGCCTTCGGGATCGAGGAACACCAGCACGCGCTTGCGCTGGTAGTCGTGGAGCAGGGTAAAGAATGCAACCGGCGCGGCGACGAGGGCGGCAGCACCGGCACCCAGGAACCAGCGCAGCGGCAAGCCCGCCAGAAACATGACGGCAACCGCACCGAAGGTAATTGCCAGGCCCGTGCCAAGGTCGGGCTGAAGCATGACCAGTCCGGCCGGCACGGCGAGTAGTCCGGCGGCAGGGATCAGCGAGCGCCAGTTCTGCGTCATTGCGGGAGGCAAGGCGTCATAGAACCGGGCATAGGCAAGAACGATAGCCGGCTTCATCATTTCTGATGGCTGCAGCTGCATGAAGCCCAGGTTGAGCCAGCGCTGGCTGCCCCCGCCGACCGCTCCGATCAGATCGACCAGCATCAGCAGGAAAACCAGTGCGCCATAGGCTGGATAGGCGGCCAATTTGAACAGCGATTGCGGCAGGCGGGCAATGACCATCGCCATGGCCAGGAAGACCAGGAACCGGATCAGGTGCTGGAGCGCCCATGGCTGCATGCTCCCACCCGCCGCCGAATAGAGCACGGCCGAACCGAAGGACGTAAGCACCGCCAGTGGCAGGATGATGCCCCAGGGTTGGCGCGCAATGGCCGCCGGGATCACGCCGGCCCTCATTGCGGCGCATCCGGCTGAGCTGGCGTGGTGGCCGCTGCGGCGGGGGCTGCATCGGCACCATCTTCGGGCCGGGGTGCTGCTGCCTCAGTCTGCTCAGGTTGCGGCTTGGTGCCGGCTGCTTCCGCGGCGGCGTCAGCCGTTGCCACCGGATTGTCCTCGGCCGGTTTGGGGGCACTGGTGCCATAGCGCGCTTCGTAGCTGCTGTAGCGGGCGGCCATGCGCTGCTGCGGGGTGCCGCCCCAGCCAGCTTCCATCTCGATCAGCACCTGCATGGCCTTGGCCGGATCGAACAGGAAGGTCATCACATCGCGCGCGATCGGATAAGCGGCGGAAGAGCCACCACCATGCTCGATCACCACGGCGCACGCATAGCGCGGGTTGTCGAACGGGGCGAACGATATGAAGTGGCCGTGATCGCGATACTTCCACGGGCCGGACTTGCCGTTGGAAATGTGCAGGCCAACGACCTGAGCCGTCCCGGTCTTGCCGGAGATCTGGATATCGGGAAAGGGCAGGCGCGCCCGGCCGGCGGTGCCAGGACCGTTGACGACGTCCCACATCGCCTTGTGGACATAGTCCAGGTGCTCCTGGCTGAAGCCCATGCTTGGCGTGGCGGGCGCCTTGGGATCGAGCAGCAGACGCGGCTGCAGCTGCTTGCCACTGGCAATCCGCGCCGCCATCACTGCCTGCTGCAGGGGGTTCACCAGCATGTAGCCTTGGCCGATGGTGGCATTGACCGTATCGAACACGGCCCACGGCTTGCCGTACTTGCGCTGTTTCCAGGCGGCATCCGGGACCGTGCCATAGGACTGACCGACCACCGGCAGGTCGAACTTCTGACCCATACCTAGGCGGCGGGCCATGGCAGCGATCGGATCCATCCCGATCCGCTGGGCGAAGTGATAAAAGTAGACGTCGCAGGACTGATAGATGCCCTTGGCCATGTTGACCGTGCCGTGACCGCGCCGGTTCCAGCAGCCGAATACCCGGTTGCCAACGCGCAGGCCGCCACCGCAGAACACGCTCTCGTCGGGGTCCAGGCCGGCCTCGAGGAAGGAAAGGGCGACCATCGGTTTGACGGTTGATCCCGGCGGATAGAGCCCGCGCAGCACCTTGTTGCGCAGCGGGACGTGATCGTCTTCCGACAGCATCTTCCACTCGATCCGGCCGATCCCGTCGGAAAAGCTGTTGGGATCGTAACTGGGCATTGAGGCCATCGCCAGGATATCGCCGGTGTGGCAATCCATCACCACGACCGCGCCAGATTCGACCCCCAGCCGCCGCGCGGCATAATCCTGCAGCGGGGCATTGATCGTCAGGCGCAAGGGTTGCCCGGGAACATCCTCACGCATTTCGAGATCGCGCACGACCTTGCCGGCGGCGGTAACTTCAACCCGCCGCGCGCCGGGGATTCCGCGCAGTTCCTTTTCGAACCGCTTCTCAAGGCCGTCCTTGCCGATCTTGAAACCCGGCGTAACGAGCAGCGGGTTACGCTCTTTCTCGTAATCCTCGGCCGAAGCGGCGCCGACATAGCCGATCAGGTGGCCAACCGAGGGGCCCGTTGGGTACCAGCGCGAGAAGCTGCGCTGCGCCAATACTCCCGGTAGGTCCGGCAAGCGGACGGAGATTGCGGCAAAGCTGTCCCAGTCCAGGCCTGCCGCGACTTCGACGGGCTGGAACCCGCGCGCCTTGTCGAGCTTGTCTTTGAGATCCTTGATCCGCACGTCGCTGAGCTTGAGCAGGCGGCCAAGCTCGGCCAGCGTGCGATCTGGATCGATCAGCCTGTCGGGCACCAGATCAACGCGAAAATCCGCGCGATTGGCGGCAATGGGTGCACCGTTGCGGTCAAGAATGGCGCCGCGCCGGGGCGAGATCAGCGTCAGGTTGACGCGGTTACTTTCCGAGGCGAGCGTGTATTTCTCGTTTTGGGCAAGGCTGATCCAGGCCACGCGCCCGGCCAGCAGCAGGCCAACCGCTGCCTGCAGCCCGCCGATCACCAGCGAGCGGCGGTCGTAGGCGTTCTTAAGCGTGCCCGAACTGACATGGGGCGTCAGACCGCCGATCATCAAACCTCCCGCACCGGGATCAGCCGCAACCTGTCAACGAGGCCAACCAACTGCGCCGTGATCGGATAGGCCAGGATCGACAGCGCGATCTGCGGCAACATGGCCAGCAGCAGGTCAGGCTGGCGGTGGACCCCGGCAAACCAGGCCGCAACCAGCAAATAGCTGGCAATCACCGCCGAAGCGACTAGCCAGTTCTGGACAAAGCCGCGCCAGGGAAAGCGCGTCTCGACATAGTCCATCCCGATCGTGGCCAGCGACCACAGCAGGATCGCCGAGCCCATCGGCTGACCGCTGAACAAATCATCCACCAGCCCAAGCGGCAGCCCAGCCCAGACAGGCAACAGCCCAGGCCGCAGGTGCAGCCAACCGAGTAGGAACAGGAACCCCACCGGCGGCATGACCGGTGCCGACGAGATGATTGGCCAGGTCGGGCTGAGGCTGCCAAGCATGACCAGCACCCAAGGAAGCGCGATCGCCAGTGGGGGTGAGGGGGCGCGGTTGATCCGCGGCCGGCCCAGATCCTTCAATTGTTCCGGGATCGGAACCGGCATCACTTTGCTCCGGCGGCAGGCGGAGCCGTCAGTCGCTGGGCGGCAGTGCCTTCTTCCCACAAGGGCTGGACCTGGACGAATTCGGTGGTGCCAGGATCGCTCAGGGCACGGGCGATCGCGCCGTCGCGGGTTAGCCTGGTCACCACTGCAATCGCCGTATTCGGCCAGTAAAGCCCACCCGACCCGGAGGTCACGAAAGCATCGCCGACCTTGAGCGGATTGGTGCCAAGGTTGATCAGCCGCAGTTGCAGCGTCCCGTCGCCGCGGCCAGCAGCAAAGGCCGGGATACCGTCGCTGGCGCGGCGAACCGGCACCAGGCTTTCAGTATCGGTTATCAGCAGGATCCGTGCGGTGCGGTCGCCCGTTTCAAGCACCCGGCCAACAAGCCCCAGCGGCGAGCGCACCGGCATGCCCACTGACACGCCCTGATCGCGCCCCGCACCCAGCAGCGCAAAGCGCCGGGTGCTGGTGGAGGTCGATCCGATCAGGCGGGCCATTGCGATCGGTTTGGGTTCGCTCTCACGCAGCTTCAGCAACGCTTTGAGCCGCGCATTCTCGTTCTTTACTGCTTCGGCTTCGGCCAGCTTGACGCGGGCTTCGGCCAATTCCTGTTCATTGCGGGCAACTCGAACGCCATAGGTGAAATATCCCGTCAGCGCAGACCAGACTGACTGGCTCTCGCTGCGACTGGCAGCAGCCGCAGTTGCGGCAGGCGCGACAACATCGCTCGCACCGCTGCGTAGCGATGCAAAGGCACCGGCATTGCTGGTTGAGAACAGCAGCACGGCGACGCCCGTGATCACGCCCGCAAAGGCGATCACATAAGCCAGAAATGTCGAGTACTGCGCCCTGCGGGAACTGCCGGGGCGCCGGTTCGACGACGGCGCCATGCGGTGCCTTCTCCCCTGTTTAGGCCGTCATCAACACGCCGCGGTAGATCGGATCTTCCATCGCCCGACCGGTGCCCAGCGCCACACAGGACAGCGGATCCTCTGCGATCGAGACGGGCAGGCCGGTTTCTTCGCGCAGGTAATCGTCCAGCCCCTGGATCAGCGCGCCGCCGCCAGTGAGGACAATGCCCTGATCGACGATGTCGGCGGCCAGTTCCGGTGCGGTGTTTTCCAGCGCGATGCGCACGCCTTCGATGATTGCACCGATCGGTTCAGACAGCGCTTCGGCGATGTTGGCCTGGGTAATGGTAATTTCCTTGGGCACGCCATTCACCAGGTCGCGACCCTTGATCTGGATTGATTCGCCGATGCCGTCGAGCGGCACGGTCGCCACGCCATAGTCCTTCTTGATCCGCTCAGCCGTCGCTTCACCGATCAGCAGGTTGTGGTGACGACGCACATAAGAGACGATGGCTTCGTCCATCTTGTCCCCGCCGACCCGGACCGAGGTGGTATAGGCGAGACCGCGGAGCGAGAGCACGGCGACTTCGGTCGTGCCGCCGCCAATATCGACGACCATCGAGCCGACCGGTTCGGTCACCGGCATGTCGGCGCCGATCGCTGCGGCCATCGGCTCGAGTATCAGGTAGACCTGGCTGGCCCCGGCGTTGCTGGCCGCATCGCGGATTGCGCGGCGTTCGACCGAGGTCGAGCCCGAAGGCACGCAAATCACGATTTCCGGCGGCGAAAACATTGAAGTGCGCTTGCCGTTCACCTTGCGGATGAAGTGCTTGATCATTTCTTCGGCAATTTCGATGTCGGCAATCACGCCATCCCGCAGCGGACGGATCGCTTCGATGCTATCCGGGGTTTTGCCCATCATCATCTTGGCATCATCGCCCACGGCCTTGACGCGCTTGATGCCGTTGATCGTTTCGATCGCCACCACCGACGGCTCGTTCAGCACGACGCCGCGATCCTGCACATAGACCAGGGTATTCGCTGTCCCGAGGTCGATCGCCATGTTCTGCGAACCAAATTTGAAGAATCGGGACAGGAAATTGGCCATTGGCAAATCCATAATGTTTACGGCCACTTACTGCAAAGACTGCAGAAGTCAAAAGCCGGTAGGTTGGCGTGAATCGCGGCTCATTACCGCAAGGGGCGAACAAAGGCCAAAAATTTGTCCGAAACATGGGGATTGCGTTCGTTCTTCCGTCTCGAATTCGGTGCACTTCATCGCTAGGGTCGGGAACCAATGCCGATGATCCGCCGCCTTCCCGAGACACTGGTCAACCGCATCGCTGCTGGCGAAGTGGTGGAGCGGCCGGCCGCGGCACTCAAAGAGCTGGTTGAGAACGCGATTGATGCCGGATCGACCAGCATTGCGGTGCGCCTTGGTGAGGGCGGTCTGGGCCTGATCGAGGTAACCGACGACGGTTGCGGCATGACCAGCGCAGAAATGGCTCTCGCGCTCGAGCGCCATGCCACCTCCAAACTGCCCGATGATGCGATCGAACTGGTCGCCACACTCGGTTTCCGGGGCGAGGCGCTGCCGTCGATCGCCAGCGTTGCGCGGCTGACCATGGAAAGCCGGGTGCGGGGCGCGGACAGCGGGTGGCAAGTGGCGATCGATCACGGCCAGCAGGTCGGCGAAGGACCCGCCGCCTTACCGCCAGGCACGCGTATCCGGGTCGAAGACCTGTTCGGCAAGGTCCCGGCGCGGCGCAAGTTCCTGCGCTCGCCGCGGAGCGAATACGCCGCCTGCCTTGATGTGGTGCGGCGCCTCGCCATGGCGCGGCCCGAGGTAGGCTTCACGCTGGAGCACGATGGCCGCCGCGTGCTGGCGGTGCAGGGTGGGCAAAGCCTGGCCGCCCGGGTTGCGCAGCTGGTTGCCCGCGAGCTCGCCGATGACGGCGTGGTGATTGACCTGGCGCGCGGCCCCGTGAAGTTGACCGGGGTGGCCGGCCTGCCGACATTCAATCGCGGCGTTGCCGATCACCAGTACCTGTTCGTCAATGGCCGCCCGGTTAAAGACCGCTTGCTGGTTGGCGCGGTGCGGGGGGCCTATGCCGACATGCTGGCGCGCGATCGCCATGCCGTGCTGGCGCTGTTCCTCGATCTGCCGCCCGAAGAGGTCGACGTTAACGTCCATCCGGCCAAGACCGAGGTCCGTTTCCGCGATCCCGCCTTCGTGCGCGGCTTCATCGTTTCCGGTCTGCGCCATGCTCTTGATGCAGCAGGGCAGCGCTCGGCTCAGGCACCGGCGGCGCCGGCCATGGCCAACTGGCAGGCCGAGCCGATCACCCGCGAGGCCGCGCCTGCGCTGGGATCGCTGTTCGCCGGCAGACCGGAACCTTACGCCGTGCGCGATGCCGGGCAGGTGTGGCGCGGCTATGAAGCATCGGTCCTCGCACCGGCGGCCCGCGCCGAAGTGGCCCAAGCCGCACCGGAACCGGCCGCATCGCACCCGCTCGGGGTTGCTCGCGGCCAGGTCGCCAACACTTACATCGTCGCCGAGGCTGAGGACGGGCTGGTGATAGTTGACCAGCACGCCGCGCACGAGCGGCTCGTGCTTGAACGTCTGAAAGCCGCCGGAGCGCAGGGGGCTATGGCGGCATCGCAGGCGCTGCTGATCCCCGAAGTGGTCGAGCTGGACGAACCGGATTGCGATCGCCTGACCGAGGCCGCCTCGCAGCTGGCCGACCATGGTCTCGCGCTGGAACGCTTTGGTCCGGACGCAATGCTGATCCGCGCTGTCCCCGCCGCTCTCGCGGGCGGTAATGTGCAAGCCCTGGTCCGCGACATTGCCGATGACCTGGCGCAAAACGGCGCAGCGCTGCTGCTGGGCGAACGGCTCGATCACGTCCTGGCGACAATGGCCTGCCACGGTTCGGTTCGCGCCGGCCGTACGCTGTCGGTGGCGGAAATGAACGCCCTGCTGCGCGAAATGGAACGCACGCCCCGTTCCGGCCAGTGCAACCATGGGCGGCCGACCTGGGTCAAGCTGGCGCTTGAAGATGTCGAGAAATTGTTCGGGCGGCGCTAGGCTGCCAGGCTTTCGCGATTGGGGGATCTGCATGGCAAGGCCGGTTCGGAAATTTGTCGATGGTCAGCATGGCCAGATCCACCTGCGGATCGCAACGCCGGCCGCGCCAAGCAAGCGCCCGCTGGCCTGCTTGCACATGAGCCCGAAGTCAGGCCGGATCTTCGCCCGGTTTATCGAAGCGGCTGCGGATGACCGGATCGTGCTGGCACACGACTATCCGGGCTTCGGCGAGTCCGATCCGCCGCCGAGTTCGCCGCCGGTAACCATAGAGGACTATGCGCAAAGCCTGTGGGATGTGGTCGATGCGCTGGGGCTTGGGGTGATCGATCTGCTGGGCTATCATACCGGGTCAGAAGTGGCGGCGGAGGCGGCGCGGCAGCGGCCGGACCAGGTCGGCGCGATCGTGATGATCTCGGCGCCGGTCTTCTCACCCGAAGAACTCAAGCTGATGCACGAAACCTATGAGCACATTCCGCTCGATGTCGAAGGCACCAGGTTCCGGATAATGTGGGAAAAGGTGGTCCATCATCGCGGTCCGGGCACCGATCTGGAAGCGATGGCGATGTCCTTTGCCGAGAACCTGCGGGCCGGCGAAAACTATGAATGGGGGCACCGGGCGGCCTTTGAGTACGCCCCAAAGTATCCGGCAGTCGTCGGCGCGCTGTCGCACCGGATCACCGTGTTGATGCCGGGCGATGAACTGGCTGAATTCACGCCCCGCATTGCGCCCTATCTCGCCAACGGGGAAATCATCGCCCATCCCGAATGGGGGCACGGTTTTCTGGATGCGCATACAGAAGCTGCTGTCACGGCGGTGAAGGCTGCACTGGGCTGAGGTTGATTGTTTTCCTACATCGGCGCTGCCTGCTACCTTCGCATCGGCTCTTTCAGATCGTTGTTTTCGTTGCGTTTCGTGGCGCGCGCTCGTTCACGCTGGTTGAACCGCGTTCTACGCGCGTGTTTCATCAACTAACTAGCCGCGACTCGGCGAGACCGCGTTGGCGAGAACGCGCGTTCAGTCGCGAGTTTCGGGGTTACGCACCGCGATCAGGCCGATCGAGCGGAAGGTCATGACTTTTTCGTCGTTCTGGTTGAGCACCGTCACGATTGATTTGAAGCTGCCCATCTCCGGGCGCGAGCGGCTGCGGGTCTTTTCGAGCAGCTCGGTTTCGACGCGCAGCACATCACCGGGATAGACCGGGCGGTGCCAGCGCAGTTCGTCCTGCCCCGGCGAGCCAAGCCCGGCCTGCTTGCGCTCGGTGATGTTGTCGACCAGCATCCGCATGGTCATGGCGCAGGTGTGCCAACCGCTGGCGGAGATCCGGCCGAAATGGGTCTTGGCGGCGGCCTCGTCGCTGAGGTGGAAGGGCTGGGGATCGTACTTGGCGGCGAACTCCAGCACCTCCTCGCGCGTCACCTCGTAGCGGCCGAAGCTGGCCTTGGTGCCGATTTCCAGGTCTTCGAAATAGAGCAGGTCGTCGCTCATCGCCGCCTCACACGTTGAACTTGAAGTGCAGCACGTCGCCGTCCTGGATGACGTATTCCTTGCCTTCCTGGCGCAGCTTGCCGGCATCCTTGGCCGCCGTTTCACCGCCCAGCGTGATGTAATCGTCATAGGCGATGGTTTCGGCGCGAATGAAGCCGCGCTGCATGTCAGAGTGGATTTCGCCGGCCGCTTCCGGGGCCTTGGCGCCGCGGTGGACGGTCCAAGCGCGGGCTTCCTTGGGGCCGACGGTGAAGAAGGTGATCAGGTGGAGGAGGTCATAGCCAGAGCGGATCACGCGGGCCAGGCCGGTCTCGTGGAGGCCCATTTCCTCCAGAAAAACCATGCGTTCCTCCGGGTCCATCCCGACCAGCTCGCTCTCAATCGCGGCCGAAACGATCACGGCATTGGCGCCTTCGGCCTTGGCCTTTTCGAACACCGCAGCGGAGAAAGCGTTGCCGCCCGCCGCGCTCTCTTCCTCGACATTGCAGACATAGAGGACCGGCTTGGCGGTGAGCAATTGGGCCTGGTTGAAGACGCGCAGTTCGTCCTCGCCTTCCGGACGGGCCAGGCGGGCGGGCTTGCCATCACGCAGCAGCTCGAGCGCGGGGGCGAGGACCGCGGCGATCAGCTTGGCCTCCTTGTCGCCCTGGGCAGCCTTCTTCTGGGCAGCGGGCACGCGTTTTTCCAGGCTTTCGAGATCGGCCAGCATCAGCTCGGTCTCGACCGTGTCGGCGTCGGACACGGGATCGACCCGGTTGTCGACGTGCTGGATGTCATCGTTTTCGAAGCAGCGCAGCACGTGGACGATGGCATCAACCTCGCGAATGTTGCCAAGGAACTGGTTGCCCAGGCCTTCGCCCTTGCTGGCGCCGCGCACCAGGCCGGCAATATCGACGAAGCCGAGCTGGGTCGGGATGATCTTGGCCGAGCCGGCAATCGCCGCCAGCTTGTCGAGCCGCGGATCGGGAACGCCGACATTGCCGACGTTCGGTTCGATCGTGCAGAACGGATAGTTGGCTGCCTGGGCCGCCTGGGTCTCCGTCAGCGCATTGAACAGGGTCGACTTGCCGACATTGGGCAGACCGACAATTCCGCAACGAAACCCCATTTCACACTCCGATCGAACTGATGCGCGGCGGCCCATAGCGGGGCAGGGCGGGTTTGACCAGTTGCGGCAGGGCCGGCGCGGTGTTTCACCGAATTTTCAGGGGTTGGTGGCACGTTAATGCCATGCGCAAGACCCTTTTCCTGCCCCTGCTATTGGCGATCTCCGCTTGCTCCGCTTCGCCCGAGGAGCAGGCTGCCGATGCGCGGGCTGCCTTTGCTGCCAACGACTATGCCAAGGCCCGAATTCTCGCGGCTTCGGCGCTTGAGGCCATGCCGGGGAACAAGGACCTCTTGCTGCTCCAGGCGCAGACCCTGCTGGCGCTGGGCGATGGAGCCGGCGCGGGCGCGGCCTTGCAGAAGCTGGCGGAAGTCGGCGGCGTTCCCAGCCAGGCCGAGCTGACCGCCGAAGCAGCCTTGCTGCGCAATGCCCCGCAAGTGGCGCGCGATGCGCTAGGCAGGGCGACCAGTTCCGAAGCGGACCGCCTGCGCGGCCTGGTTGCGATCCAGGATGGCGATACCGGCGCAGCGGCGGGCTTCTTCGCCAAGGCCGTTGCTGTAGGTGACAACGCCCGGGCCTATGCCGACATGGCGCGCCTGCGGCTGATGGAACGGGACATTGCCGGTGCGAGCGACCTGGCCCAAAAGGCCGCCGCGCTTGCCCCCCAGAAAATCGATACCCTGCTGATCCAGGGCCAGATTGCCCTGGTGAGGGGTGATCTCAAGGCGGCGCTCGATACCTACAGCTTGGCGGCTAAGCGCTATCCAACGAGTCTGGCCGCGCTCAACGGGCAGGCCGCAGCCCTGGGCGATCTCGGCCGGTTCAAGGACATGCTCACAGTGGCCGACAAGGCCGCCGAGCTGGCGCCGCGCAATCTCCAGGTGGCCTACCTGCGCGCGCGGGCCGGCGTGGCGATGCAGAACTGGGAACTGGTCCGCTCGATCGTCCAGCCGCTCGAGGCGGAACTGCCAGCGGTCGATCCGCTGCGGGTGCTCTATGCGCAGGCGCTGGTGAAACTCGATCGCAGCGAACTGGCCGCAGCGCAGCTGACCCCGATCGCGCGAGTCCAGCCTGGCAACCGTAAGGTCGCGCTGTTGCTGGCCGAGGCACGGCTTGCCAGCAATGATCCCAAGGGGGCGATGGCCGCGCTTCAGGCGATTGCCGATTCAGTCCAGGCGCGGCCGGAAGAGCTTGCTGCGATGGCGCGGGCTGCCAAGGTTGCCGGTGATCCGCGTGCGGCAGACTATGAACGGCGAGCAAAAAGCCCGTTACTGCAAGTGGTCGGGGCCGATCTGGCCGAAGCCGACGCAGCAATTCAACGCGGTGACTGGGCCAAGGCAGCAATCGCTTACGACCGGATCCTGGCCTCAACCAAGGGCGGCAACGTGCTGGTCCTGAACAACATGGCCTATGCCCAGTCCATGCTCGGCAACCACGACAAGGCCCGCAGCTTTGCCGATCAGGCGCTCAGGCGCGCGCCCGACAATGCCTCGGTACTCGACACTGCGGGATGGGTACGGTTCCGGGCCGGACAGGACCTTGAAAATGCGAAACGCCTGCTCCGCCGTGCCGCGGAACAGGCGCCCCAGAACAAGACTATCCAGATGCACCTGGCCGAAGCCACGCGCACCGGGAGCTAAGCTTTAGGCCAGCGCCAACTGCTGCTGGCAGCGACGGCGGCGGGCAAAGGCCACGCCGGCAAGCGCCGCGCCAAGCAGACCAACCATGCCCGGTTCCGGAACTGGCGTGCCGCCCGTGCTGGTGCTGCCGCCGGAAGTTGTCAGTGTGCCAGTGCCGCTGCCCGAGGTAATGTTGCCCGCGCCGGTGATCGACTGATACCGCACAAAGAAGTCGCTTAGCGTCAGCGAGGTCAGCGGCTGTGCAAAGTTCAGCGTGAAGCTGCCGGTGCCATTCTGGCCGTCGAGCAGCCCGCCGCTGCCACCACCCGCGCACGCGCCGGTCGAGGCGGCCTTGAAGCAAACGTCGACGCTGCCGATCCCATTTGGGTAGCTGCCGCCGACGGTCGTGTAGCTGAACGCCCCAGTCGAACTGGCACTCGAGATATTGGGATCAGTGTTGAAGGCAAAGCCTGACAGCCGCGAATTGACCGGATCGCTGGTGGTGTTCGTCAGGCTGTAGCTGAAGGTGTAGCTGTTCGACGTAACGCCCGTCAGCGTGAGCTTTGCGGTCGAGGTCAGTCCAGTGACAGTGGTGCCGCCCGAGTAACCGTCGAAAGCAAAGTCATAGCTTGAACCAACGTCGCCCGCGCCAAGCGTGATCGCATCGGCAAGGGCCGGTGCACTGGCAAACGTCAGGCAGGCGGTAACGGCCAGCGACGAGATCTGACGGGCAATGCGCATGGAAACCCCCTGCAAACGAATGGTTGACGGCAAGTAACGCAATCGCCGTGCCAGTTCAGGAACGCAGGGGAGGCCGGTGGTTAACGACCGATGTGAGGTGTTAGGTTTGTAAGTGAAACCGACAGCTTCCAGCTAATCGTGGACTGCCTTGAAATCGTTTGGGTTGGTCCCATTTGCTACCGCTAGCCGGTCAGGGGCAATAGCCCCCCGGCCAAAGGGAGGCGTTAACGATGCTGATCATTCTGGGCTATGTGCTCGATTTCTCGGCTGTCATGGCCTCAGCTGTCGCTGCCTGGTTCTGGTACAAGGCCAGCAACCAGCTGATCCACCGGGTCACACCCCATGAAACCTTCGATTACCACGATCTCAACCGCGTGATCGTGGCGATCAACCGCAATGGCATTCGCAACCGCCGGGCAGCCCTGGCCAGCGCCGTGGCGGCAGCGATTTTTGCGCTCGACCTTGCTTTGGCAACTTACGTCAACTGACCGAGCCATTCGGCGGCAAGGCGCGAGTTTTCGAAGCGCAGCACCTGGCCGTTGAACTGCTGCAGCGCCGCCGCGTTGCGATGCTGCCAAGCCCTGCGGAAGTTCAGCACATAGAGCAGGAACTCAAGATTGAGGTTCTCCGGGCAGCCCTCGGTCATGTCGGGCCGCGCTCTGCCGCGGTATTGCCACCAGCGTTTGAACACCCGGCCCAGGCAAAGCCAGGTTGGATAGTCCAGCCAGACCACGGTATCGGCCCGGGCAAGCCGCATCGGCAAGGTCGAGCCATAATTGCCATCGATGATCCAGCGCTCACTGGCCAGAACCTCGGCAAGCTCGGCGCGACCCTTTCCGCGGTCGCGCTCGACCCAGCCGGGCAGCCAGAACAGCTTGTCGAGGTGATGAAGTGGTAGTCCCGTTCGCGCGGCCAGCGCGTGCGACAGGGTCGATTTGCCCGCACCGGGCGAGCCTATGACGAGCACGCGCTGCATGGCGCCTAATCCTGCATGCGCAGCGCCAGGTCGCTCATGAAGCGGGCATCGTCACCGCGGGCCAGCCATTCGGCCTCCGCGGCGATGCCGCCCAGCATGGCAGCCAGGTCATCCTGTTCGGCCTTCGCGTAGTTGCCAAGGACATGACCGGTCACCCGGTCTTTATGTCCAGGGTGGCCGATCCCGATCCGTACCCGGCGAAAGTCCGGGCCAAGGTGCTGGTCGATCGAACGCAGGCCGTTGTGTCCGGCGAGGCCGCCACCCTGTCGGACCTTGACCTTGAACGGAGCCAGGTCGAGCTCGTCATGGAATACCGTCAGGGCATCCACGCCCAGCTTGTAGAAGCGCAGCGCTTCGCTGACCGAGCGGCCGCTTTCATTCATGAAGGTTGCCGGCTTCAGAAGCAGGACCTTCAGTCCGCCGATCCGCCCCTCACGCAGCCAGCCCTGGAACTTCTTGGCTTCCGGACCAAAGCCATGGACCTCGGCAATGGTGTCGAGTGCCATGAAGCCGACATTGTGCCGGTGCAGGGCATATTGCGGTCCCGGATTGCCAAGGCCGACCCAGAGCTGCACGTCATTCCTCCAAAGAAATACCTGGCAAAACGAAGCCGGGCCGCATCGCTGCGGCCCGGCCTGTGTGGGACAGCAAGGCCGCCCCGGTCAACCTGAAGGGCTTAGGAAGCCGCTTCGGTCTTGGCGTTGTCGCCTTCCTCACTGCGCAGGCCCGAAGGGGCAACGATGGTGGCGACGGTGTCATCACGATCGGCATGGGCAGCGGTAACGCCGACCGGCAGCTTGACATCGTGGATGTGGATCGAAGCACCGACTTCGAGGCCGGTGACGTCGATGACGACTTCGTCCGGGATGTTGTCGGGCGAGCAGACCACGTCAAGATCGTGCAGCACGATGTTGAGCACGCCGCCGCGCTTCAGGCCCGGCGAGGCTTCTTCGTTGGCGAAGTGGACCGGCACGTTGACGTGGACCTTGTGGTCCTTCGAAACGCGCAGGAAGTCAGCGTGGATCGGACGATCGCTGACGGGGTGGAAGGCAACGTCCTTGGGGAGCGTACGCACGGTCTTGCCGCCAACTTCAACTTCGACGATCGAGTTGAAGAAGTGACCCGTGCCGAGCTGCTTGACCAGCAGCTTTTCTTCGACGTGGATCGCCAGCGGCTCTTCGTTGTTGCCGTAAACTACGGCGGGGACGCGGCCATTACGACGCAGATCACGGGAGGCTCCCTTGCCAGCCCGTTCGCGCGTCTCGGCCGGCAGGTGCAGCGTATCGCTCATTGCATTGCCTTTCAAAACTCTGGATTACAGTTCTTCTCCGTCACGCCTCCAGGGATGACCATAACGGGAAGCGCGCGCCGTTAGCGGCAAAGCGGCAGGAAAGCAAGGCTATTGCAGCCGGGTGACCCTGAAACCCTGCGCTTCGAGCCTGGTAACGAGGCCGTCCTGCCCAACCAGATGGAGTGTGCCGACGGCCACCAGCGGCTTCTCTCCGCGCCTCAGCATGGGCAGCAGCTGCGCGATCCAGGCCTCGTTGCGCCGGACCAGCAGGGCCTCGCGCAGTTCCGGATCGGCCAGCAGGCCCTGGTGATCAAGTGCAGCCAATGCCGCCGCATCGCCGCGCAGCCAGGCTTGCTGGAGCTTGCGGCCGTCTTCGCGCGCGGTGGAAGCTGAGCGGATCACGGCGGAAAGCAAGTCGCGCTGCTCCGCTTCGGGCAGGGCATCGAAGATCGCGAGCTGTCGCTCGGCGCCTTCGAACTCGGCCAGCGGTTTGCCCTTCATCTCCTTCAGGACAAGCCGGTCAGCGCCATTGCCGCTGTCGTCGCCGCTGCGAGCCGAGACGGCCTGTCCGAGCATAAGCGCCGCTGCCCAGGTGTCCATCTGGTTGAAGCTGTCGGCCGGGATCTTTGCCTCGGTCAGCAGCTTCAACAGCACCGGGCGGTCAAGTTCGCTGGCGCGGGCGGTGATCGGCGGGGCGGCCGCAACTGCGGACAGACTATGAAAGGCCAGCGCGGTGCGCTTGTCATCGTCGAGCGCGGCGACTTCGACGACCAATCCAGTCGCCTCGGCAGTCGCGCGGTCAAAGGCTGGGCTATCGAGGCTGATCGGGTTGGGCAGGGCATGGATTGTGCCGAGCAGCCAGGCCCGTTCGCCATTGGGACCATCGAGCTGCCACAGCGCGGGGCGGGCTTGTTCCTTTTGCTGGCAGGCCGCCAACAGCAGCGCCAGCAGTGCCGCAATCAGCCTATTGGACACGGGAAGACTTGACCCCAAGCGCCTGAAGCTGGTCCTGGACCGAACCCTTGCCGCCCAGATGGCCCGCGCCGACTGCGATGAAGGCCACCCCCGGCCGCGCCAGCCGCGCCTTGATCCACTGGGCCCAGGCCTTGTTGCGGTTGGTCAGCAGGGCTTTGACCATGGCGGGATCGTCCTGATCGGCATTCATCAAGGTGGCAAGCTTGGCGGCATCGCCAACGCGCCAGGCCTCGACCATTTCGCCGACGTCCTTATCGATCTCGGGCAGGGCAGCGATTACCTCGAACAGGTAGCGGCGCTGGACCTTGGCTGGAAATGCATCGAACAGGCCAAGCTGGTAGTCGAGCGTCTCCAGCCCAATCCGCGGCCGTTTTAGCTCTAGGTTTCGGTTGGCCAGGTCGGCCTCAACCCCATTGGCCAGCGAATAGCCCTTGCGCTGCAGTGGCAGGGTGGAAAGGACCACGGCGGCATACCAAGGCTTGAACCGGTCAAATGCGGCAAGCGGCATGCCATAATTGCCCAGTGTTTTTTCAAACTGCGTGCGCTGCTTGGGTGACATCTGGTCACGCAGGCTCTGCCCGGCGGGCAGGATGCCGCGTTTCAGCAGTACGGCCTGGCCGGTTTGCGGATCGATCTCGGGAATCTCGGTTACTAGCTCGTCGGCCTTGGCAAAGGCATCTGCTAGAGGCCCCTGGAACCAGTTCAGACCCTGCGGCAGCAGGTGGATTGTGCCGAACAGGTAGATGGTCGTGTCTTCGTCCGCCACCCGCCATAGCGCGGGGTGGACCTCGGCCGGCACGGGCTCCGCCACAACCGGCTGCTCGGTTGGCAGCGATTGCTGGGCGGGGGCGGCGGTCGAAAGCAGCAGAGCGAGGGGAGCCAGGAAACGTCCGATCATGCCTGCGATATAGCGCAAGAACCGGGCGCGTCGATGAACGATCTCGCGTAGTGGAACCTTGCCTCGCCGGTTGACCCGAAACGGCCCATCCGCCAAAGGCCTCGGCCATGACGGACAATGCCCGCCCGCTTTCGTTCCAGGAGATGATCCTGCGGCTCCACGCGTTCTGGAGCGCGCAGGGCTGCCTGATCCTGCAGCCCTATGACATGCGCATGGGGGCAGGCACCTTCCACCCCGCCACCACCCTGCGCGCGCTGGGGCCAGAGCCGTGGAAGGCCGCCTATGTCCAGCCGAGCCGCCGACCGACCGATGGCCGCTATGGTGAAAACCCGAACCGGCTGCAGCACTATTACCAGTATCAGGTGATCCTGAAGCCGAACCCGGCGAACCTGCAGGAACTCTATCTGCAGTCACTGGCCGAAATCGGCGTCGATCCGCTGGCGCACGACATCCGCTTTGTCGAGGATGACTGGGAAAGCCCCACGCTGGGCGCCTGGGGCCTGGGCTGGGAAGTCTGGTGTGATGGGATGGAAGTGACCCAGTTCACCTATTTCCAGCAGGTCGGCGGGTTCGATTGCAAGCCGGTGGCGGGCGAGCTGACCTATGGGCTTGAGCGCCTGGCCATGTATATCCAGGGCGTCGACAACGTCTATGACCTGGCCTTCAATGCCGAGGGCGTGAGCTATGGCGACGTGTTCCTCAAGAACGAGCAGGAACACTCGAAGTACAATTTCGAAGTCGCCGATACCGAGCAGCTGTTCAAGGGATTCCAGTACGCCGAGGCCGAATGCCAGCGCTGCATCGCCGCGCAGGTGCCGCTGGCCGCCTATGACCAGGCGATCGAGGCCAGCCACTTGTTCAACCTGCTCCAGGCGCGCGGCGTGATCTCGGTCCAGGAACGCGCCAGCTACATCGGCCGGGTCCGCGATCTTGCCAAGGGATCGTGCCAGGCCTGGATCGAGAAGAACAAGGCCGAATGGGAAGCGAAGTACCCGGGGTGGACCGTATGAGCGACTTCCTGCTTGAGCTCCGCTCCGAGGAAATCCCGGCCCGGATGCAGGCCGGCGCACGCGCTGACCTGGAAAAGCTGTTCCGCAAGGAAATGGATGCGGCCGGCGTTGCCGTCGGCGAAGTCACCGTCTGGTCAACCCCGCGCCGCCTAGCGCTGATCGCGCGCGGCCTGCCGGCGGCGACGGCGGCGGTCTCGGAAGAAGTGAAGGGCCCCCGCGTCGGCGCGCCGCCGCAGGCGCTGGAAGGCTTCCTGCGCAAGACCGGGCTGACCGAAGACCAGCTGACCGAACGCGATGGCGTGCTGTTCGCGATCACGGAGAAGCCCGGCCGCGCCACCGCCGAAGTCCTCGCCGAAGCGATCCCGGCGATCGTCCGCGCCTTTCCCTGGCCCAAGAGCCAGCGTTGGGGTGCGGCCTCGATCAGCACCGAAAGCCTGCGCTGGGTGCGCCCGCTTTCGGCCATCGTCGCGCTGTTCGACGGGCAGGTCGTCGATTGCGAGGTCGGCAGGATCAAGGCCGGGCGCCTGACCAAGGGGCACCGCTTCCATTCGAGCGGCGAGATCAGCGTGGATGGCGTCGATGACTACGCCGCCAAGCTGCGCGCCGCCCATGTCATCGTTGACCATGTCGAGCGCCAGGACCTGATCCGCAGCAAGGCCGGCGAAGCCGCCGCTGCTGCGGGCCTCAAGCTGGTCGAGGACGAAGGCCTTGTGATCGAGAATGCCGGCCTGACCGAATGTCCAGTCCCGCTGCTCGGCCGCTTCGACGAACAGTTCCTCGAAGTGCCGCCCGAAGTGATCCAGCTGACCGCGCGGACCAACCAGAAGTACTTCGTCTGCGAGGATACGGCGGGCAAGCTGGCCAATGCCTTCGTCTGCACCGCCAATATCGCGGCGGCCGATGGCGGCGCGGCGATTGTGGCCGGCAACCGCAAGGTCCTCGCCGCGCGCCTGTCCGACGCTCGCTTTTTCTGGGAGCAGGACCGCAAGACCGCGCTGTCCGACCATGCCAGGAAGCTGGAGCAGATCACCTTCCACGAAAAGCTCGGCACGGTTGCCGACAAGGTCGAACGGGTCGCCAAGCTGGCGCGCTGGCTGGTGGAGGAAGGGATCGTCAAGGGCGCCAGCGCCGACGATGCCGAACGCGCCGCCCGGCTGTGCAAGGCCGATCTTGTCACCGAAATGGTCGGCGAATTCCCCGAACTCCAGGGCCTGATGGGCGGCTACTACGCCCGCGCTGAGGGCCTAAGCGATGCCGTCGCCGACGCGATCCGCGATCACTACAAGCCAGTAGGACAGGGCGATGAGGTGCCGACTTCGCCGGTGACTGTGGCGGTGGCGCTGGCGGATAAGCTGGATACCATCCGCAGCTTCTTCGGTATCGATGAGAAGCCGACTGGTTCGAAGGATCCCTTCGCCCTGCGGCGTGCGGCGCTGGGTATCATCCAGATTATCACCACAAATGGCCTGCGTTTTGGCGTTGGCGAAGGTGATGTCCTCGCCTTCTTCGCCGACCGCCTCAAGGTCCAGCAGCGCGAAGCCGGCGTACGCCACGACTTGATCGACGCAGTCTTCGCGCTCGGCGGCGAGGATGATCTGGTCCGCCTGCTGGCCCGGGTCCACGCGCTTCAGGCCTTTGTTGGGACCGAGGATGGCGCCAACCTGCTCGCTGGCTACAAGCGCGCCGCCAATATCCTCAAGAAGGAAAATTGGGGCGAGGGTGGCAATGGCACCCGCATCCCTCGCGATGGTGAGGAAGATCCCTTTGCCATGGTCGACGATCCCGATGTCGCCCATGCCATGCGTGAGCGGATCGCCGTCCAGAAAGAACTTTCCTACACGCCCGAACAAGCGGAGAAGGCGTTGATCGATGCGCTCGAGGCAGCCGGGCCGACTGCTGCCGCTGCCGTGGCGGCAGAGGACTTTGCCGGGGCCATGGCAGCGCTGGCTACTTTGCGTGCGCCGATCGATGCATTTTTCGACGAGGTGACCGTGAACGATGCCGATCCCGCCAAGCGAGCATTCCGACTGACGCTACTGGCGCGGCTGCGTGATGCGGTGCACGGCGTCGCCGATTTCTCGAGGATCGAAGGGTAGCGTAACCGGACAATTTTCCGCATCCCGCTGCCGAACTGCCCGGATTTCGGATGTGTTTCCTTGGAAATGCACCAGAAATCGTTTGTTGGAAGAAGCGGACACAGTGTCAACTGTGTCAACCTGCAAGTTCAGGGAAGAGACTGGAAACGTGAACAAGCAAGTCTATACCTTCGGCGGCGGTGCCCGCGACGATAGCGCCCGCAGCCGCGACAAGACCATTGTTGGGGGCAAGGGCGCCAACCTGGCCGAAATGGCGGGCATCGGACTGCCGGTGCCACCGGGCTTCACGATCACGACCGAGGAATGCGTCCGTTACCTGGCCGAAGGCGGCGACTTTTCGGAGAGCCTGAAGGCCGAAGTCCAGGCCGCGCTCGCCCACATCGAGGCCGCCGTCGGCAAGAAGTTTGGCGATCCTGCCGATCCGCTGCTGGTTTCGGTCCGTTCGGGTGCGCGGGTTTCGATGCCGGGCATGATGGACACGGTGCTCAACCTGGGCCTCAATGACGCCACGGTGGAGGGGCTGGCGACGTCATCTGGCGACCCGCGCTTTGCCTGGGACTCCTACCGCCGCTTCATCCAAATGTACTCTGACGTCGTGCTCGGGCTCGATCACCACCTGTTCGAGGATGCGCTGGAAATCGCCAAGGAAGACAACGGCTTTTATGCCGATGTTGAGATGGAGGCTCCGCACTGGCAGGCGCTGGTGCGGGAATACAAGGGCATCGTGGAGAGCGAGCTGGGTCGCTCCTTCCCGCAGGACCCGCACGAACAGCTGTGGGGCGCGATCCGGGCGGTGTTCGACAGCTGGGATTCAGACCGGGCCAAGGTCTATCGGCGCCTCAATGACATTCCGGGTGACTGGGGCACGGCGGTCAACGTCCAGGCCATGGTCTTCGGCAATATGGGCGATACCAGTGCAACCGGCGTTGCTTTCACGCGCGACCCGGCAACCGGCGAGAAGGCCTATTACGGGGAATGGCTGGTCAATGCCCAGGGTGAGGACGTTGTCGCCGGCATTCGCACGCCGCAGTACCTGACCAAGGCAGCGCGCGAGCGTGCCGGGGCCAAGCCACTTAGCATGGAAGAGGCGATGCCGGCGGCCTATGCCAAACTCGCGGGGGTCTTCGAACTGCTTGAGAAGCATTACCGCGATATGCAGGACATCGAGTTTACCGTGGAACGCGGCAAGCTGTGGATGCTCCAGACCCGATCGGGCAAGCGCACCGCCAAGGCCGCGCTGAAGATGGCGGTCGACATGGTCGCCGAGGGGCTGATTGACGAAGCCACAGCCATCAAGCGCGTCGATCCGATGGCGCTCGACCAGTTGCTCCACCCGACGCTTGATCCGTCGGCGACGCGCGACGTGCTCGCCCGCGGCTTGCCAGCCAGCCCGGGTGCAGCCTCTGGCGCAATCGTTCTTGATGCCGATACGGCGGAAAAGCGCGCCGAACGCGGCGAGGCCGTGATCCTGGTCCGGGTCGAAACCAGCCCGGAGGATATCCACGGCATGCATGCCGCCAAGGGCATCCTGACAGCGCGCGGCGGCATGACGTCGCACGCCGCCGTGGTCGCGCGCGGGATGGGTCGGCCTTGCGTTTCAGGCGCTTCGGCTGTGTCGATCGACATGGCCAGTCGTACGCTCAAGATCGGGCAGCGCGAGCTCAAGGAAGGCGACATCATTACCCTCGATGGCGCCAATGGCGATGTCATGGCTGGCAAGGTCCCGACCATCGAGCCGGAACTGGTCGGCGATTTTGGCACGCTGATGGCCTGGGCGGATCGCCACCGCCGGATGAAGGTCCGTACCAACGCCGAAACGCCCGATGACTGCCGCATGGCGCGCCAGTTCGGGGCCGAGGGCATTGGCCTGTGCCGGACCGAGCACATGTTCTTCGACGCCACGCGCATCTCAGCCGTGCGCCAGATGATCCTGGCCGAAGACGAGGCCGGCCGCCGCGCTGCGCTTGCCAAGCTGCTGCCCGAGCAGCGCGCCGATTTCCAGGCGATCTTTGCGGTCATGGCCGGCCTGCCGGTGACGATCCGTCTGCTCGATCCGCCGCTGCACGAGTTCCTGCCGCACAGCGAAGCGGACTTTACCGAACTGTCCGAAGCGATCGGCATCGGCGTGGATACGCTGAAGCGCCGGGCGGGCGAGCTCCATGAGTTCAATCCGATGCTGGGCCACCGTGGCTGCCGCCTGGGGATCACTTTCCCTGAGATCTACGAGATGCAGGCCCGCGCGATCTTCGAAGCGGCCTGTGCGGTTGCCGCCGAAAGCGGTGATGCGCCGGTGCCTGAAGTGATGATCCCCCTGGTTGCCACCCGCAAGGAGCTGACGATCCTCAAGGCCCTGGTCGACCGCACTGCGGAAGCCGTCTTTGCCGAGCAAGGCCGGCGGATCGACTATCTGGTCGGGACGATGATCGAGCTGCCGCGCGCCGCCTTGATGGCCGGTGAGATTGCCGAGGATGCGACGTTCTTCTCATTCGGCACCAATGACCTGACGCAAACAACTCTGGGCGTCTCGCGGGACGACGCGGCGCGCTTCCTGACCCCTTACGTCGAGCAGGGCATCTATCCGCGCGATCCCTTCGTCAGCCTGGATATCGAGGGTGTCGGTCAACTGGTCGAACTGGCGGCCGAGCGGGGTCGCCAGACCCGTGGTGACCTGAAGCTGGGCATCTGCGGCGAACATGGCGGTGATCCGGCCTCGATCGCTTTCTGCGAAAAGGTTGGCCTCGATTACGTCAGCGCTTCGCCCTACCGGGTGCCGATTGCGCGCTTGGCGGCAGCGCAGGCTGCCCTTAACGCCGCCAGCCGCTGAGCGTCAAGATCTCGAAACGCTCAACGGTTCCGGTGCCAAACTGCTCGTTTACAATTGAATATTGCTTACGGGTAAGGATCGGTCCGGATTGAGAAAGCACATTGGTCAGACCCTGCGTCCGCAGGTCTGCCAACAGGCTTTTCAGACTACTGAACCGAACAGCGAGCGGGCGACTGTCCACCACCGGATCGGCCCAACCGGCGCGCTGCAGTAGCTGGCCACCAGCCCGGACATCGACCGTGGGATGGAGCCTTGGGGCGGGGCGATCACCATCCGCAGCCAGCATCGCGGCGCGAAGCGCGGGCAAGCTGCCAGCGCCAACAAAGCTGGCGATTGCCAGTCCGCCTGGGGCCAGCGCGTTGCGGATATGAATCAGCGCACCGGGCAGGTCGTTGACCGTATCGAGCGTCCCGAAGCTCGCAATCAGGTCAAAGCCGCGCCCGGGAAACGGCTGCTCCTCGGCGAAGCCGGTGGCTGGCTCGACCTGCGTGACCTCCGCACCGCGCGCCGAAAGACTGGCAAGGAGA